>JADFIT010000148.1 GCA_022566515.1 Gemmatimonadota bacterium
TGCTACGGGTAAACCCGCGGTTCTATGACGGTTTCTTCACGGTGAATTCAGCCGGGGTTAACTGAATTCTCACTAATAATGCGTGTCTTAAATAGGACAACGCAGATCCGGAAGCTCTGAGGGATCTCAAGGGGCCTGCAACTCGGGCGGAGTCGATCGGTGAACTTGACCAGGGAAAGCGAGTACGCCCTCAAAGGCTTGGCCTGGCTGGCCACGCATCCTCCTGGGGACGTGGTGCCGCTGGTTGAGATAGCGGAGGTCCAGCAGCTCCCCAGCACCTTCCTGGCAAAGATTTTCCAGAAGCTTGCGCGCCACGGCCTGCTCGAATCGGATCGGGGTCGCGGAAGCGGGTACACGCTGCGCGGTGCGCCGTCCGACATTCGGGTGCGGGACATCCTGGAGGCAATCGAAGGCCCACTGGCGCTGAAGCAATGCCTGTTGTGGAGCGGCCATTGCAGCGAATCGGAGCCGTGTCCGCTGCACTACCGGCTCAAAGGCGTTCGCTCTCAGCTTGATAAAGTGTTGAATGAGGTGACGCTGGCCGAATACGTGGAGGTGTCACTCCACGGAAGGGGCCCGGCCTCGGAGGGATCAGGAGCTACATGATGAGATTTCTGTCACAGTGCGCGGGCCTGGCCATTCTCAGTCTGAGCGCGGGGCCGCCGAGCCTGATGGCCCAACAATCCGGTGAGGAGATCTTCCAACAGAAGTGCGTGGCCTGTCATACGTTGAACGCGGATCGGTTGGTGGGACCGGGGCTCGCAGGCGTCATGACCCGGCGCGACCGCGCTTGGGTTAAGCGGTTCATCATGCGGCCCGACCTAGTGCTCGGTTCCGAAGACTCAATTGCTGCGGGACTGCTCGAGGAGTACCTGGTTCCGATGCCGAATTTCGGCATCACCGATGCCGAGGCCGAGGCGCTCATTGCGTTTCTGGGTGGTGGGGGGGGAGGAGCCGCTGCAGGCGAAACAGCCGCGGCGCCGGATGTCGTGGAGCCGGCCACCGAGGAGCAGATCCTCCTGGGGCAGGACCTGTTTCAGGGGAAGATCCGGTTCACCAACGGCGGGCCTACGTGCAACTCATGCCATGATGTGATCCACGACGCGGTCATCGGCGGTGGAGTGCTCGCTGCCGAGCTGACGACAGTGTTCTCGCGATTGGGCGGGCCCGGGGTTCGGGCCATCATCGGAAGCCCCCCGTTTCCCGTGATGCAACGGGCCTATTTGAACAAGGCGCTCACCGACGAAGAGGTCGCGGCCCTGGTCGGTTTTCTGCAACAAGCAGATGCAGAGCAAGCACTACACCAGCCAAGGGACTACGGCATCAAGCTGTTCGTCGCCGGGGTCGCAGGCACCGTGATTCTCCTGGGCCTCTACTCACTGGTCTGGCGCAGGCGCACGACGGGTTCCGTCAACCAGTCGATTTACGACAGACAGATCAAGTCCACCTGAACTAACGACTAGCAAGAAACCGGGTAACGACAATGGGTTGGATCAAAGACATCATCTCGCCGCAGACCAGGAAGTGGGAAGAGTTCTACCGCAACCGCTTCCAGCACGATCGAATAGTACGAAGCACGCACGGCGTGAACTGCACGGGAGGTTGTTCCTGGCAGATCCATGTCAAAGACGGCATCGTTACCTGGGAGACTCAGCAGCTGGACTACCCGTTGCTGGAAGACTCCCTGCCTCCTTACGAGCCCCGGGGATGTCAGCGGGGAATCTCGTACTCGTGGTACTTGTACAGCCCTCTGCGGATCAAATACCCGCTGATCCGAAGCGCTCTCATCGACGCCTATCGTGCGAAGAAGCGCGAAACCGGTGATCCCATGAAGGCATGGAAGGCTCTGCAGGATGACAAGGGCGCGAGGAGGAAGTACCAACAGGCACGGGGCAAGGGTGGATTCCGGAGGGCGAGTTGGGACGAGGTCATGGAGATCATGGCCGTCGCCAACATCAGCACCGCTCAGGAGTACGGTCCGGACCGGGTGATCGGGTTCAGCCCGATTCCGGCGATGTCGATGATGAGCTACGCGGCCGGCTCGCGTTTCCTACAGCTCTTCGGAGGCGTCTGCCTCAGCTTCTACGACTGGTACTGCGACCTCCCCACGGCATTCCCCGAAATCTGGGGGGAGCAGACCGACGTGTGCGAGAGCGCCGACTGGTTTAACGCGAAGATGATTGCCGACATGGGCGCGTGTCTCAACATGACCCGCACGCCCGACTGCCACTTCTTTGCCGAGTCGCGCCACAACGGAACGAAGACTGTGGTGTTCTCGCCCGACTTCAGTCAGGTCTGCAAGTACGCCGATCAGTGGGTGCCCCTCCACGCGGGAAGCGACGGCGCCTTCTGGATGGCCACGACTCACGTGATCCTCAAAGAGTTTCACCACGAGAAGCAGACGCCGTACTTCATTGACTACGTCAAGAAGTACACCGACAGCCCTTACCTCGTGAAGCTCGAGAAGGACGGCGAGCACTACAAGCCGGGGCGGTTGCTGCGCGCGTCGGAGATCTCCGAATACAAGGACATTTCCAACGGCGATTGGAAGTTTCTCAACATTGACGCGAAGACCGCCAAGTTGGTGGTCCCCAAGGGCAGTTCCGGATCTCGCTGGGACGAGACCCAAGGCAACTGGAACATGAAGCCGGAGAGCGTGGTTGACGACCAGCCCTACGATCCGGTGCTCACGCTCCTCGGCAGGTCCGACGAGGTCGTCCAGACGCGCTTCATCGAGTTTGGGTTGGATAACAAGGTGTTACGCGGCGTACCCGTGATGCGCGTCGAGACGATCGACGGTCCGGTAACGGTCACGACGGTCTACGACCTCACGATGGCCCAGTACGGTGTCTCGCGCGGTCTTGCCGGCGACTACCCCGAGGACTACACGGACAAGGACGCGGCGTACACGCCGGCGTGGCAGGAGCTCTTCACCGGGGTTGCGTCAGACACGGTGCTCCAATTCGCCCGTGAGTGGGCGCGCACCGCCGAGGCCACCGGTGGCAAGTGCATGATCATCATAGGGGCGGGCATCAACCACTGGTACCACTCCAACCTGATGTACCGGGCCGGAGCGATGGCTCTGATGCTCACCGGTTGTGTGGGCAAGAACGGTGGCGGCCTCAACCACTACGTGGGACAGGAAAAGCTGGCGCCGATGGACTCCTGGTCGGCGATTGCGTTCGGCAAGGACTGGCACGACGCCGTCCGGCTCCAGCAGGCGCCCATCTGGCACTACATCAACACGTGCCAGTACCGCTACGACGGGCAGTTCTCCAAGTACAACACGGTGCCCGACAACGAGATGACACAGCAACACACCGCCGATCAGATCTACAAATCCGTGCGCATGGGGTGGATGCCGTTCTACCCGCAGTTCGACCAGAACACGTTGGAGCTGTGCAAAGAGGCGGTCGACAAGGGAGCCACCGACGACGAGAGTATCAAGCAGTACGTACTGAACAAGCTCAAGAGCAAGGAACTGAAGTACTCGGTGAGCGATCCGGAGGCCGAACACAACTTCCCCCGCGTGTGGTACATCTGGCGCGGGAACGCCATCATGGGGAGCATGAAGGGGCACGAGTACTGCCTGAAGCACTACCTGGGCACGCACTCCAACGCGATAGCGGAGGACTCGGACGATCACACCCGCGAGGTGAAGTGGCACGATGTCGCGCCCGTCGGGAAGATGGATCTCATCGTCGACCTGAACTTCCGGATGGACTCGTCGGCGCTGTACTCCGACATCGTGCTGCCTGCGGCCTCGTGGTACGAAAAAGCCGACCTGAACAGCACCGACCTCCATTCCTTTATACACCCGCTGTCGGCGGCCATTGCGCCTGTGTGGGAGTCGAAGACGGACTGGAACATCTTCCGGGATCTGGCGAAAGTCACCAGCGATGCGGCGGCGAAGTATTTCCCCGAGCCGCAAAAGGACATCGTCGCCACTCCTATCGCACACGACTCGCCGGGTGAGATCTCCCAGCCGGTCATCAAGGATTGGTACCTGGGGGAGTGCGAGGCGGTGCCCGGCAAGACGATGCACGGGCTGGCCGTAGTAGACCGCGATTACACAAAGCTCTACGACAAGTTCATCAGGCTGGGCGATCGCATCCGGGAGACGGGTCTTGGTGCGCACGGCAACCACTTCGATTGTGCCGATGCATACGATGAAATGATTGCCTCCAACCGCTTCCCGGTGGAACGCCAAAACGGCAGCGTCTACCCATCGTTGAAGGAAGACGAATGGGCTGCCGACGCGGTGCTGTATCTCTCAGCGCTTACCAACGGCGTGCTCAACGTGCGCGCCTATGAGGATGCCGAGCGGAGAACGGGCTTGGATCTCGTGGACCTGGGGGCCGGCAGCGCAGACGTACTGATCAGCTACGCAGACCTGCAGGCACAGCCGCGTCGATACAACACCTCGCCGCTGTGGTCGGGAATCATGACCGGGGGAAGGGCCTATGCTGCCTACACATACAACGTCGAGAAGCTGGTCCCGTGGCGTACGCTGACCGGGCGCCAGCACTTCTACATCGACCACGAGATGTATCTGGCCTATGGCGAAAACCTCCCCACCTACAAGCCGTCGCCCAAGCCGCAAGCCTACGGCGATCTCAAGCAGACCCTGAAGGACGGAGAGGCGCGGATCCTGAACTGCCTCACGCCCCACGGGAAGTGGCACATCCACTCCACGTACGGCGACAACCTCCGGATGTTGACCCTTTCCCGGGGTTGCGAGCCGGTATGGATGAGCGAGGTGGACGCAGCCGATCTCGGCATCCAGGACAACGACTGGGTGGAAGTCTACAACGACCACGGTGTCTACTGCGCGCGCGCCTGCGTGAGTGCTCGAATCCCCAAGGGCGTGTGCATCGTGTACCACGTTCCCGAACGCACTGTCGGGATTCCCAAGTCACAGGTGCGCGGGGGGAAGCGGGCGGGTGGGCACAACAGTTTCACTCGCATCCACTTGAAACCCAACTTCCTGGCCGGAGGATACGGGCAGTTTACCTACCACTTCAACTATTGGGGACCAATCGCTCCGAATCGGGATACGCATGTAGTCGTCAAGCGAATGGACAAGGTGGTGTTTTAATGACCGGACGATCGCGCAAAGTACGGGAGACTTGAGATGGATATTCGTTCACAGATTTCGATGGTGTTTCACCTCGACAAGTGCATTGGTTGTCACACTTGCTCGATCGCCTGCAAGAATATCTGGACCGACCGCAAGGGTGCCGAGTACATGTGGTGGAACAACGTGGAGACGAAGCCCGGGACGGGGTATCCCGGAAAGTGGGAAAACCAGGACATCTACAAGGGCGGTTGGGAGGTGACCGATGACGGGATCCAGCTGAAGGGCGCGGGCAAGCCGAAGAGTCTGACCAACATCTTCCACAACCCTCACATGCCGGTGATCGACGATTATTACGAGCCGTTCACCTACAAGTACCTCGACCTGATCGAGTCGCCTGCCGGCGACGATCAGCCGACGGCGAGGCCCATCTCGATGATCACCGGCGAGCCGATGGACATCAAGATGGGGCCGAACTGGGACGACGACTTGAGCGGGTCACCAGACTATGCCCGTAACGACCCCAATCTCGAGAAGCTCTCCCCCGCCGAGAAGGAAGCCATGTTCCAGTTGGAGCGCATGGCCTTCTTCTACCTCCCGCGGATCTGCAACCATTGTCTCAATCCTGCTTGCGTAGCGTCGTGCCCCTCGGGCGCGATTTACAAACGTGGTGAAGACGGGATCGTACTCATCAATCAGGAGGTTTGCCGTGGATGGCGCATGTGCGTCACGGCCTGCCCCTACAAGAAGACCTATTACAACTGGAGCACGGGCAAGTCCGAAAAATGTATCCTGTGTTACCCGCGGCTCGAGGCGGGCGAGGCGCCGGCGTGCATGCATTCGTGCGTGGGGCGCATCCGCTATCTGGGCGTGCTGCTCTACGACGCCGACCAGATCGAGAGCGTCGCTTCGGCTCCCGAGACCGACGTCGTGAACCGCCAGCTGGACATGATCCTCGACCCGTTCGACCCCGATGTCATCGCCTCGGCGAAGAGCAACGGTGTAGCTGATTCTACGATCGACGCGGCACAGAAGTCGCCGGCCTACAAGTTCGTGAAGGAGTGGAACCTGGCGCTTCCCCTACATCCCGAGTTCCGCACGCTCCCGATGCTGTTCTACGTACCGCCCCTGCTGCCGGTGATGGCGTCGGTCACGAAGGTCGACAATAAAGAGCAATCCGAAAAGATGCACCCAGTCGGGAAATACTGGCCCGACAGCTGGCTCTACGACACCAGCACGGAGGAACTCTTCGGAACCATCGACGAGGCTCGCTTCCCGCTGCAGTACATGGCGAACTTGTTCAGTGCCGGCGACACGGCCCAAGTCGGTGACCGGTTGAAGAAGCTCATGGCCGTCCGACTCCATCGCCGCCAAGTAACCGTGGGCGACGTCTCGGAGAAGATGGTCAAGAGCGCCCTGGACGACACGGGGCTGACTCCGCAATCGGCCGATGACATTTACTACCTGACATCGCTCGCCCACTTCAACGATCGCTTCGTGATTCCTGCCGCACACCGGGAGCAGGCTATCGAGATGATGGAGTTTGCGGGCGATGTGAAGGGGAGTACAGGGTTCGGGTTCAAGACCGGAACTGCCAAGAGGGGAGCCTGAGCATGCAGACGTTGGCTCACTACGAGCAACTCGCCGCGCTGCTCGATTACCCCGGAGAGGACTACCCAGGGCAGGTCCGGAAGGCTTGCCGGCTTCTCGGGAGCCGTTATCCGCTTGCGGCGGCCGAACTCGACGCCTTCGCAAGGGGCTTGCTGTCTGAAGGAGACGTGTTCTCAGCGGAAGAATTGAATGAGGTCCAGGAGATCTTCACCCGGTCGTTCGATGTGCAATCGATCACGACCCTCGGCGTCGGATACGTCATGTTCGGGGACGACTACAAGAGGGGCGAGCTGCTCGTCAACCTGAGCCGCGAGCACGGCGAGGTTGGGCTCGACTGCGGCACCGAGCTTCCAGACCATCTGCCGAACGTGCTGCGTTTGATCGCCAGGTGGCAGGACCGGGAATTGGTGCTGGAGTTCGTCAAGGAGATCCTGCATCCGGCGCTAGAAATGATGATAGCCGAGTTCGGACCCCAACGCATGAAACAGCGGAATGGGTTGTACAAGAAACACTTCAAGACGCTGATCGTCTCTTCCGCGGAGCGGGGCACCATCTTCCGCGGGCCGCTGGCGACTGTGCTGGAAGTGCTCAAGGAAGATTTCGGTCTCTCCGAATGGAAGCCGCCTGAGCAGGACAACGATTTCTTGCGCTCCATCGGGCGGGAGCTTGATATCGAAGCCAATGAGGGCCGCCCGGCTCAGTCGGGGAATATGCCATGAACGCGCTGAACACTTTTCTCTTCGTCGCGTTTCCCTACGTGGCGGTCATTGTCTTCGTTTTCGGAGTTGCTTACCGGTACCGGCGACGGGGTTTCACGGTGTCGTCGCTCTCTTCGCAGTTCCTCGAGGGGAAGACACTCTTCTGGGGTACGATCCCGTTCCACATCGGGATACTGGTGGTGTTCTTCGGGCACCTCACGGCGTTCCTGCTACCCCGGGCCACGCTGGCTTGGAATAGCATTCCGGTACGTCTGATCGTCCTCGAAGTGACGGCCTTTACCTTCGGGCTGAGTGTGCTCGTCGGCCTGACCGCCCTCATGGTCCGGCGGGTCACGAACCCGCGGATCCGTGCGGTGACCACCAAGATGGACATCGCGATCGAGCTGCTCCTGCTCGCCCAGGTGGTGCTGGGATGCTGGATAGCGTTGGGCTTTCGGTGGGGCGCGTCGTGGTTCGCGGCCGATCTTTCACCCTACCTGTGGTCGCTTGTCAAGCTGGCCCCCGAGACCGGTGCGGTTTTCGCGCTGCCTTGGGTGATCAAGGCCCACATTGTCGGCGCGTTCGCGATTCTCTTCATGGTTCCCTTCTCGCGCCTCATACACTTCGTCGTAGCACCGCTCCACTACATCGTGCGTCCCTATCAGCAGGTCATCTGGAACTGGGATCGGAAGTCCATTCGGAACCCGAACACGCCGTGGAGCAAGACACGGCCCAATAACAGCTGAGTAAAAACCGGCCGATGCTGATCGCGACCGTTGCACAGGGCGAGGTGAGCCAGCGATGAAGCAACACACACACGCCGAGCCCGGACGCGCCCACGTCATCCTCGGACTAAACACGCTGGCCTTCACCGTCTGCTTTGCGGCGTGGATGCTCAACGGCGTGTTGGTCACGTTCTTGGTGGACAATCAGCTATTCGATTGGTCCGCCAGTCAGATGGGTGTGCTGATCGGGATTCCGGTTCTCACCGGATCACTCGTCAGGCTGCCCTTGGGAATGGCGACGGACAAGTTCGGTGGGCGCCCGGTGTACACGCTGTTGATGCTGGCCGCGGCTGTGCCGATGTACCTTCTTGGCCGTGCCGACTCGTA
>JADFIT010000027.1 GCA_022566515.1 Gemmatimonadota bacterium
ACTCTTGACCGGGTGCTCACCTCCAGGTGAATGCGCTCATACCGTCGTGGTTGCGCGCTGTGGCGACCGCCGAGTTGCATTCGAAGTGGACGACGCAGATGCCGTGGTTCGTGAAGTACCAGTTTCGGTTTCACCGGAGGCGCGCTTGCCGTGGATTTCGGGCGTCGCACGCCATAACGATGACCTCATACCCATTCTAGACATGGACGCGCTGAGCGAACGCTTGACCGCGCCGTACAGCGAAGCGGTGCCGTGAGCGCTAACGAGGAGGTTCAGTTGGTGGCGTTCCGCGTCGGCGGCCATGAGTTCGGGCTCAACATCTTCGACGTCGAGCGGGTGTTGCGCTATGAAAAGCCGGCACCGCTGCCCCAAGCGCCCGATTTTCTCGAGGGCATCATGCAATACAAAGACACGGCGATTCCAGTCATCGATCTCCGCAAGAGGTTGAACGTAGACGCGTCCGTTATCGACGACACCCGAACTATGATCCTCGAATGGGAACAGGGGAGAATCGCCATAGTCGTGGACGCCGTTACGGAGTTGCTGAGGGCTCCGGTCGATGAGATTGTTCCCCCGCCGCCCATCGTACGCGGCCTGGCAGCCGAATACATCAGCGGGATCTTTGTGCACGACGGACGCACCATCGTTATCCTCGCCGTGCCCAAGCTTCTCTCTTCCACGGAGCGCCTTGCGCTCGAGAAGGCAACCGATAATAAGGCGGCCAATGAATCCTGACTCTAGCGTCGCCCCTCTCCGGCGCCAATACGACGAAATTTCGGCCCGGCTCACGCAATCGCCAAGCGGCACAGAACGCGATGATGTCAAGCGCGACATCATTGCGTTATTCAAGCTCGTCGATCGGACCATCACCGACCTGACAGCGCTGAAGGACAACATCCGGGCTCTGGTGGACCGGTACAAGGAGTTGGCCCAGAGCCAGAGCGGCGATCAGGCGCCACAATTCACGGGCTCCGTGCCCGTGGTCCATGACCACCTCGGTGCGTCTACGTACATCGAAAAAGGCTGGAGCCTCATATCGCTGGGAGACTACCAAGGAGCGATCCAGGCGCTGGGGAAAGCGCTCGAGCTGTCACCCGACGATCCCCAGGCCCAATCTCAGCTAGGGTGGGCGCAGATGCTCCACGGGGATTACGACGACGCGCTGGGAACCTTTCAGCAAGTGTTGATGAAAGAACCCGCCAACTCGCTCGCGCGCATCAACGTCGGCTACATTTGCCTCAAGAAACGCATATTCGGAGAAGCGATCGAACACCTGTCCAAGGCCATACGACTGGACAACGACAAGAAAGCCACGCTGTACGCCCACTACTACCTGGGTCTGGTGTACTTCGAGCGCGAAATGTATGAAGATGCGCAAAACTTCTTCCAGAAAACGTTGGTGTTGGGACCGAACCTGATCGAGGCGTACTACGAACTCGGTCGCGCGCATTGGTACGCCGACGACCGGGATGCAGCCCGCGAGACCTGGGCCAAGGGACACAAGGCGAACAAGCTTACCGTCTGGGGTAAGCGCTGTAAGGAAGCCCTGGAGCGGGTCGAACGGGGAGAGGAGCCACCGCGTTAATACCGTTGTTCCTCGCCGCGCTGGCCTTCCAGGGGCCGGCCCTGGCCCGAGTGGGGCGCGTCACCGCTGTATTTTGGCCGGAGACCGAGTCGATTGCCATCGAGCTGGCAGAGTGGGTTGATCCTGCGGCTCAATGGCCGGGGCTGAACGATCCGCAGCGTTTCCCTTTTCGCCTGATCGTGACACCCGACCAACGAACGTTCGATTCGGTTACCGCAGGCCGTATCCCGGGCTGGGGCGCCGGGGCAACGTTTCCAGCCTCCAGCACTATCATCCTGGTTGCGGGTGGAAATATCCACCAGGTGCTTCGTCATGAGATGGCCCACCTGACCTTACGGAATGCGGTGGGACGCGTGCCCCTCTGGTTCGACGAAGGGTATGCGAGCAGGGTGGCCGGCGAGTGGAATCGGCTGGAGGCGTTGCGGGTCAATTGGGCGATGGTTCGCGGGCGGGTTCCTAGCCTGTTTCAGCTCAATCGGCATCTGCGTTCCGGCGCCGCGAGCGCCCGGGCGAGTTACGCCTTGGCCACCACAGCAGTATTGTACCTGGAGCGCCTCGGTCGAAAGCGGGGGCTGAGACCCCTGATGCGGGCCTTGGAGCTGACGCCGGACTTCGATCAGGCGTTGCGCAGGACGTACGGTCTCACCCTCGATCAGTTCGAGGGTCGCTGGCAACGGGAACTTCGAGGTCGGTATGGGTGGTTACTCTTGGTGACGTCCTTTTCCGTGTTCTGGAGCGTCGTGGCGGGTTTGCTCCTGGCACTTTGGGCCCGGCGCCGGCGCCGTGACCGCATTCGCCGCGCGGGTCTGGACGATGGCTGGGTTGTGTTCGATGGGGGTGAATACCCCCCTTCTTGACCAACAGGTATAGAGCGATTATCGTCACCCACTTATGTCCCCAAAGGGAGTTTCCCCGGCCCGATTACAGTTCCGCCTCATCAACGGGCTGCTTCTCGGTGGGGCGCTGATAGCGTTGTCAATAGGGTATCTGCTCCTGGCCGGAGGGTCGACCACGGTGGCCCCAGCCCTGCTGGTGCTGGGCTACTGTGTCCTGTTTCCGCTAGGCTTGGCGCTCTGAGATCGGCCCGCCAGGGCGAATAGCTCAGCTGGTTTAGAGCGCCTGCCTTACAAGCAGGAAGTCGGGGGTTCGAATCCCTCTTCGCCCATGGGTGTAGTATGAGGTGTACAGAGATCAGGCAGGAGCTTTCGGGGTTTCTTCGCCGAACGCCGAGTGTTCGCAGAATTGGAGGGTTTATCGGTGCTTAATCATCGTTTGGACTTTGGATTTTCTTCATTGTTGACCGTGGTCCTGGTCTTGGTGGCGCTGACACCCCAGTCCGCGGACGGCCAGCGGATACGGCAACTGGAGCGTTTCCTGATCCTGCCTGCGCTGCCGGGTGATCCGGCCGATTCCTCGTACGTGCTCGAGTTGGCGGACGAGATACGCTCCCGGCTGGAGGGGCGCTTTCGCACTCAGGTCACGATCGTCACGACGGATCAGTACTGTGAGGCGCTCGAGGCATCCGGATTTGATTGCGCGTTCATCCCCGACGACAACTCGGCCCTGCAGCTGGCCAATTTCCTGCGTGCCGACAGTTATACGACCAGTACGTTTCGCCGGAACTCAGAGCCCAGTATTCGCTTACGGATGGTGGATATCGGCCGGTCGGGCATTGCGGGTTGGCTGACGGTGACGGGTGAGGCCAATGTGTCGGCCAAGGACTTCGCCAGGATGGTGGCCGATTCCATCCGCAAGCGGGTGCAGGTCGCCCAGAACGTCCGCAATTGCTCGCAGCGCCGTGACCGCGCCGACTATAAGGGAGGCCGTGACCGCGCCGAGCGCGTGTTCCGCGAATACCCGAACCATCCGGCAGCGGCCCGATGCGTGGCCGACATCTTTCAGGCCACGAACCAGCCGCCCGACAGCATGATTTGGGCCTATCAGAAGATGACCACCGGTGATCCTCTCTTAGAGAGGGCCTGGCAACGACTGGCCGAGGCGTATTTCGAAAAAGGCGATACGCTGGGCGCGATCGAGTCCACCGAGAAGCGTCTCGGGGCGGTTCCGGACGACATCAGCTTGCGCCTGAGCGTGATCCAGATGTGGCAGCTGCAGGCAGATTACGACCGGGCCCTGTCGATGGTGGAGGAAGGGTTGCAGCGTGACCCGGACAACCCCGATCTGAAACGGCTGCGCGCCCGAGTGTGTTTCGACGGACAGAATTGGGCGTGCGCAGTTGAGGCTTTTGGCGAGTGGTATGAATCCGACGTCAATCAGGCCAGCGATTCGCTGTTCTTCATTCAGATATTGGGCGCGGCTGAGTTTGCCGACGACAGTACGGCGCTCCAGCGTTGGTCTAAAGAAGCCGTCACGCAGTTTCCCATTTCCTTGCAGTTCTGGGGCCGGCGCGCCGGGCTGTTGGCCATGACGGCGGATACGGCGGCCACGCTCGAGGCGTTCAAGCGGGTGATGGAGTTGAATCCCGACGAGTACAGAGCCATCCTGGCCTATGCCAGTAGGTTGGTGGGGACGGTCACGATCGATACTGCTATGCCGCTGGACACCGCCACCCTCGTGATGGCCGATTCGCTGATGACGGTGGTCGCTGAAATGGCGAGCGATGATCCCGATACCCAGCGGCTCCTTGCAGCGTTCTACTACCGGCCAGGTTCCACTTTGGCGCAAAAGCAAATGCGTCCCGACTTGGCGATGGCCTGGCTGGAGAAAGCGATCGGCTACGATGTTGCGGGAACGGTAACCGGGCCGGCCAGCTTCTTTTACGGGCTCGCGGGGTATTTCCATTTGCAACCGTGGTATTCGGAAGTGGCCGGCTCAGAGTCCTGTGAGTTGGCTCGAGAGTTCGACCACTTTGCCAAGCTGGCCGTGGAGCGAATGGTCGCCGGGGCCAGCCTGGCACAGGCGACGGCCGATCAGCTGTTGCCGGGCTTGGAGCAGATCTCCAACGCTGGCAGTCAGATGGTCGAAAGGTTCTGCGCCTCCAACTAGAGCCCAGATTGCCTGAGTTGGGCTTGAATTACGAACGCGGGGGTGACTACATTGAGGCCCCGAAGGCAGAGGGGTTGTAGCTCAGTTGGTTAGAGTGCCGGTCTGTCACACCGGAGGTCGCGAGTTCGAGTCTCGTCAGCCCCGTAAACACTGGAAATTTCCGTGCCCCGCTTGATCTCCGAGCGGGGTTTCCTTTTTCTTGAGTCTTCTGAGGGTTGATGAACCTTTCATTACCCTCACCGTGACGTCGATGATCTACCACACCCCGGTGCTTGCCGATGAGGTCGCACGCCTCGCCGCGGGACGGTGCCGCGGGGTGGACTGTACGGCCGGTGGGGGCGGGCATGCGGCGATTCTCCGCGGAGCGGGCCTCAGGGTCCTCGCCGTGGATCGGGATCCCGAGGCGGTCGCGGCTGTTCGCGCCCGGTTCGCGAAGTCCGATGTTATTGTGCTCGAAGGTCGATTTGCCGACCCGCGCGTGCTCGATGAGATCGCCCGCTTCCGCCCCGATCTGGCTCTGCTCGACCTCGGTGTTTCATCCCATCAAATCGACAATGAATACCGCGGGTTCTCGTTCCGGCGGGGTGTGGCGTTGGACATGCGCATGAATCCCGGCGTGGGCATGACGGGTGCGGAATGGCTCGAATCGGCCACGGACGCCGACCTCGGGCGGGTCTTCAAGGAGTACGGCGATGAACCGCGAGCCAGGAGACTGGCTCGTGAGATCGTGCGCCGCCGGGCTCGAGCGCCACTCACCACGAGCGATCACTTGGTTAACGCCATTCGTGCCGTGCTCGGCGCACGAGCCGGTCCATCCGATTTTGCCAGACTGTTTCAGGCGGTTCGCATTGCCGTGAACGACGAATTGTCTCAGCTTGAAGCGGGGTTGCCAGGAATCCGGGACGGGTTGACCCCGGGAGGTGTCCTTGCAGCCATCAGCTATCATTCGGGCGAGGATCGTATTGTGAAGCACACGTTTCGGGAGTGGGCCCGAGATTGTGTGTGTCCCGCTGGGCAGCCCGTGTGCACCTGCCGTGGTCGTCCACTCGGCCGCGTGGAAACCAGGAAGCCGATTACCCCGCGAGACGAAGAGACCTGCCAGAACCCAAGAGCGCGCAGCGCGAGACTGCGTGTGTTCACAAAGGCTGATGAAGCTTAGGGGCAGGGGTTGGGTGGCCGTTTGGCTGCTCTCGTTCCTGGGCGTGTTGACGTGGGTCGTGTTTCGACAAACGGCATCACACGTCATCACTACTGAGCTGCGTGACGCGCAGCAACAGCGCTCCGCCCTCGAGGCGCAGCGGGCCGAACTGCTGCGCCGAATCCAGGAGGCAGGCAGCAGGGCGGTGCTCGTCCCACGGGCAGAATCGCTGGGGCTTCGCTTGCCTGCAGACAGCGAGATCATCATCCTGCATGTGCCAAGCAGGGAGGGACACTGAGGTGCCGAAAGCTGCGCTTCGTTTGCAAGCGGTGCGGGTGGGATTCGCCGTGGCCGTCGTCCTCCTCGTGGCCCGGGCAGCTCACATTCAGATCGTCAAGGGTGCTTTCTACGAAGACACGGCGCGGTCGCAACGCACCGAACGAGTCGAACTGCCGGCACCGCGGGGGAACATCTACGATCGCAACGGTGTGCCGCTGGCCCTGACGCAGACGACGTTTCACGTAGGTGTGGCCCCTGGAGAGCTGCGCGATACGACTACTGCCGTGGAGGCCATCGCACAGCATCTCGGCCTGTCGACTCGGCGGATCAGACAGCAGTTTCGCCGTAAGTATGCGTATTTCCACGGCCCGTTCAGTTCCAGTCAGGTCGCGCCCCTGCGCGAAATCAGAGGTGTGCACCTAACCTCCGAACTGACCCGCTTTTATCCCAACCCAGACTTTGCCCGGGCAGTCCTGGGCCGGCCGGCGGCGCCGGGAAGACCAGCGAGCGGAATCGAGCGTGTACTCGACACCCTCCTCCTGGGACGGCCCGGGAGCGCAGTCGTGCTGCGCGACCAGTTCGGCCGGCGCTACGAATCGCCCTCCCGACTCGACGCGTTTCCCGTTCCAGGCCACGACGTGTTCCTCACCATCGATGCGGAACTGCAGGATATCGTGGAGCAGAGTCTGGCGGAGGCCATCGATCGACTCGACGCTATTGCCGGCGACGTGGTGGTCATGGACCCCGAGACCGGGGAGTTGCTTGCGGTGGCCTCCCGCCGGGCGGACGGCAGCGCCCCCGCCAGCGTGTTCACATCTGTGTTCGAGCCGGGGTCCACAGCCAAGTTGTTTGCGGCCGCGGCGCTGCTCGAGCATGAACTTGTGGGCCGGAACGACACCGTATGGGGTGAGGAAGGACGGTACACTCTCGGCAGCAGGGTGATCGAAGACGAAACGCCCGAAGGCTGGATGACCTTGCGCGATGTCATCCGAAGGTCGAGCAACATAGGTATCGTAAAATTCGCGTCGCGCCTGACGCGGGAGCAGCACTTCGAACAATTGAGAGATTTTGGCTTGGGGACCCCCACCGGCGTGGAGTTCCCTGTGGAGTCTCCCGGTATTCTACTCAAGCCGTCGCGCTGGACGCGGTGGAGTGCAGCGAGTCTGTCGTTTGGATACGAGGTGGCCGTGACGATGCTTCAATTGGCGTACGCGTATGCGGCCATCGCGAATGACGGAATACTGCTACATCCAACACTGGTGAGCAGTGTGCGTTCTCCAGACGGGAAAGAGGTATATCGCCACCGTCCGGAGCCGGTGCGCCGGGTGATGAGTGCTACGGTCGCACGTGAGTTGCGATCGATGCTTAGAGGTGTAGTAGAGGAGGACGGCACCGGCTCCACCGCCGCTCTGGTGCGTTATGAGGTCGCCGGCAAGACAGGCACAGCAAGGCGTGCCGGCCCGGACGGCTACATTCCCGGATCCACCACGGCGAGCTTCGTCTCGATGTTCCCGGCGGACGACCCTCAGCTCGTGATCGTGGTGAAGCTCGATGATCCGAGAGGTGGGTTTGCCAGAACCAGTGCGGCTCCGTTGACTCGTTCCGTGCTGGAGCAGGTCCTCGCCGCTCAGACGAGTGCTCTGGACCCGGCCAGAATGCAAGGTGTGTCGTCGAGTCCCCTGTCCCGGCCCGTGTTGCAGGATGGCGTGGTTCCGTATGTGGTGGCGTGGCCGAGCAAACCGAAAGCAAATGCGGAATTGGAACGCCGCGTACCGGATGTCCTCGGACTTTCGTTCCGCAGAGCCGCTCGCCGGCTGCACCAAATGGGTTTGCGGGTCCGGATCGAGGGCCGAGGGCCGATTAGATCCATCCTCCCGGCTCCCGGCACGCCAGTGTCGAACGGCGAGTTGATCACGCTGGTTGGCGAGGAGGGGCACGCCAACCGGTGACTGTCTATGAAGGTATCGTTCGATCGCTGGAGCGTGCTGGGCTTGTCGTCGAGCTGCCGGACTCGCCGCCTTCGACGATCGAGGGGATCACGGAGGACTCCCGTCGGGTTGCTCCCGGATGGCTTTTTTGTGCCGTCGAGGGAACGGTCCAAGATGGCCACGATTACATCCCCGATGCGGTATCCCGTGGCGCGGTGGCGGTACTGGTCTCGCGTCGGAGCGATCTGCCCATCCCGCAAATCCTGGTTCGGGACGGTCGTGTAGCCGTCGCGTTGGCAGCGGCGGAATGGTTCGGGCACCCCGGGGAGGAGCTCGACATCGTCGGGGTGACGGGGACAAACGGAAAATCTACCACTGTGGCGTTGGTTCGGCATTTGCTGAATGAGGGAGGGAACACAGGCTCCGTCGGGACCTTGGGTGCGTTTGACGGAAAGGGAGCGGCGGTTGGCGAGGAAGGTCTTACCACCCCCGGTCCGGTTCGGCTGCAAGAGACGCTGCAGCGCTTGCGGGCCCGAGGCGTGACACAGCTGGCGATGGAGGTATCGTCGCACGCCCTGCACCAACACCGGGTAGACGCTTTGACCTTCGTATCTGCCGTGTTCACCAATCTCACCCACGACCATCTCGACTATCACGCGACGTTCGAAGAGTACTTTCAGGCCAAACACAGATTGATCGACCTCGTGCGCAAGGACGGCAGCGTCATATTCAACGCCGATGAACCGTTGTGGACCAGGCTGAGCGTTCCGGAAGGTCGCCGCAGCGTCTCGTATGGAACTCGAGCTGGAGCAACTGTGCGCGGTGACGAGGTGCGATTCCACGCCGACGGGACGAGCTTGCGGATCTGCTTCGGCGACCAATCTTTCTCTACGCACACGCCGTTGTTGGGCGGTTTCAACGTGAGTAACTCGTTGGCGGCAGCGGCGGTAGCGTGGACGTTGGATGTGTCCCCTGATGAGATCGTTGCACGGCTGGCGGACGCACCCCAGGTGGCCGGACGAATGGAGCAGCTTTATTCAGAGCGGTTCCTGATCCTCCGCGATTATGCGCACACGCCCGACGCCTTGCGACGTGCAATCGGGGCCGCTCGACCGCTGACCACCGGTCGCTTGATCGTGTTGTTCGGGTGTGGCGGTGATCGAGATCGTCAGAAACGTAGGGCGATGGGTAGCATCGCGGCGGCAGATGCCGATGTCGCCATCGTCACTTCCGATAATCCTCGAACCGAGGATCCGGACAGAATCATCGACGATATTGTGGAAGGCATGGCAGGGCGTGCTCATATGAGAATCACCGACCGCCGCGAGGCCATACAGCGGGCCATCGCGTTGCTCGAGGGCGGCGATTGCCTCTTGCTGGCAGGAAAGGGTCACGAAACCTATCAAGTGATCGGCACCGAGCGGTCACCGTTTGACGAGCGTGAAATCGTGCGCGACGTGCTCGGTGGGCAAGCGTCGTCGTGATCTGGACCGGTGAGAGCGTCGCAGCCGTTCTGAATACCGATTCGGATAGCGACCGGTCGTTTTCCGAGGTCAGCACCGATACTCGCACACTCAAACGGAAAGCCCTATTCGTTGCGTTGACCGGAGAGCACTTCGACGGGCATGACTTTCTCGAGGCGGCCCGCGAGGCGGGTGCCACTGGTGCCGTGGTGCGCCGGGGGTCGCCGCATCTGGACGGAATGGAGCAGTTCGAGGTGGACGACCCGCTCGTGGCCCTCGGCCTGCTCGCCCGGGCGCGACGCAGGGAAGTGCCGGGGCCGGTGATCGCCGTGACAGGTACGAACGGCAAGACCGCTACCAAGGAGATGCTGGCGAAGGCCCTCGGCACGCGTTGGAAGGTGCACTCCACCCTCGCCAACTTGAACAACCTCATCGGAGTTCCCCAGGCGATTCTAACCGCACCCGACGGCACCGAAGCACTCGTGTTGGAAGCCGGTGCCAACGCGGTCGGCGAGATCGAACGGCTACGAGGCATCATAGAGCCGACGGTGGCGGTCGTGACCAACGTGTCGGCGAGTCACCTAGCCGGTTTTGGATCGCTCGAAGCGGTGCTGGCAGAAAAGGTATCTCTAGTACGCGATGCTCCGGTGGCCGTCGTTGGAACGCGCCCAGAGGAACTGTTCGAAGAGGCCGGTAGGAGTGCCCACCGCGTGATTTCGGCTGGCACCGGTGGCAGGGCCGAAGTCACACCCGATGAATGGACGGTGGGTGAGGATGGGAGAGGGACGCTCACATTCAGAGGCCAGCGCGTTGAACTGCCCCTGGTGGGTAGACACCAGGTCGAGAACGCCACGATCGCGCTGGCGGTGGCTGTGGAACTCGATCTGGATCTCACTCGGGTCGCACGTGCTCTGGAAGAGGTGAGCCTTCCTGCGGGTAGGTGTGAGGTCGTACGGTGGGGTGGGGACGGGGGCGGGGGCGGGGGCGTCATTCTCAACGATTCCTACAACGCGAATCCGGAATCGATGAGGGCGTCGCTGGAAACGGCAGCCGACATGCGTGCGGACCGGCCCTTCGTAGCCGTGGTTGGTTCGATGCTGGAACTCGGCGAGCATTCGTCTCGGCTCCATCTCGAATCGGCTGAGGCAATCCTACGGCAGAATCCGAAACTGATAGGCGCCACCGGTGACTTCATCGATGCGTTCGAAACCCTGGGCGTCCCCGGCGACCGGCTTGTGACGTCGCGCGACGTGGAGGAATTGGGTAGTGTGTTGCGGGGCCGTTTGACTGGAAACGAATTCGTGCTGGTAAAGGCGTCCCGCGGTGTGGGACTGGAGCGCGTCATTCCGCTGCTGACAGGAGGAAACTAGGCCTAGTGCTCTATCATTTTCTGTACCCGCTTCAAGAGTACTTCGGCGCACTCAGGGTCTTCCAATACATCACGTTTCGAGCCGCCGGCGCAGCCGCCACCGCCATTCTGTTGACGTTCGTCGTGGCCCCGCCCATCATCCGTAAGCTCCGATTGCGCAAGGTGGGGCAGATCATCCGGGCAGACGGACCAACGTCTCACCAGTCGAAGGTCGGGACGCCCACGATGGGTGGGGTGATAATTCTGCTGTGCACGATCGTACCAACGCTTCTCTGGGCGCGACTGGACAATCGCTACGTGATCGTCGCGATGATCGCCACGTTGTGGACGGGTGTGATCGGCTTTATCGATGACTACCTCAAGATCATCCAGGGCAAGCCCCGTGGCCTCGTGGCAAGGTACAAGCTCGTAGGGCAGATCACGTTCGGGGTCGCGCTCGGGATATATCTCCTGGTATGGCCCATGGCGCCGAACCTCCCCTACGCCAATGCCATAACCCTGCCGTTCTTCAAGTGGGTGCTCATCGTGCTGCCGGTGCCGGTATTCGTCGCGTTCGTGGCGTTGGTGACGGCAGGAACGAGTAACGCCGTAAACCTCACAGATGGACTCGACGGGCTGGCGGCGGGGCTTGCCATGATCGCAGCAGGCACATTCGCCGTCTTCGCGTACGTCATCGGCCGGGTCGACACGTCAGCGTATCTCAACATCTTCTATTTGGTCAATTCGGGAGAACTCACGATCTTTTGTACGGCCCTGGCGGGTGCATGTCTGGGATTCCTGTGGTTCAATTCCTACCCGGCCGAAGTATTCATGGGGGATACCGGAAGTCTGGCTGTCGGTGGAGCGTTGGGAACGGTTGCCATCCTGCTGAAGTCGGAGTTTCTCCTCTTGATAGTGGGTGGTGTGTTCGTGGCTGAGACCGTGTCGGTGATTCTCCAGACCGGAGTGTTCAAATACCGTAAACGACGCTACGGTGCGGAGTACGCCCGAGAGCACAGGGTGTTCCGCATGGCGCCACTGCATCACCATTTTGAAAAGAGCGGCTGGGCCGAACCACTGATCGTTACTCGCTTCTACATCTTGGGAATCTTTTGTGCGCTTCTCGCCTTGGCGACGTTGAAGATCCGCTGATTCCGCCGGATTGGCTGACGAACGAAGTGGCCGTCGTGGGACTCGGCCGCACGGGAGTTGCCGTCAGCGAATGGCTGGCAGATCACGGCGTGCGGGTCTACGCGTCAGATGCCGACAATCGAGCACAACTGGCGGGTGCGGCTGAGGCCCTGCGTGCCAAGTCTGTGGCTGTCGACCTGGGCTTCCACGACCTGCAACGGATCCGCTCCAGTGCCGCAGTCATCGTGTCCCCAGGGGTTCCCCCGAACGCCCCTCCGTTGACTGCAGCTCGTGGCGCCGGCGTGGAGATAATCGCCGAGTTGGATATCGCGGCGCGGGCTCTCACGGGTGTCAATCTCGTAGTGGTGACGGGAACCAACGGCAAGACGACGACCACAGCGTTCATAACCCATTTGCTGCGCTCCGCCGGCAAGGCCGTTGAGGCGGCCGGCAACATCGGCCTGCCGTTGATCGCTCTGGCTGACAGCGCACCATCGCTGGAGTGGGTGGTCGTGGAGGCGTCTTCGTTCCAATTGCACGATTCTCCCAGCCTGACGCCGACCGTCGGCGTTCTCACCAATCTTGCGCCGGATCATCTCGACCGGTATGACAGTGTCGACGCTTATTATGCGGACAAGAAGTTGCTCTTTCGCAATGCCACCGACGAATCGGTGTGGATCCTGAACGGCGACGACGAAGGCGTCCAGGGGCTGGCAACAGGTAGCCGAGGGGAGCACCGCGCATGGAGCACGCGCACGCACGCAGAAGCGTGGTGGAACCGCTCGACAGGGGAACTCATGATCGGTGACCGGATGGTCATCGACCGGGCCGATGTGCCGCTCCTCGGCGATCACAATGTCGAAAACACGCTCGCTGCCCTGCTCGTCGCTGCCGCCGCCGGCGTCCCGCCGGAGCAGATCGCGGCGGCGATCCCGCAGTTGCGGCCGCTGCCGCACCGGCTCGAGGCTGTACGAGAAATCGACGGGGTGCTGTGGATCAACGATTCGAAAGCCACGAATGTCGCGTCAACCCGGGTTGCCCTGCAGGCGATGGATCGACCGTTCGTGTTGATCGCAGGAGGGCGGGACAAAGGAGAGAGTCTCGACCCGCTCCTGTCGCTCTTGCAGCGTTGTCGCCGCGTGGTGGCATATGGAGAGGCCAGCGAGAAGCTCCGACGAGCACTGGGAGGGTCGGCCGAGCTGGAAGTGGTCGAGACCCTCGAGGCAGCCATCCGCTCGGCCAGTAGCTTGGTTCGCAACGGTGAGGCGGTGCTGCTCTCGCCGGCGTGCGCCAGCTTCGATCAGTTCCGTGACTTCGAGGAGCGCGGCGACGTGTTCAAGCAACTGGTTAAGGATCTCTGATGGTGCGGCATCGATCGCCGCACCGTGCCACCTGGGATACACGTTTGTTGTTTCTCGTCGCTCTGGTTCTCGTCGTGTTCGGAATTGCTGCGGTGTACGGCGCTTCTAGCATCGTAGCGGTCCAAGCGGGAAGGCCAGGATCGACTTTCGCGCTACGCCAGCTGATCGGCGCCACCATCGGCGGGGCCGCCATGTTGATCGGGTCCCGCGTCGAATACCACATGTGGCAGCGTCTCGCGTGGCCGGTGCTGGGCGTGGTGTCGCTGTTGCTGCTGATCTTGCTGCTACCATTTGCCAGTCCCATCGTCCTCGAGATAAACGGGTCGCGCCGCTGGATCGGGGTGTCCGGGTTCTCGGTCCAACCGGCCGAGTTTGCGAAGTTCGCCGTGGTCGCTTGGACCGCCATGCTTGCGGTAAGAAAAGGAAGCCGACTCCGCAACTTCAGGCGAGGTCTGTTGCCCTTTGTCGTCATCCTCATTCCGGTGGCGGGCCTCGTCCTCTTCGAACCAGCGCTTTCCTCGGCACTCTTGGTCTGTCTGCTGGCCGGAGTCGTGCTGTTTTCCGCCGGCGCCAGAATCGGGCACTTCCTCGTCATGGGCGTGTTCATGATCCCGTTTCTCTGGCGGGAAATCACCGAGGTTCAATATCGCATGCAGCGGTGGATGAGCTTCCTCGGCTCGGGAACTGACTACGCAGAATCCGGCTGGCAGATACAGCAGTCGCTGATCGGCATGGGGGCGGGCCGGTGGTTCGGAGTGGGATTCGGTCAGGGCATGCAGAAGATGGGATACCTGCCGTACGGCTACTCAGATTTCATTTTCAGCACGATCGGTGAGGAGTGGGGCTTCGTGGGCGCCTCGCTGCTCATCGGGCTGTTCGCAATCTTCATCGCGATCGGACTGCACATAGCGCGTACGGCAGCGGATCGCTTCGGCACGTTGCTCGCAGTGGGGATCACGGCGATGATCGGTGTGACTGCGTTCATCCACATTGCCGTCACGCTCGGGATCGTGCCCACCACCGGACTTCCATTGCCGTTCATCTCGTATGGCAGATCCAACTTGATTGTTTCCATGTTCGCGACAGGCGTGCTGATAAATATCGGTGAGCGTCGATGAAAATCCTGATCGCCGGTGGTGGAACGGGTGGGCACCTAATGCCGGCCCTGGCCCTCGCCGATGCAATGTGTGAGTTGAGCCCGCACGCCGAACCGATCCTGATCGGAGCGGAACGCGGCGTGGAGGCGCGTATCCTTCCCGAACGGGGCCGCTATCCGTTCCACCTGCTTCCGGCAGAACCGATTTACAGACACGCGTGGTGGAAAAATGCCAAGTGGCTCTTCCTCCTTTGGCGTCTCATTCGCGAATGCCAACGCATCATCGATATCGAGCGGCCCGTCTTTGCGGTGGGTACGGGTGGATACGCCGCCGGCCCCATGTTGTGGGTGTGCAGTCGCCGGGGCATTCCGTTCGGGTTGCAGGAACAAAACGCTCTGCCCGGCATCACCACCCGTTGGCTGGCGCGGCGCGCCAGCCAGATTCACCTGGGCTTTCCCGAAGCGAGGAAGCACCTCAAGCCCGGTCGTGACACGGAAATCTTCGAGCTGGGAAACCCTATCACCCCGCCGGATTCGGTGGTCGAGCGCGAGGCGGCACGACGTGCGCTCGGTATCGGCGGAGAGACTGCGGTGTGTTTCGTCATGGGGGGAAGCCAAGGTGCCCGCAGCGTCAACCGGGCCGTGGCCGCTGCATTGGACGCCGGCTCGCTGGATGGGGTCACACTCCTGTGGAGTACCGGTCCCGCAATGTGGGATGAGTATCGCCGCTACGACGCACCACCTCGTCGGATCGTGAAGCCTTTCTGGGACCCCGTGGCCCAGGCGTATGGTGCGACGGACCTCGTCGTGGCCCGCGCCGGCGCGATGACCATCGCCGAGCTGTCGGCTTGGGGCCTGCCCGCCATACTGATCCCGCTACCCCTCGCCGCGGCGGATCACCAGTCGCGCAACGCCGAAGCCATGGAGCGAGCCGGGTCGGTAGTGCATCTGCCGGAATCTCGCCTCGGGCCGGCAGAGTTGGCGAGTCTCGTGAACGAGCTGGTGGGGGATCCCGAACGGCTTCGGACCATGTCGCAAATTGCGATTCAGCGCTCGCAACCACGAGCCGCTCAGCAGATTGCAGAGCGACTCTTGACTCTCGCCGACTAGGCCAAAGTCTTTCGTAAACCTAGACTTAGCCTTAGTTTACAGCCCGTTAATGGAACTGTTTGCCCCTGAAAATCCCCGACCCATTCACTTCATGGGGATCGCCGGTGCCGGTATGGGTGCGCTTGCGCTCGTAGCCCGGCGCAGGGGGGTGGCAATCACCGGAAGCGACATTGATCCAACGAACGCGGCCGATCTCATTCGGGCCGGGGTCGAGGTGCATGCGGGGCACGATCCGGCTCACATTCGCGATGCCAGAGCGGTGATCTACACGTCAGCTGTGGATCCCGGGCACCCCGTACTGGCGGCAGCCGTCGCGGCCAACATCCCGATTTTCAAGCGGGCAGAAGCATTGAGCCTTCTCATCGGCGACAGATTGGCGATAGGGATCGCAGGCACGCACGGGAAGACGACCACGGCCACGATGGCCACCGAAGTGCTTGCCGCGGCCGGTCGTGACCCCACGGGGATCGTAGGGGGACGGGTGGACGCGTGGGGTGGCAATGCCCGGGTGGGAAGCGACCGGCTGTTCGTGGTCGAGGCCGATGAGTACGACCGCTCCTTCCTGTCTCTGCGTCCCACCATTGCGGTGGTGAACAACGTTGAAGCGGAGCACCTCGAGTGTTACGGAACTGTTGCGGCGTTGGAGGACGCTTTCGTGGAATTCTCCGGGCACGCTGAACGAGCGCTCGTAGGTGCCGATGACGCCGGTGCGGTTCGCGTTGCAGAGAGAATCGACGTACCCGTCTGGCGGGTCGGTATGGCGGTGGAGGCGGACATTCGCCTCACCGATATCAGGCAAGAGCCCGAAGTGACCAGAGCCCGATTGCAACTTGCCGACGGTCGTGAGGTCTCGCTGGAGCTGCACGTTCCCGGTGTCCACAATCTCCGAAATGCGGCAATGGCGATGGGTGTGGCGGCAGCCTTGGACGCAGACCTCGACGACGCGGCCGCTGCACTCTCTGCGTTCGGCGGGATCGGCCGGCGGTTTCAGATTGTCGGCACCGAGCGCGGCGTGACCGTGGTCGACGACTACGCGCACCACGCCACAGAAATATCGGCCACGATCGTAGCCGCGCGTCAACGTTTCCCCGGCGCTCGTGTCATCGTCGCGTTCCAGCCACATCTGTACTCCCGGACCCAGCGTCAGAGCGAGCCCCTGGGCCGGGCGCTCGCAGCCGCCGACCTGGCCGTAATCACGGACGTATATCCTGCCAGAGAACAGCCCATTCCCAACGTCACGGGAGAGTTGGTAGTGGATGCGGCTCGGCGCGCAGGAGCTGATGTGACATGGATCGAGAACCGGGACGATCTGGCGAGCCGTCTCGCCCAGATGGTCCGTCCTGGAGACGCGGTCCTCACGCTTGGCGCTGGGGACATCACGCAGGTAGCCGGCGAGCTACTCCTCCGATTAGCCGAAGCTGCTGCATGAAACGCCGCGTGCTCCTCTCCGTTGCCGGTGGCGCAGTGATCCTGCTGGGTTTCCTGGCGACCCCCCACCTCTTGCGCCGTGTGACCTTCTTTCGCGTGAGACAGGTGGAGCTTATCGGTGTGCGCTACATCGCGCCGGATGCTCTGTTGGAGACGCTGGGTCTGCGACAGGACCAGAATGTGTTCGACGACTTTGAGGCGGCGGAAGAGCGGGTGTTGCGCTTGGCCGGAATCGTCCAGGTCCGGATCCGGCGTCGTCTTCCCGGCACGTTGCGGGTGGAGGTGAGTGAGCGCATTCCCTTGGCGTTTGTGTCGGGACCGGAAGGTCTCGTGACGCTAGATGTCTGGGCCAGGCCGCTGCCATATGATCCGACGGCGAGCAGCGTGGATCTCCCGATCGTCGCGCGTCCCGACACCTTGCTGGTGGGTGCACTGGGAGCCGTACGCTTCGTCAGCCGGGATCTGTACGACCAGGTGGATTGGGTGGAGACCGACGGGAACGGCGGAGTGCGCCTCGTGCTCGGCGATCGCCGAATTCTCATGAGGGTGCCGTCGTCGCCGGGCGACGTGGATGCCGTTCTGGCGGTCGCGGAGCATTTGGCCGGCAGCGGAAGGGAATATGAAGAACTCGACGCTCGGTATGATGGGTGGATCGTCGTGCGGCGGAGAGTGATATGACGAACGAACATGTGGTTGCAGCGCTGGATCTGGGAAGCACCCGGACGTGCGCCGTGATCGCACAAGTAGCTGGGGATGTCCGGGCACCTGGGGCCAAGGTGCTCGGTGTCGGTATTTGCCGCGAAACGGGAGTTCGGCGGGGCGTCGTACGCGACATCGATGAGACTACGCGGTCAATCGTGAGCGCGATGCACGACGCCGAGCGGATGGCCGGGGTGCAAGTACCCGGTATCCACTGCGGCATTGCAGGGGAGCATATCCAGGTGCGCACGTCGACCGGATTGGCCTCGGTGACGGCCGAGGAGATCTCGCGCCCGGACGTCGAGCGGGTCAACGAGGTTGCTACGGCGATCAGCCTCGGGCAAGACCGTGAGTTGCTTCACTCCATTCCTCAGGAGTACCGGGTCGACGATCAAGACGGCATCAGCGACCCGAAGGGCATGACCGGGTTGCGGTTGGAGGTACAGATGTACCTCGTCTCGGTTCAGACCGCCGCGGCTCAGAACCTGCGCAAATCAGTGGAGCGAGCGGGTTACCGTGTTTCCCGCCTCGTGCTGGAGCCGTTGGCGGCGTCGCTCGCGGTGCTGACCGAAGAGGAGCGCGAGTTGGGGTGCGCGCTGGTGGATCTGGGTGGAGGGTCCACAGGAGTGGCGATCTTCAAGGACGGTAAGGTCCAGCATATAGCTTCGCTCCCCTACGCCGGGTCCCATGTGACAGGCGATATCGTACAGGGGCTCAGCGTGACCCAGGCCGATGCGGAGCGTCTCAAGGAGAAATGGGGCACCGCCTACGCGCCGTTGGTGGATCCGGACGAGAGTATCGGCCTCCCGAGCACGCCCGGGCAGGGAGTTCGGCAAGCGAAAAGAGAACTACTTGCCCATATTATCCACCAGCGGTTGGACGAGATTCTGGGCCTGGTGCAGGGGGAAATTGAAAAAACGGGCTTTACGGGTAATCTTCCGGCGGGGGTGGTGGTGACCGGAGGGGGGGCCCACCAGCCGGGAATCGTCGAACTGGCCCGGGAGGTCTTTGCCACTCCGGCGCGTGTAGGGATGCCGAAGAGGGGTATTTCAGGGCTCGTGGACAGCGTGCAGGCACCCAGGTATGCAGTGGCTGCGGGATTGCTGCTTTACGCTGCACGCAATATCCTCGAGAGTGAAGCAGCCAAGCAGTCCGGCGTAGGTAAGTTCTTTGGTCCGATGAAACGTTGGTTACAGGATTTCTTCTAAGAGGCACCCATGGTCTTTGAGCTCGAAGAAGCAATCTCGCAGAACGCGCGGATGAAGGTGGTCGGTGTCGGAGGTGGCGGCGGCAACGCGGTCAACCGAATGATCGACGAGCATCTCATGGGCGTGGAGTTCATCACGGTCAACACCGATGCGCAAGCGCTGATGAACACCAAGGCCGACACGCGGGTTCAGATCGGCAAGAAACTCACACGTGGCCTCGGCGCCGGTGCCCGACCCGAGATCGGGCGACAGGCAATCGAGGAGAACAAGGACGACGTGCTTCGGGTGCTCGACGGAGCCGATCTCGTGTTCGTGACTTGCGGGATGGGCGGTGGCACCGGTACCGGCGCGGCCCCGGTGATCTCCCAACTGGCACGCGACGTGGGGGCACTGACGGTGGGCATCATCACCAAGCCCTTCTTGTTCGAAGGCCGCAAGCGAATGCGGCAGGCCGAGATCGGCATTGCCGAGATACGCAAGCGCGTCGACACGATGATTGTCGTGCCGAACGAGCGGCTCCTCGCCGTGGTGGGCAAGAACGTGCCGTTTCAGGAGGCCCTGAAGAAGGCCGACGAAGTGCTGCTCCATGCGACCCAGGGCATTTCCACCCTCATCACCGTGACCGGATTGGTGAACGTCGATTTCGCTGACGTGCGGACGGTCATGCAGCACGGAGGTGCGGCGCTCATGGGAACGGGGGTGGGCCGCGGTGATGACCGGGCGATCGAGGCGGCGCAGGATGCGATCTCCAGTCCGCTGCTCGACAACGTCTCGATCTTGGGATCCACCGGCGTTCTCGTGAACATCACAGGTGGCGAAGACCTCACGCTCGGAGACGTCAACCAGATCAGCGAGATAGTGCACGAGGCAGCGGGCGACCAGGCCGAGATCATTTTCGGGGCTGTCAACGATTCCGCCATGGAGGGTGAAATCCGGGTTACGGTCATCGCCACCGGATTCGACAAGGCTTTGGATCATGACAGCACGCTGGGTCGAAGCAGCGTTCCGGGCGTGTTGCACTTCCCCCAGCGGACGGTGATCGGCGGCGGTGGCGCGGCATTGGCTCCCGCCCCGATTCAACAGCCTCTGGCCACGCCGGATACACAGCAACCGGGTGAGGTTTCCGAAATGGAAATTCCCACCTTCATCCGGCGCCAGATGGATTAATGAAGCGACGAGCCTGGCAGGTTGCAGTTTCAGGGGCTGTGGTGAGCACAGCCCTTGTTGTGTTGACCTCGGGGTCGGCCCGTAGCGTGCAGGAAATGCCGGTTGCCGAGCCGATCGTTGTCTCGCAGGCGTATGCGGAACGGTCGGACCGGCTGCGCCGAAATGAGACTCTCTCCCACATGTTTGCGCGTCACAAGGTCGAGGGCGCGGAATTGAGGCAATTGCTCGAGGCGGCTCGACCCCACGGCCTCGATCCCCGTCACGTGACACCCAGTCAGGTGTTCGATTTTCGCTACGTGATCGGACGCGATGTGCCTAATAGAGTTCGTACGCGGATCAGCGAGGATGCTTTCTTGCAACTGGAACGCGACTCCGCCGGCGAGTGGGAAGCTTTCATCGACTCGATCCAGTGGGCCGTTGTTCAGGAGTATGCCTCCGGAACGATCAACTCGTCGCTCAACGACGCGGTTCACCGTGCCATTGCGGATTCCGTCCTCCCGTTCGGTCATCGCGACCGTCTGATCTGGAACGTGGCGGAGGATGTGTACGGCTGGGTCATCGATTTCACCCGTGACAACCGCCCCGGCGACCGATTCGACATCCTCTACGAGCGGCTCGTTTCCTCGGCAGGCGATGTGCGCTACGGGCGGCTGCTTGCGGCGAGTGTCGAGACTGGGGGAAGGCCGAACACCGCGTACGTCATGTCCGACGGGCAGAATCGCAATGTCTACTACGACGGAGACGGTCGCTCGATGAGACGGGCATTCCTCCGATATCCAGTGCAGTTCCGGAGAATTTCGGGCGGGTACGGGATTCGCTATCACCCGATTCTGCGCCAGTACCGCCGGCATCTAGGAACGGACTATGCAGCCCGGTCGGGAACGCCGATCTTTGCGGCAGCCGACGGCAAGGTGGCGAGGGCAGGGAGGTGGGGCGGCTACGGCCTGGTTGTGACCATCCAGCATCCCAAGGATATCGAGACCCGCTACGCCCACATGTCGCGGGTTGCGAGGGGTATCAAGCCGGGTGTCCGGGTTAAGCAAGGCCAGACCATTGGGTTCGTCGGCATGACGGGGCTGGCGACCGGACCGCATGTGCACTACGAGTTTCTCAAGAACGGTCGCCAAGTTGATTTCCGCGCCGTCGACATGGGCGACGGTGATCCGGTGCCGGCCCCGTTGCGTGGGGAATTCGAAGCTGTCCGTGCCTCATTCAACCGAATCCTCTTCGACAGCGCCGCAACGGATCGGACGGTAGTAGCAAAGCGCTGACTCCCGCATTACACATTCGAACGATCATTTGCCGGCTGCCATTGACCTTGTCTGACACTTCGGACTGCCCGTACGCCACACGGTTCATCCACGGCCAATCAACGCCATGGTCGGAGTAGTACTCGCGACGCTGTTCGTCGCGGTGCTGGCGGGCACCGTGTACTTGAGGCGCGAACGACTCGGCGTTCAGGGCGCCGGCCTGGCGGCGCTCCGCACGGTGGCGCTGGGAGCGCTTTTCCTCGCCCTCTTCAACCCTGGTCGCTTGAGTCGAGTTACCGGCGGCACCCCTATGGTGCTGCTTGATGCCTCCCTCAGCATGGGGGCGACAGGCGGGCAGTGGCAGGCTGCGTTGGACACCGCTCGGGCCCTCTCCCGGAACGGAGGTGAGGCAGGAACGATCCTGCGATTCGGTTCGGGAATCTCGCCATTCGATACACTTGCCCCTAGCGACGGAGCGTCGCGCTTGAGGGACGCGCTGGAGGCAACCGTAGGGCGCGCTGGACCGGTTTTCGTCGTCTCGGACGGAGAGATTCAGGATGGAGCCGTCTTGCCGCCGAGCCTGGCCCACGGTGTCACAGCGGTCATCCTCCCGAGAGACACGGTGGCCAACGTGGCATTGCTCGACGTCGCGGTCGGCCGCCGGGTCCAACAGGAAGATTCGATAAAGGTCGGACTCGTCATCGGAACGTGGGGACCGCTGGATACCGCTGGAGCGAGCGTAGAGATATTTGCCGGTGAACGGCGGTTGCTGCGACGTCGCTTGGCATTGCCACCGCCGCCCGGCACCGCCCGGCGCACCGTCACCATTCCCCCGGGAGCCCTGTCGCCGGGAACCCACGTGCTGCGCGTTCGGCTAGTTGCAGGGGATGATGCCGAGCCTCGCGACGACGAACGCATGCGCGTGGTAACTGTCAGCTCACAGCCGGTGATTGCGGTCATCGTCGATCCGGCAGACGTCGAGGGACGCTTTCTCATGCGTGAACTCAGCCAGGTGGCGCGCACCACGGTGCGGGGCTTCGCGCGGGTTAGGGATGATCTCTGGCTCGACATGAACACCCTCGCCCGGACGGACGAGGCGTCGGTCCGAGCAGCCGCGGCCGCCGCGCGCTTGGTCGTGCTTCGTGGAACCGACCGAATCGGTGTGGCGAGAACGGCACCGGCCGTGTGGTATTGGCCTGCGGCGAGCGACCCGGAGACAGAGTTCTTCCAGGGTGATTGGTACATCACGCCTCGGGTGCCGGCGTCGCCTCTCGCAGGTCAGCTTGCCGCCGCAGCATGGGACTCCGTTCCCCCGCTGACCGGGATTGTGCCGTTCGTTGCTGGAGAGGCAGAATGGGTTGCGGTGACCGGCCGCCGCGCGAGACGCGGCGTGGATAGGCCCGTTCTGATCGGGCGTGATTCGAGCGGCGTCCGGCGGCTGACGACCGCCGGATCGGGCCTGTGGCGATGGATCCTTCGTGGCGGGGCGGCTCGGGAAACATACCGGACGTTCGTCGCTGCCGGGACAGACTGGCTGTTGCAGGCCGGAGCCGTGCAATCCACCGCTCTCCTGACCGCTGAACAGGTCACTCAACGTGGCGTGCCGGTTGTCTTTCGCTGGACAGCCGACGACATCCCCGATTCGACAGTGGTTACCCTGGCTGTGATGGACTCTTCTTTCACCGTCACCTTGCGGTATGACTCGCGTGGAACGGCGTTGGTGTCGCTCGATCCGGGAGTGTATCGGTGGAGTGCACGGGCCGGGGGTGTGCGTAATGCGACCGGGCTCGCCATAGTGGAGGAATATTCCGACGAGTATCATCCGCGCGAAGTCACGTGGGTCGCCGGTGTGGGCGAAGGTGGATTCCAGTTGATCGTTCGGAGGGCACGAGACGTTTGGTGGTTGTTCTTGATCGCTATCGCTGCGTTGCTCTGCGAGTGGGGCTGGCGTCAGCGGCGGGGATTGCCGTAGCCATGAGACTCTGGAAACGCATCAAGCAAGTCGCCCTGACCGACGTGGCAGTGCTCGTCAAAGGCGTCGATCACGAGATGCTGGAAGATGTGGAGCGCGTGTTGATCGAAGCGGATTTCGGCCCCGCAACCTTCAGTCTGGTGGAAAACCTGGAGCAGCAGATCCGCCGCGGAGGGCTCAAGACAGAGGATGCGTTTCGGGGCTGGCTGGTGGATGAGATTGCGGGGATGTTCGGGGCAGGGGAGGCAGGGGAACTCCACTTCGCGGCGGATGGGCCGACGGTGGTTCTGATCCTCGGGGTGAACGGCGTCGGCAAGACTACACAGGCGGCCAAATTGGCCCACCGATTGCTCCGGAGCGGGAAGAGCGTGTTGCTCGCGGCGGCAGATACGTTCCGGCCCGGAGCCACCGAGCAACTCGCCATATGGGCCGACCGACTCGGCCTGCCCGTAGTGAGAGGAACCCGAGGCGGCGATCCGGCGGCGGTGGCCTACGATGCGGTAGAGGCAGCGACGGCCCGTGGGATCGACGTGGCGATCATCGACACGGCCGGGAGGTTGCATACCGAGTCGGGTCTCATGAAGGAGCTACAAAAGATCGTGCGTGTCGTTGGCCGACGATGCGACGGCGCGCCTCACGAAAGCTTCCTCGTGTTGGATGGCACCGTGGGACAGAATGCGATGCAGCAGGGCAAATCGTTCGCCGCCGCCGTGCCGATCTCCGGGTTAATCGTCACCAAGCTCGACGGAACGGCAAGAGGCGGTGCCGTGGTATGCTTGCAGCGTGAGATCGGCGTTCCCGTCCGCTTTCTCGGCGTGGGTGAAAGGCTGGAGGATCTGGACCCCTTCGAGCCACGCCGGTTTGCGGAGCGCCTGCTGGGCGACTGATGCCGCTCCGACTGGATACGTCGGTTCAATACCTCAAGGGCGTGGGACCCCACCGTGCCGAGAACTTCGCTAGGCTCGGCATTCATACAGTCGAAGACCTGGTCTATCACATTCCCCACCGCTATCTCGACGCAACAACCGTGACACCGATTGCGCGAGCCGACGTTGGCAACGAAGTCACACTCATCGGACGCGTGATCTCCACGGGGATCCTTCCAACGCGCCGCCGCTTGCAAATCTTCCGTGCGGTGATCAGAGATTCATCGGGCTTGATCGAGTGTGCGTGGCCGGGACAGACCTTTCTCGACCGCACGATCAAGGAGGGGCAACTGCTCCTCGCATCGGGCCCGATCAAATACTACCACGGGCGGCAGATCGTGCCCCGGGAACAAATTGTGCTCGCCAACGCCGACGAAGAAGCCGACCAGCCGGGGCAGGGGATGGTGCTGTCGGTGTACCCGGCCACTGAGGGATTGTCGCACCGCCAGATCCGCAGGCTGATCGGCGACCACCTCGATGAAATGGTATCACTGGTGGATGACGTTGCCCTCCCGTACATCCCGGCAGCGCTGGGACTACCCGGCTTGAGAGACGCCCTGTCGACGGTTCATCGCCCACGCACGGTCGCAGAGGCCGAGCGGGGACGCCGCCGGCTTGCCTACGACGAGCTGTTTGACATGCAGCTGGTCGTAGCTCGCGCAAGATATCTGGCCAAGCGGGCGACTAAAGGCATGCAGCATGAACTGAAGAAAGACCTCACGACCAAGCTCAAGCACGCACTCCCATTCGAGCTGACCGGAGGGCAACGGCGGGTGATTCGCGAAATCACTGCTGACATGACGTCCCCGGAGCGGATGCACCGTCTGTTGATGGGAGACGTTGGCTCGGGCAAGACGGTCGTTGCCCTGTTCGCCATGTTGCTGGCGGTGGAGAATGACAGCCAGGCTGTGTTCATGGCCCCCACAGAGCTGCTCTCCGAGCAACACTCCCGGACGCTGAGGGAACTCTTGGCTCCGCTGGAAATCGTACCCGAACTCTTGATCGGCCGACTCAGTCCATCGGAGAAGACCGCCGTGCGGGACCGTATCGCATCCGGGGCCTCTCGAATCATCGTGGGTACCCACGCCCTGTTCCAAGAAAAAACCGCGTTCCACCGGTTGGGACTGGTGGTGATCGACGAGCAGCACCGGTTTGGGGTGGAACAGCGGGCGGCGCTCATCGAGAAGGGCGAGGTGCCGGACGTGCTGCTGCTGTCGGCCACACCGATCCCGCGGACGCTTGCCATGACGCTCTATGGCGACTTGGATATCTCCGCCCTCAGGGAGAAGCCGGCCGGCCGTCGCGACGTAAAGACGACGGTGCGCAGCAGCCGTAGCCGTTCGGCCATCTACCAGTTCGTGAGAGAGCAGTGCGGGGCCGGCCGGCAGGCGTATGTCGTGTATCCGGTAATCGACGAGTCGGAGAAAGTGGACCTCAAGGCTGCGACCACCATGGCCGAACGGTTGCGCCACGATCTGAGCCCGCTCGAAGTGGGCCTGGTACACGGAAGGATGAAGGCCGAGGAGCGTGACACTACCATGCGGGCGTTCCGAGACGGCAAGATCCACGTTCTCGTGGCCACCACGGTGATCGAGGTCGGCATCGACGTTGCCAACGCCACCGTCATGCTGATAGAGCACCCGGAGCGTTTCGGCCTGGCCCAGCTCCACCAGTTGCGTGGCCGCATTGGGAGAGGGGGAGAAGAGAGCTATTGTATCCTTCTCGCAGACGCCGGGGCGCGGGAGCGCCTGCGTCTATTCGCCCAATCGTCCGACGGCTTTCGCATCGCCGAGATGGATCTCCAGGAGCGGGGAATGGGTCAACTCGCCGGCGCCCGCCAGTCGGGTGGCATGGTGGTGCGCTTCACGGACTTCTCGAAAGACGATGACCTCATCGTGGCATCGCGTAAGTCGGCGCTCAGCCTTATCGAGGAGGATCCGGTGCTCTCCCAGAAGCGACACGTGGAATTGCGGAAACGCCTGGAGCGGCGCTACGAGCGAGGGATGGAGCTGTTTCGAGTTGGGTAACGGCAGGGAGCAGGGAGCAGGGAGCAGGGGAACCGACGGCGGCAGCGGGTGTTTTATTCATTCATCGACCGTGCGACTTACATGTGAAACAGGTGACCAGAACCGACATCTATCGCCACGGTGACGCACGTGTGGACGTGAAACTCCGTCCGGACGCATGGTTTGCGCAGGTGCGCGTTTGGAATGGGGCCCGTTGGCCCAAGGTCGAGAAGACCTGGCGTGCGCGCGTGAAGGGATGGGTCCCGTGGTTTTCGCTGGAGCGCCAGGCCGTGCGGGCGGTGGAATACGCCAACCGCCGCTCATCCGTATATATGCCCCGCGAGGAAATCCGGAAGCGAGTGCAAGCGGCTCTTCGGCACCTTCGTTCGCGCTACCCGCCGCAGTAACTTTCCGTCCTTCCGTCTTTCCGTCCTTCCGCCTTTCGTACTATATTCGGCTCTGTCCCATCTGTCGGAGCAGCGCCTCGTGTATAAAATCTTGTCTATACTATCCGGGTGTATCCTGCTCGGCACGTTCGTCAGCCGGCCGGCGGCGGCGCAGGAGGAATCGCGACTGGCCCTTTCCGTAACACGCCTGGAAGCCACCCCGAGTTCTGTCGTGCTTACCAAGGGAGAGACCGTAAGCTTCAGCGTTGCCGCATATGACGCGAGAGGGAACGTGGTGGACGTTCCCATACGTATCGGTGGGGTATTCAGTGGCGTGCGGTTCGAAGACGGGCGATTGCGGGGCGTGGCACCCGGCGAGTATCAAATTGTCGCGACGGTTGCCTTGCCACCGGACGCCGACCGGGAGCCGCCGAGCATACGGGTTGCTGTGCGGGTCGATTGGCCGGCGGTCACGCGAGTGGAGATTGCCTCTGAGCCGGGAACGCTGTATGAGGGCGCCACGCTGTTGCATGCGGCCACCGCGTTCCATGACGACGGATCCTCCCGGCCCGCAGCCACTTTTGCCTGGGCGAGCTCAAATCCGCGGGTCGCCTCGGTCGATCGATACGGATACGTCCGCGGCGAGGGCGCCGGCACTGCCACGATTTCGGCGACGTTCGATGGTGTCACTGCCAGTGCGGACTATCTGGTCGCAGCCCTTCCGGCAACGCGGTTGGAGATCGTTGGCGGTGGGGATGAGGTGCGGACGGGTGACGTGCAGAACTTTTCTGCGGTTGCACGTGACGCAAGGGGCCGTGTCGTCGACGACGTTCCCGTCACGTGGACCTTGGCGTTCAAGGCCGCCGCAGGCATCATCGCTCCCAGCGCTCCCGGTCAAGTAGACAACGGCAAAGTCGTTGCCGACGTACCCGGAGTGTACACCGTGATGGCGTCTACCGGGCCCCTCACGGCCAACCGCCGATTCACGGTCGTGAAGCGAGACGTCGTCCAGCGGGTGAAAGTGGTGGGACACGGCCGGCAGACGACGCACTACACCAGTGATCTTTGGCTGTTCGAGGGTTTGGATGGGCGCGACTACGCGCTCACCGGCGCGCGCCAGGCACAAAGCCACGCCTTTGTGTGGGACGTTACCGATCCCAGCAACATCTTCAAGACCGACTCCATTCAGGTGGACGCCCGGTCGTTGAACGACGTGAAGGTTTCTCCCGACGGACGGTACGCTGCAATTTCGCGAGAGGGCGCGTCGAACAGGCGAAACGGCGTCGTGATCCTCGACCTATCCGAACCGGCACATCCGAAGGTGGCGTCGCAGTACGACGACGGACTGACCGGCGGCGTCCACAACGTTTTCGCCACCAACGATTACCTGTTTGCGCTCTCTGGGGGCGACAAATATGTGATTCTCGACGTGCGCGATATTTACAACCCCAAATACGTCAGCGAATACAACCATCCGGAGAGCCGGATTCATGACCTGTGGGTGCACGACGGAATTGCGTATTCCGCCGAATGGCAGACCGGCGTCGTGATAGTGGATGTGGGCAACGGCCGCTGGGGCGGATCTATCGAGAATCCGCAACTGATCACGGTCTACCCCTTGCCGAGTGGTGCTACCCACGCCGTGTTTCCCTACGTTTCTGAATCCACCGGAAAGTTTTATCTGTTCGTGGGCGACGAAATCGTGAACCGCCGGGACCTCGCTTGGGAAGGCAACGGACCCGATCACAGACAGCCTTACGATCCGGAGACCGGCAAGGGCGGATACCCACGGGCTACGTCTGGATACATCCAAATAATCGATATGACGGATCCCGAGCAGCCCGAAATGGTGGCGCGCTACGAGGTCACTGAGTACGGCACTCATAATATCTGGGTCGAGGACGACATTCTCTATCAGGCCTATTACGAAGGCGGAATGCGCCTCGTCGATGTTTCGGGTGAGTTGATGGGGAACTTGTACACTCAGGGCCGCGAGATCGCTGTCTTCAAGGCCAACGACCCACTGGCCTGGATCCCCAATTCACCGGCGGCGTGGAGCGTGATTCCCTACAAAGGCCACATATTCTTCTCGGACATCAGCAGTGGTCTGTGGGCTGTAAAGCTGGAGCCGAAAGACCGGCCGGTGATGTAGCCGGCGACAAGGCGGCGAGGCGGTAGGGGTTGGGGGCGACGCAGTGCATCGCCCGCACCAGCAGAACTCAACGATTGGCGGACTAATGAGCAACGACCTGGCAGCGAAGGATTGTGTCCCGTGCCGAGGTGGCGTTCCTCCCCTGAGAGGCGAGGAGATGCAAGGGCTGTTGGCGCAGCTCGGCAACGATTGGACCGTGATGGACGACCATCACCTCTACAAGGAGTTCCGATTGAAGGACTTCGTCGAGGCTCTGGCGTTTACCAATCGCGTGGGAGCTATTGCGGAGGAACAGGGTCACCATCCCGATATACTTCTCGCCTGGGGTAAGGTGGGAATCACGATCTGGACGCACAAGATCGACGGGTTGACCGAGAGCGATTTCGTGTTTGCTGCTAAGTGCGAGGAGGCTACCTGACGGTCGGACTCCTCCCCAGTTTCGCCACGGGTCACTCCGCGCCTGGTCCGCACGGAGGGTGCCCGCGCCCGGGGCACCGTCAAAGGCCCGGGTGGGCGAATGGTGGCGAGACTTCCGAAAATCACCGCCGGGCAGAACCTACCACCACGATCGCCTCGAACGTGCTGTCGGGCGTCCGCTGATCCGTGAAGACGTTGGCGTGTAACTCGATACTGATCCTATTGGACGAAGAATCAAATGCCGAGCGTACTCCAGCAAAGCTATCTATCAGATCGAGTTCGCTCCCTTGGACCAGCAGGGCTTTAGCCTGTCGAGTCATCTCCGGAACATTGGCATCTTCGAGGGTTACTCTCAACGTCCCCAGGACCTCATGCAGTTCCCGGTTGAGGGTTTCCACATCCAGGGCATCCAGTTTGGTCTGCGCCTGGGACAGAATACGCCCCAGGTCACGACTGAGGCTCGGTATATTGGCGTCGGCGACGGCTCTGTCGAGAGAAACGAGGAGCGTCTGGACCGTATCACCGATCTGCTGAACATCCAGCTTTTCCAACTTGAAGAGGATCTTGTCGACGGAGTCCTTGAGCGTGTGTAGTTCGCTGGGGGCAGAAGGCACATAGGTATGGTGCGGCTGCCAGCCAATGTCCAGGATGGGGTAACGCTCCGGATCCAAGAATTCAGCTTCCAGATAGCCGATACCGCTCAGAATCTCGTTGGCCAGTTGAATCCGCAGCCCCTGGCTGACCGCCAAGGCCAGTTTCTCTTCGATGGCCCGTTGCGAGGCCTCCCCAACAAAATCGGGATCCACTGCCACCACCACCATGATGTATCGCTCATATCGGGAGAAGGCACCTGCATCCATGCTGAGTGGATAGACGTCCCCGACAAAGGCGATACGGTCCACCTGACCGATCTGGACGCCGCGCAATTCGACCGGCGATCCCCTGCCCAGGCCGTGGACAGAGGTGTAGAAATAGGGCGCAATGTAGTACTTGCGCGGATTCAACATCCCGGCGCCGAAGACCACGATCGCGATCAATAGGACAAACGTCGCCGCGATGACAAAGAGTCCAATCTTGAAATGGTTCGGCCGGGCGGTCATAAACGGGTCACACTGTAGCACTCGACTGACGATTAAAAAACTGATAAATCCAAGGATTCTTCTGATTCTGTCTGAGCTCTTCCGGTTTGCCGCTCGCAATGATGGTCTTTGTCTCTCGGTCGAGCAGGATCGATCTATCCGTGATGGCATAGATGCTAGGCAGTTCGTGCGTGACGATGACGAAGGTCATACCGAGCGTCCGGGAGAGCTGGAGGATGAGATCGTCCATGCGGGCCGAGGTGACGGGGTCCAAGCCCGCCGACGGCTCGTCCAAGAACAGCACCTTCGGGTCGAGGGCCATGGCCCGCGCGATGGCCGCCCGTTTGCGCATGCCGCCACTCAGTTCCGCGGGCATCTTGTGGGCAGCCTTCTCCAGACCCACCACTTTCAGCTTCATCAGGGCAATCACCTCCCGCGCCTCTAGGGGTAAATCGGTAAACTCCTCGAACACCAAGCAGATGTTGTCCATTAGGCTCATGGATCCAAACAGGGCACCGCTTTGATACATG
>JADFIT010000149.1 GCA_022566515.1 Gemmatimonadota bacterium
GGCGAACGGGGATTGCCCACGCTGGAGATCGCCGACCGGTTGGTGGAGCATGCGCCAGGGATCACTCGAATGATCGACCGGTTGATCGTCAAGAAGCTGGCAGTCCGCGACCGCTGTGCCGAGGATCGGCGCATCGTGTACTGCGCCATCACGGGAGAGGGACGCAAGGTGGTCGGGCGGTTGGACAATCCGATGTTGCACGCCTGTCGATCCGCGTTGGACCCGCTCGACAGGGCGGAGCAACGCGCGCTGATGGCGATGCTAGATGCGATACGCGTCGGCGACGCTGGCGAGACGACAAAGTCGTGAGCGAGCGGTTCTACTACAACAGGGGATAGACATGGGTGACAGCGGAGCCGGAATTCGCATTGCGATCGTGAAGGGCAGTGTTCGTTCAGGGAATTTCACTGCGAAGGCTGTGGCGCTTGTGGTGGACGAACTGAAGCGCTTGAAGGTCGGCGGGGTCGATGTCATCGATCCCGCCGAGTTCGACCTTGCCTTTCCGGGGATGCCGGCTGGGCACTCCCGGGCAGAGGATCTCCGAGCCACGATCGAAGCAGCTACCGGCGTGGTGCTCGCAACGCCTGAATATCACGGCACGTTTTCCAGCGTGATGAAGCTGGTGATCGAGAACATGGGATTCCCATCGGTGTTGGCAGGCAAGCCCGTCGCGCTGTTGGGTGTGGCGGCTGGGAGCATTGGGGCGATCAAGGCGTTGGAGCACCTGCGGGGAGTGGTTTCACACATCGGGGGTATCGTGCTGCCAGGTTCGATTTCGGTGGCGGGCGTGCACAACCATTTCGATGAAAGAGGGCGAGTCGCCGACGAGAAGATCGAAGCGAGTATCCGCAGCGTAGCCACCAATATTCTCGATTACATAAACCAGAACATCTGCCCGCGGAAGTGTCTCGAGGAGATGGTCAGAGAAGCTACGGCGTAGGGGGCGGGGGCGGGGGCGGGAGGGCCTTCGGCCCGCAGCGCTATTTCCCCGCCGCTGGACCTCTCCAAATCTGGCCGGACGACGCCTTATTACCCTGCCCTACTCACCAACTTTCTCGACTACGACGGTCAGATCTGCCACCAGGGCTGCAATGGCTCCGAGAGCAGCCCAAACCGGCACCAGCGCTATGCCCACCACGCCCAAAGTGAGGGGAATCTCGATGAGCGTGCGGCCCTCATCGTTCTTGATGATGATGCGGCGGAGGTTTCCCTGGTGTACCAGTTCCTTGATCTTGGAAATAAGGCTCTCGCCTTTGATCTTGTGCTCCTCGGTCTTTACTTCCTCTTCCGTCTGAATGTCCTCAGCCACGTCCTGTTCGCTCATGTCGCCCCCGGCAAGGTTGTAGGTCAGATCCCAGCTTTCGGGTAGAGGGTACGGAGACACCTCGCCCACGTACCATCCCTACGTACGACTCCCCACTGGTTGTTTCACCTACCTTCCCAACCAGTCATACCACCGCATCACTCCCAAATGTCTCTTGATCAGCCGGCGCTGGCGTTGCAGCCGGGGCCTGGCGTCGGCATCCGCTTCCCGAATGGCGTCGTCCGCCATCGCGATGATCTGGCTCGCGTAGGGTCCCAATGCCTCGCGGTGGTCGAGGGGCATTTCCAGCCCGAGGGTCTTGGTGAGATATGCGTGGCCGTACGCCGCCTCGTGCCCGCTCAATCCGCCGGCAAAACCGGCGCTGCGGAAGTACTTCACCCAACATTTGCGTGCGTTCTCGAGATGGCCCTGCTCCAGAAACAAGAGCGCCATCTCGGCATGGCACTCGTCGCTTCCCTTCGCCACTCCGGTCTTGAAATGCTCCAGCGCCTCTTCCGTGTTCTTCTCGCAGCCCTCACCGTCGCGGCACATGATGCCGAGGGCGTAGAATGCGTCCGGTGCCTCTAACCGGGCCGCTTGCTTGAACAGCTTCAACGCTTCCCTCTTGTCCTCGATGGTATCGCCCTCGCCGTGATAATAGGCATGAGCTTCTTCGAGGATGTCCTCCCACTCGGCAACCGGAGCGCCCGTCGATGATGTGGGAGCAGGGGGTGAGGCGGGGGCGGGGGCCAGGCGGTACGGTTTGCCTTTGGATGGTGTGCGTGTCCCTTCCACCTCCAGCATCGCCTTTATCACATCCTTCAGCGGGGCGTTGAAGAATTCTCTGTTCTCGGACACGCGGTAACCCCGACGCCCCAGCAGCGTGTGGAGGTAGGCTTCGGCCGCGGAGCAGTCATCCACGTAAATGTCAAAGGCCAGAACGAACGGCGTGGGAGCGGCCGTGCTCGACGAAAGTTCCTTCACCCGCTCGGTTGGATTGCGTGTGGTCTTGCCAACCTTGACCAGGCCTTCCAGAGAAGGATTGATGAGCGCGTAGATGTAGCCGGAGTCAGTCAGCTGCCGTTCTTCTTCTTCAGGGCCCGTTCTTGCTCCAGGTACGGCACACCCTCGCTGATCCATTGCGGCGCAGGATCGCCCTTCAGGTAGTGGCCGAACCACTGAATGATGCGCCGGTGGTAGTCCAGCTGATTGGGCTTCTTGCTGTTGCTGTGGTTCTCGCCCTCATACACCAGCAGCACGAAGTCCTTGTTGGCCCGGCGCGCCGCGTTGTAGAACTCGACCCCCTGGTTGAAGTCCACGGCCCCGTCTTCGGTGCCGAACGCGACCAGAAGCGGGGTGTTCATGTTGTCGATGTGGAATACCGGGGAGTTCGCTCGGTACGCTTCAACGTCCTCCCAGAACGGGACTTCCATTCTCCCCTGACTGATCTCGAAGATCCGGGCATCCGTCCCGCCGCTGTTCCAATAGATCGAGAGGTACATGCTGAAGAGGTTTGTGAGCGGAGCGCCCGCCACGGCTGCGGCGAAAACGTCAGTTTGGGTTACGGTGAACGCCGTTTGGTATCCGCCCCACGAATGTCCCACGAGTCCCACCCGCTCGAGATCGATCATTCCCGTCTCTACCGCCGCCTCCACGGCGGGCACGATCGCAGCGACGGCGGAGAGTCCGGGCTCGCGGTCGCGGTATACGATGTCGGGGCGCAGGACGAAGTACCCCTCGGCGGTAAACACGGCATCGTTGTACGCCGACCGCTCAGACGGCACCGAGTGCCTATGCAAACCCGCAGAGAGGCGTTCGTAGATGTACACGATCATCGGGTACTTCTCACCTGGTTCGTAATTCGCGGGGTACCGGAGGATGGCCTGCAATTTTACGCCCCAAGCGTTCTCGAACTCGATCAGCTCGGAGCGCGACCAGGCAAAGTCCTTCTGGAAGGGGTTGGTCTTGGTTACTTGCCTGGGGTTCGCCAAGGTGGGACCGGCAACGAAGTAGTCGGGCGAGTCGTCGAATCTCCCGGTGGTAAACGAGTAGACGTCTGCGCTGTCGGCTTTCTGTAGACGACGGACCGCGGCGTCCATCCAGAGAACCTGCTCGGGAGGTTGGCCACGGCGCAGCCGCGCGTAGCCGTTCTTCTTGGTCCAATCACCGTAGATCGACAGGAAAATCGGCTTTGCGGTGTCGATGTAATCCTCGTCGAAATCGAGGCGCTGATAACGGTACCGTACGCTGTCCTCTGCGCCGCGGGTGAGTCGGTGGGCCTCCGATCCGTCCGGCCGAATCTCCCACACGTCATAACGGTCGTACAGGAAAAGGGAACGATCGTTCTTGGTCCAACCACCAAACCCCCACGGCGGCTTTTGCTCGACCGTGATATCACGATCCGTGTTGACGAACGACGTCGGAACGTCTTCTGTTATGTTTGTCCTCTTGCCGCTCTCGAGGTCGATCGTCCAAAAATTGTCGCTCTGGAAGTAGAGGTAATAGCGACCCCCGCCGCTGGTTCCATAGCTGAACTCGACACGCTCGTGCAGCCTCTCGCGCTCTCCGGTGGCGACGTCGATGCGGTACACGTCCCGGTACCTGGGTCCGAACATCCGGGTGCGTTCGTGGGGCGTCTGATCTATGCCGATCGCGAGCCTCTCGCCCTCGACGAGCGTAACCGTTTCGGTCAACTCGTTGCCGAGTTGGACGAAACGTCCGGCATCGAGGTGCCAGGCGGATAGATAATTCTCCGCACGGTCTCTCTCAGCGAACAGCTTCTGCTCGGGAATGATGTCGACATCCTTGGCGTGCCATACCTCGACGCCCGCCGGCTCGTCTTCCTCGTCGTTGCCGTCCTCCTTGCCGTCCTCGTCCTCGTCTTCCTCGTCTTTTTCCTCCTCCTCCCCGGCCGTCGTCGAATCGGCCCCGGCTTCAGTCTCTTCCTTCTGCCGGCGCTCCTTGATGCCGAAGAAAAGCGTACGGCCGTCCTCGGACCAACGAAGGCCGCGATAGTCGACCACACGGGTGTTTTCGGGGAAGCCGTCGAACACCGTGGGGTCGAACTCGAATCGCCTGGGGTTGCGCTTTTCCAGGTCTCGCCATGCGACAACTACGTGGGTCGTATCTTCGTAGCCGGAGTCCGGAAGCATTCTCAAGACGGCGAGGTCGTCTGATGCGTCTCTCCAGATCAGGCCGCTGAAGCGAGCCTGCTTCGACTCGAGAGACCGGAGCGTACCGGCAGAGGGATCAAAGATCTGTACCCCGTTGCCGACCTGACCTTCAGCGTCCACGATGAGAGCGAGGAGATCTCCCTCGTCCTGCCATTGGAACTGCGCAACGTTGCCGAAGTTCATATCTTCGCCGGTCGCGAGCGTGCGAACGACTATATCCGTACCCGTGCTCTCTCTCTCTCCTTTGGGAGCATAGCGTCCCATCGCCAAGTAGGCTCCGTTGTTGCTGAACTGGAAACTGCTCACGGCGTCGATGGAAGTGGTGTCGCCGGTCGTCAAATTCAGGAACCCCAGCCGTTGACGGAGTGGCTTCTCCTGTTTTTGAAGTGCTTTCCGATCTTCCTCCGACATGCCTATTTGGTACGCCAGCCACCGCGAGTCATTCGAAAACGACGCGATCGAGCCGTAGGGAATGACAACCACGGAGTCAGAGTCGGTGCGATGAATGCGAAGCTCGTTTTCTTCGTTCACTCGGCTGATCGACACGGCTAGCCAGCGGCCGTCGGGAGACAAGTTCGCTCTTCCCAATCGCTCGAACTGTCCGTAGTCGGCCGGCTTGACGGGCGTCAACGGATCGTCAGCCCTCCGAGCGGTCCCGTTGGTCTGCGCTTGCGCCTGCGCCGGTCCTGCGAGAACCATGCTGAGCGAGCTTGTGAAGAAGAAGATGCGGGCGAGAGAACTGTGAGGCATGACGTTTCTCCTGCGGCTTTATAGAGGAGGTGTTGGAGGCTGTTGCGCGAAAGGTAGGGCGGGGTGTGACTGGTCGGTAGTAGGCAGTGGGCGGTGCTGGATGGGAGCGTTGCGCTTGCATTGTTGGTGTCTGTTGCCCACTCCCCACTCCCCACTCCCCACTCTCAGCTTGCTGTATATTCCCCCCATGCAAAAAGTCACCGTCTCCATCAAGCGTCGTCCCGAGTGTGCCGACATACCGCTGCCGAGCTATGCGACCGACGGCTCTGCGGGGATGGATTTGGTGGCGGCCGTCGACGGGGAGGTCGTAATCGGTCCCGGCGAGCGAACACTGGTCCCGTGCGGCTTTTTCATGGCGCTGCCGCCGGGCTACGAAGCACAGGTGCGCCCCCGCTCTGGGTTGGCGGTGAAACACGGCATTTCTCTGGTGAACGCGCCGGGCACCATTGACTCCGACTACCGTGGAGAGGTGAAGGTCCCGGTTATCAATCACGGCGCCGAGCCGTTTACGTTGCGGCGGGGAATGCGCATCGCACAGATGGTCGTGATGCCTGTGCCCAAGGTGGAGTTTGTCGAAGTGAATGAGCTACCGGCGACCGAGCGTGGGAAAGGTGGATTTGGGCATACGGGGTTGGAGTAGCTTCTCACGGGAGCTGGCCTGGCGCCTGGTCAAAAAGCTGTATCCCATTGTGTTTCATTGGCATACGATACTGCACCGCCGGATTGCCTGGGGAGAATTGCCCGGTGCTGATTGCGACCTGGGCGAAAGAGGCGCAGCTTTCCAGTCTGTTCCTGTCGGAGGGTCTTGGGAGTGAAGGTCGCGATTTTCGGGGCGTCCGGCCAGACGGGCCTCTTTCTGGTTGAGCGTGCCTTGTTGCAGAATCACGAGGTCGCCGCGTTCGTGCGGACGCCAGAGACGTTTCCCCTTCGCCACGAACAGTTGAGGGTGCTGACGGGTGACGTGCGTTCGCGGGAGGCAGTGGCCCAAGCGATCGAGGGTGCCGACGCGGTAATCTGCGCAGTCGGCGAGCTGCTGAAATCCTCACGGGTGGGTTCCCAGGCAACCGAGAACATCATCGCGGCTATGAAGCAGCACGGTGTCAAACGTCTCGTCACGGTCACCGGGCCTGGAGCGGGTGACCGCAAGAAGAGGACGGGGGGGCTAGCCAGGCTCATCTTGAAGCTCTTCGTGAATCTGGACGACAAGGAACGTCAGGAGGAACTCATTCAGGCGAGCGGGTTGGACTGGATTATCGTGCGCCCGTCACTGCTCACCAACGATCCCCACACCGGAGCGTATCGCGTCGGACCCGACGTCACGCATGGCATTGCCACCAAACTCGCCCGGTCGGATCTCGCCGAGTTCATGTTGAACCAGCTAACCGACGACACCTACGTGCACCAGATGCCCGCGATTCACCATTGAGGCCGGCTCTTGTTCTCTAGTTCTTGCTCACCAATACTTCGTCCCGGATGGTGATCTTGCCCGTGTAGCTCGCCCCGCCGCTGTCGGTCCTCGATCGTCGTCAGTTCCTCTCCGAAGAAGCCAAAGAGCGCTCGATCACCCACCAGGGTGCTGAAGGCGAGGAGCTGCTCTGAGACCCCTAAACCTCACAGAGTACCGGGAACTTCAGGCATTGTGAAGATTCCTATAAACAGAATTCCACGTTCCCATAACATCTGGTGGCGATATTGCTCCGGTGGTTGGCCCGCGCCAACTGTGTTTGTGCAGCCCGAGCAGTGAGACAGAGTGTGACTCCAACCGCACATTCAGAATGAGCCCCTACCCGGAATCCTCGGCTGTCGCCCCGGCTGACGGCGCGGCGGGAGACATAGCCAAGACCATCCGCCTCTCGGAGCACACTGTTGAGATCGTATCTGACTCCGGAGAGGGTGCACAAAAGTGCGGCCAGCTCTTCGCGGCTGTCTCGGCAAAGATGGGCAACGGGGTGTGGACAGTCGAGATCATTCCAGCCGAGATCCAGCCGCCGCCGCGAACGCTAACCAGTGGCAGCGGCAACCGCATACGTATCGGGAGCGGTCCGGTCACCAACTGGGGCGACGAGTCCAATCTCGTAGCTGCCTTCAACGAACAGGTACTGCTATCCCGGCACCGGCTGGGGGCTCTCGCCGAGGACGCGATCATTTTGATCGAGGACTATTGGTCGCATCACGACGACGAGAAGATTCGCGGAGAGTGGGAAGCGGCGATGGAGGAACTCTCACACCGTTCCTACCGGATCATTCCCGTGCCTATGGAGGAACAGTGTCTCACGGTGGTGGACGAAACGCGGCGTGGCAAGAACATGTTTGTTCTGGGAATGCTGACGTGGCTCTACCATCGTGACGTCGAGCTGGTACGCGACGAGATCAAGGACATCTTCCGAAAGAAGTCGCCAGAAATAGCCGAGCGCAACATCCAATTGCTCGAGCTTGGGAGTCGGTGGGCGGAAGAGCATCTCGATTTCCGGTTTGAAGTTCCTGCCACTGCCTCCGAGCAGGCGAAGGTGGTGATGAACGGCAACCAGGCCATCGCCCTTGGCGCGGTAGCGGCCGGGATGGAGCTGTGCGCCATGTATCCCATCACGCCCGCGACCTCGGTTTCGCACAACCTGGGTGAGGTTTTCGAGAGTTTCGGAGGCATTGTCCATCAAGCCGAGGACGAGATAGCCGCTGTGGGTGTGGCCATCGGTGCCTCGTATGCGGGCAAAGTGGCGTTTACGGTCACGTCCGGGCCCGGCCTAGCGCTGAAGACGGAATCGATCGGCTTGGCCGTCATGACGGAAATTCCGCTGGTGGTAGTGAATGTGCAGCGGGGAGGGCCCAGCACCGGGCTTCCCACGAAGGTTGAACAGTCGGATCTCCTTGCCGCGATCTTCGGACAGCCTGGTGACGCGCCGCACGTCGTGCTCGCTCCGGCCACGATCGAGGAGTGCTTCCACTGCATGATCACCGCGCGCCGGCTCGCCGAGGCGTTCCGTTGTGTCGTGATCGTGCTGACCGATGCGAATCTCGCCACCGGGGTACAGCCGTTCCCGCGTCCCCAGCTCGACCCGAAATGGCACGCCCCACCTCCGTCGATGGATCCTGTCCCCGAGGGGATGCGTCCCTACGAGTGGGATCCCGAGCTTGGTCTTTCCCGGCGGTTCATTCCCGGCCAGCCTGGTGGCGAGCACACCGTCACAGGGCTGGCGCACGACGAAGAGAGCCATGTGGCGTAAGATCCGGATGTGAACGAGCACGGA
>JADFIT010000150.1 GCA_022566515.1 Gemmatimonadota bacterium
CGCTCGGGGTGCCCCCCTTACACCACGAGCCGACTGGCAAAGAGTTATTTGGTGACGCTCCCGAAAAATTGAGCGGAAAAATATATGAAAACGATTCCCGAAAACCGGCACGACCAGACGCGCGCCCTGGCATTAAGGTGGTGGGGGACTTGCCGGTGGCCTGGGGGGTTGCCCGGTCCTGGGTCGCTGGGTCGGGTGGGTAGGTGGAATCGATGCCGGCCACTCCGATAGGATGAACTGCGTTCCTCTTTAGCCGAGCCCGCGTCGCTGCTGCTCCCGTTCCTGCTGGCCCTGGTCCCGCCGTTGCGCTCGAGGTTTGCGCTCGAGGCCGCCCCGCCGTCTGGCCACCTTGAGCCGGGAATCGTATTCTAGTGGGTCGCCAACGGGGCCAAAACGCAGTGGCAGACCTTCTCGACCGTCTCAAAGCCGCCCTCGCTGACCGCTACGCCATCCAAGAAGAACTTGGCGCGGGCGGCATGGCCACGGTGTACCTAGCGGAGGACCCGAAACACCACCGCAAGGTGGCGGCGAAAGTGCTGCGGCCAGAACTCGCAGGTATCGGGAGAATCGTCGGCGCAATCGCAGTCATCGCACTCGTCGGCTGCGGCGACAGCCCGTCCGGACCACTCCTGTGCGACGAACTGGATGCGTTCGACAGCTCGGCATTGCTGTTCGTGAGCGGTGGGTTCCTCGACGCTGGAGAATCTTTTGGCGGGTCCGGCATCGATCCGGCCGCCGCACCCGGAGCCGTTCGGGTCGCGGGCTTTCTCATTCCAGGACTCGTCCGGATCGAGGGGTCTTGCGACCTCCGCGATCGTGATCTCCTCGATGACACGCTTCAGGTAATGGGTTTGAAACTCACGCCGGATGTGTCGGTTCCAATGGCACACCGGTACGCGTCAGAGTTCGTTTCGTCGTCGTCAGGATTCGACACTTTGGCGTTCACCGTTGAGGGGATTCCGTCCGTGGAGGGGCTGCAGCCCGCATTCGCGCCCGTCAGCTGGCACGGTATCACGAAATTGGATCCCGATTCACTCACGCTCGCTCCGGGCCAGGACCTCGTGCTTCACCTCGGCATTCCCGACGCGATAGCCGGCGATTCGGCGACGGAATTCGAACGATGGACGCTGGAGGTGCGCGGGGACACCTCATCGATCATGCTGGTGGCGGATGGCCTACCGCCCGACACGTTGCTCTTTCCCGCCGAGCTGTTTCCCCGTACCTCCGGGAACGACCTCATCGCCCGGCTAACCTACGAGCGGTTCGGTGGTTTTCCGTTCGAGCAGCTGGGCCCCCCACCCTTCTATCTCGTGACGATCTCTTTGCAGGTGCAATTGCGCTGGACTGTCCGAATCGAAGACCCAACGTAGCAAGCCGGCGACCCACCCGACGAAGCGTATTCCATCATGTCGCTGTCACTTCCGACGACGAGAACCGTGATTGCCAAAAACGAATACACTTGAATACACTCGGCGCGAAAACGGCCCCTTTCGGGGCCGCTCTTTTTCTTGTCTAACCTCTTGTCCGGTAATGACATGGGACCACCGCCCGGATTGAGCCCTATTCCTTACATAGGGCTTCGCGGCTACCCAACGGACTCGGTGTCCTCTGTCCTCAGAGCAGCCGGTAGGTTCTCTCATTGCCCCGAGACAAGCGCGACACATGAAAAACGAGCGGGCCCCACCTCCGCCACTCAATCTCAATTGAATCGCGTAGCGGAGGTGGGCGGGCGCGCTGACGGACACCCACACTTCAATACGCCAGATCCACGTACAGTCGCAAGAGGTCCCGGTCCGCGTTGACGAGGGCCGCACTCAAGAGCGAGAGCCCGTTTCGGGTGCGGACGGTGACGTCCGCCCCGGCGTCGAGGAGGGTGCGAACCACCCCACCCTGCTCGCGCCGCGCGGCAGCCAGCAACGCGGTTACACCTGGGCAAGCGGATACGGGATCCGTTTGAGTCCGTTCATCGCCCCGAGTGATCTTGCCCGCCGACTGTGGGACTGACTGTGGGTTGCTGATGCGTCTTCGTATGTGTTGGTGTGTGTCGGTACGTAGTGATATGTCGAGGAAGTCCAACGTATCCAGGCGTATCGTGCATATGGACACGTAAGAGCATGTATCCCGAACGCAATCATAATCCGCGTGTCGGGGGTTCGAGTCCCTCCTCCGCTACTTAGGCGAACCGCGAGTCCAGTGGGGGCTCGCGGTCGTTGTATGCGGTCATGAGTGACGGACTTCGCCCGGCTATGCCGCGCTTGCTCGCTCTCGCCTCGTTTCGGCTCGAGTCGAGTCCCTCCTCCGCTATTCACAACACCTTACGGCATGTCGCACAACGAGTTGCGGCATGCCGTTTGTCGTTGAGTGGACAGGAAAGTGACAGGAGAAGACGGGAAAATGCACAACAAGTCCCTCACAAAGTCCCTCACCCTGTCCTCGTCAGTCCAAGACTTGGGGGTGCTCCGATGAAGTTGCGAAGCCGCTGCCGATCTTCTTCGAGATATTTCTCTGGGGAGTATCCCTCGTAGCGGTCAGTCACGTCTTCGCGCGTGGCGTGCCCGAGGTACGCGCGACGCCGCGTTCGCGGGATTCCCGCCTCGTTCATCCAACGGGCAAAACACTTGCGACCGGTTCGTGCGCGTACTGGTAGGTTCAGTTTCTCCAGTCGTCGATTGAACTGCCGGTACGTCAGACTGGGTTTGGTGACAGGGTAGAGCAGGGGCACCACTCGCTCGGCGTTCTCTGTCTTTGTCCCGTTCACACGCACCAGGTTGCCCTGGCGCCGCTCGCCGATCGAGTGGTGGTCTGCGATGGGCGACGGGTGGCCCGCCAGGGCAACAAGGGTGATCAGGTCGATGCCGACCGGCTGTCCGAGCTGCTGCGGCTGGGCGGGCTGTGCCCGGTCTATCACGGCAGGCGGCCTCGTCCCCCCAACAGTCGGGGCTGATTGTCAGGGAAAAGAACGCCATGCAATCAGCGGTGACGAAGTCTGCCCTTGACAATCGCTTTCATAGAACGTTTCAGATCACCAGCGTGCCGGCCACGCTGGACGATAACTGACAAACCGACCCTAAAGGCCGGCACGTCGGGTGCATCGATTGGTTATGCCGCATCGACGCGCCGTCACGGTTCGCCGCTAGTTTGTTCTTTGCACAGCGTAACCGCACTTCTTACATCTCGGCTCCCTATTGGTGTGCCGGCTTCCTTTTGCGTGGACGACTCTTGTCTGCCGACCTCATCTGTTGGAGCGTACGATGTACTGTGTCGAGTGCTTCGTTGGGTGTTTTTTTGGGCCACGTATCATAGTAGCACCCATCGTAGATGTAAGTGCAGCACCAACGGACAGGCTCGCCAGCCTTGCGGAACCTCCAAAGCCCAACGAGGTGCGTGGCGACCCTGTTCAATCGGTCTTCCAGTGTGAGCTTCTCAGCCATGTCAAATACGAGCTTTACCGTTCGCGAGATGATCTGCGAGAAGGCCCCTTCCTCGTGCAGGGAGCGTTCCGGGTACAATCTGTTGGCCTGAACCGCGGTCCGCTATGGGCATTCTTTTACAATGTTGGCGTTCGGTGTCAGGGGAGGCCGGTGAGGATGGACGATGGACGGCCAGGATGCGGTAGTGGCGATGGTTCTGAGCACGGCTTGATCCGGCAGTATCTCCCCAAGAAACAGAGCATGGCGCACCTGACGCAGCACGACTGCAATCGGATAGCGACACAACTCAACACCCGGCCCCGCAAACGGCTCGGCTTTCGCACTCCGGAGGAATGCTATGCGCGATGACGCTGATTGTTGCACTTCAAAGTTGATACTAAGCGTCCAGCCCGATCCGCGGCGACAAGTGCCATGGCGTGTTAGGTGGCCGCAGGCACATGCGCCAACACTTGAATGAGTTCTGTGATCGTGGGCGGCTTGGGCACCGTATCTACGGGCCAGCGCTGTGAGCTCGAAATCCACACGGCACGCATTCCCACACGTTGCGCGCCGACCACATCGTTTTCGGGATGATCACCCACAAAGATCGTGTTCACTGCCTCCACACCAAGCTCAGCCAACGCCAGCCGGAAGATCGCGGGATCGGGTTTCGACACACCAACTTCCGCCGAGATGATGACCGAACCAAAATACCCGCCAAGCTTCATGCACGCGATCTTCGTGCGCTGCACCTCCGCGCCTCCGTTCGTGACGAGGCCCATTTGCACGCCTCGATCCCGGAGCACCGTGAGAGTCGATTTGGCGTCCGCCCGCGCCGCCGTCACGCCGGGAAAGACGTCAAGCCAATGCGTGGCGATTTCGGCCGAGGAGGGTTGGTCTAGCCACGGAAGGGAACGATTCAGGTCGTCCGCTCGCTGAGCATTGTACCCCTCTCCATAGGCGCGCATGATGGTATCGCACAGGACAGATGACTCGTCGATCGGGGCCAGCCGTGGGTCAAAGTGACTGGCGAACCGCTGAGCGTACGCGCGCACGGATGCGACACGATCCGTGAGCGTGTTGTCGAGATCAAACAGAATCGCGTCTACCAAAGCTAGCTCGACCTAGTGGCTGAGAAGGCCACCTAACGCACATTGAAAGCACGCCCCTTGCTGCTACCATGGAGTCGACCAAGACCCATGGATCACAGCAGCAAGGAGCGGCTCTCATGAAACTCACGACGAAGTATGTGGGGTTTGACGTCCATCAGGCAACCACGGTGGCCTCGGTACGGAATGACAGCGGACGGATGCTCGCCCGGAGCGTGCTGGAGACACACGGGCCGTCGATCGTCGAGTTCCTCCGCGGCATGCGCGGGGCGTTGCACGTCGCCTTCGAGGCCCCCACTCGTCTATCGACCTCGCGCAGATTCGGAAGAAATGTCTCCGCCTCTTCGATACGACCGAGGGAGACGAGCGTGCGAAACCAAACTCTGGCGGCCGGGCGTGACATACCTTGCGGTGAGAGTTCCCTGACCCGGTCGAGATGAAGCAGAGCGTCGCCATAAGCGCCCAGCCGGCGGAGCGCCAAAGCCCGATTGTAGTGCGCAAGGCTGTCGTTCGGACTTCGCGCGAGCAACTCGCCGTAGAGGCGGATGGATTCCTGGATGTTGTAGTCGGAGTACTGCGCGTGGACCGCGGCGATGTGGAGTTGTTCCGTTGCGCTGGCGTGCGAGCTGTACTCGAGAGCCTGCTGCAATGCGTGGCGACTTTCCCCAACGCGTCCCTGGGCGTTGAAATTGACCGCTAGCAGCCTCCACGCCATCGCAAACTCAGGATCCAGCGCCAGAGCTTCACGGAGTCGCGCAACGCTGCCCCGACGGTCGTCGTCCTCTACGGCCAATCGCCAGGCCTCCGTGTATTTGTCGTACGCTTCGGTTGACGCTGTCGTGACTTCAACTGGCGCAGTTGTGACGTTTATCGCCGCGTGGCTCGGACAGGACCGATCACGGTCGGGGCGCATACCGCCTGGGCGGATGAAGCGCACCCCCGCAACTCGCAAGACTGAGATCTGCTGGAGGGTTTGTCGCGCACGCTCCCCATCGATGTAGACCAACCTAGTCCCTGAACAGACCTCGATCCGGCGCGCGCCGCGGTTGACCGACACACTCTTCCGCCCTGCCATCAACCAAGCTGGCCGCAGTTCGTGGACGGCTTCCTCAACGGTGGGCGCACCGGTGGCACGCAGTTGGTCGCCGGAGAGGAAGTCGCGCGTGTCACCGGCCGAAGAGGGATTGCCCGCTGACGCACAGGCCACTAAGAACAAGAGACCGAGAATCGGAGCCATTTGCCGCATGGGAAATCCTCCTTTTGGAACTGACGCAGTCTTCCTGTCTTTCTACCGGTGGCTATCGGTCTCGTCGTCGGGCGGGCGTCCTACAGGGGCGTCGGTACGGCGGCGGGGCCAGCATCGGCCACCGATTCAACTCAGACAAACATGTGGCGTGAGTAAGGGGTCGGCTAGGGCGGGGCTGGGAAGTGACTTCGACGGCATCCCAACCTACGTCGACGGGTTGGAGGATGTGTCAACGTTCCCCGCCCTGCTCTCCGAGCTCTCGCGTCGGGGGTGGTCGGATGAGGATTTGAGAAAGGTGGCGGGAGAGAACCTGTTGCGGGTCATGCAGGATGCCGAGGCCGTGGCAAGCCGACTGACGGGAGCGGGAGCGTGAGCCGTCGACGGTCGCCGATCTGGCACACGGTACGTTATCGACGCGAAGGGCATAGCCGACCAAGATGAACTGTTCGTGATCGTTGAGTGTCGGCGCTTCACCACGTCCCGTCAGAAGCAAGAGCACCTAGCAGGCTTGGCCTACAGGATACACGACACGGGAGCTGCAGGTGGGATCATCGTAACGCCCCTTAGGCTCCAGAAGGGGGCCGAGACGATAGCCCGCGCGGAGAACATCCACAGCGTTCAGCTTGACGAGAATAGCACCACTGAGAACTACATTCTCAAATTCCTTAACGACGTCCGGGTTGGCCGCACGGATAAGGTTGGTGTGGAGGATATTGTTGTGCCCGAGCTGCGCGACGAACCTTAGGTTCTGGGATCATCCGATCATTCGAGCCGGTGCCACAGCCACGAAAGGGGTCTCGGCCAGGCGTTGGTGCATGGCTCGGGCTTGAGATCAAGGTCCCCCTACTCCCCAGGCATGGGGATCACTCCAGTCGGTAGCTGTCGGGCATCCCGAGCAGGGTCATTGTGTTGAGGATACTGCACGCGAGTTGCACCTCCACGCGTTGGCCGGCCAAGGTGCGACTCCTCATGCCTTGGCCGATCATCGTCTTGTATCGGTAGATCGCGTCCTCAACCATGGCGCGCTTGCTGTAGCCTGACCGCTTGTGCCATTCGCGCCGACCCAGTCTGCCGATGGAACGGATGTTCCGGTTCCTTTCCCTCAATGCTGTCGACGGCATTGAACTCAGCTGGGCGTTACGCCCAGGTGGAATGAGCACCCTCACGGGCTCGTCCCTCACCCTTCTCTTGAGCCGCCTCGTAGACCCTCTCGGTGTCGTAGTCACCATCAGCAGAGATGGACGCTACCGGACCGTCGATCTGTTCGAGCAACACGGGTACCCGAGCCGAGTCACGCGCTCGACGAGATGTCAGATCCGAGGCAACGATCTCGCCCGTGGTCGCGTTGACTGCGAGGTTCAGTTTGCGCCAAGCCCTGTTCTTTGGCGGTTTCTGCGGATGGCCGAGGTGTTCACCTCGATGGCGCGCTTCGAGTGCCGCGCGACCATCTTAGTCCGCCGTCCTATCTGTGATACATTGACATCATCAATCTGATGCATTAGCATCACACATGAGGACGACTGTCGATATCGACGAGGGCTTGCTGAAACGCCTGCGCGATGAAGCACACCGTCGCGGCGTCCCGTTCAAACAGCTCTTGAATCGGGTACTGCGACGCGGGATCGACCCAGCTCCGGCCCGGCGGGCCAAGCCGTACCGTTGCCCCACGTTCGACTTGGGGAGGCCCTCGCCCACCGTCAATCTCGACAAAGCCCTCCGCTTGGCCGGAGTTCTCGAGGACGAGGAAACGGCGCGAGAGCTGGAGCGCCGCAAATAGGGCGTGATACTCGTCGACCTCAACCTCCTGCTCTACGCCGTCAACACCGGCAGTCCGCACCATCGCAAGGCCAAGAGGTGGCTCGAGGAAGTCCTCTCAGGCGACGAATCGGTGGCGCTGCCATGGGTGGTCCTTTTAGGCTTCCTGCGAATCACCACCAATCGTCACATCCTGCCGCATCCGCTCTCAGCCGAGCAGGCGCTGGAAGTCATCGAGGGATGGCTCGCTCTTCGATCGGTCGTGACGCTTGAACCGGCGTCCGAACATTGGACGATACTCCGCGATCTTCTCGGTGCCACCGGCACCGCCGGCAATCTGACCACGGATGCCCACCTGGCCGCGATCGCGATCGGCCACGGGTGCGAGTTGTGTTCGACCGACAGTGACTTCGGCCGCTTCGATCACCTCAGATGGCGCAACCCGATTCTCTGACATCGCCGTCCCGCTTCTTCAAGCGCGACGCACCGCCCTCGAGAAACTCCTTGCATGTACCCAAGGCGTCGGATGGCGTCTCATTGGACACGTCGATACTACGAAGTCGCTCCACGAGGCCCGCGCGCCTTGCCCTAGACTGCCAGCCACCAAGGCACGGCCAGAATATCACGCGACAGCCAGAACACGTGGTCACCCGTATACAGCATGAGTGCTCCACGCACCACGTCCGCGTATTCGTGAAGGAAGGTGCGGAGGTTTCGGGTGTCGCCGTGCGTCGCCACTTTACGACGGTGCCGCGGTCACAGTGCAGGGTGACGAACGGCTCTACCGTGCCCCTGGGCCTTGTTGACAGGGCAGAGGCCCGGCCTGGCTGTCCATGACCCAAACCGGTATTCTAGAACCGTTGCCAAGGGGGCCAGAACGCAGTGCCAGATCTCATCGACCGTCTCAAGACAGCCTTAGCTGGC
>JADFIT010000151.1 GCA_022566515.1 Gemmatimonadota bacterium
GTAAATAGCAACACGGCACCGGAAGCCACGGTCCGTGGCGGCTTGCCGCTTCACGTCCACGTGTGTTTATGCGGCGACGGTTGCAGTCTAATCGTGCGGTGGGGGTGTGAAACGGCAGCAAGGAGCGAGCGATAATTCGTTATGCAGTTCTGTCTACAAATGGTTAGGTAGCAGCGAATGGCCGTACGATATGTTTCAATTGGACTACTACTGAGTGCGTTGACCGCATGTGGGACGGGTAGTCTCGGTGATTCCGTGACCGTCGTAGACAGTGCGGGCATCCGCATCGTCGAGAACACGACGCCGCAGTGGCGGGACGGTGAGGAGTGGTACTTGAGCCCGGAGCCGGTGGTGGTGATTGGCGGCGGCGACACGGAGGAGGACCAACTGTTCCGCGTGGTGGCGGCGTTACGGCTTAGTGATGGTCGCATCGTCGTGGCGAATGGCGGCACCAACGAGATCCGCTTCTATGGACCCGAAGGGGCATTTCTATCTGCGTCTGGCGGCGAAGGTGAGGGTCCAGGCGAGTTTCGCTGGTTGTATATGGTTGCGCGCCTCCGCTCTGATTCCTTGGTGGCCTATGACGGCATACTCCACCGCGCCACAATCTTCGATGCTAACGGGAACATTGGTCGAACTACACCGATTGAGAGGCGCGGTGGTCTACTCGTGGTCGGTGCGCTTCAGGACGGTTCCCTCGTGGGCATGCGCCCTGATCCTCTGATCGGTCGCTTTGGGCCCGGGGTTTCCGTGGACTCCGGCGACTATGTGGCGTATGGCCTGGACGGCGCCGTCGACACCATAGCTCGGTTCCCTCGGCTTGAGGTGTTTTTCCACGAGGGGAGACCGTCGGTACTGGATGCCCTTGCACTTGGCCGCGCTGCATACGGGGCGACAGGAGATGACCGCATCTACCTGGGCTGGAACGATTCCTACGAGATCGGTTCCTATTCCAGGACCGGCAAACTTTTGCAGCTTACCCGACTAGACATGTCGGCGCGTCCGCTAACCGCCGACATGATTGAGGCATATACCGCCGAGCGGGTCGCAGGGGTTCGGGGTGAGTCACGGCGTCGTCGGCTGGAGGAGTGGCTATCAGCAAACCCGTGGCCCGAGACTCTTCCGGTGTTTCGCGAAATGCGGACTGACAGGAGAGGGAATCTCTGGGTAGAGAACTATCCAGCTCCTGGTACAAGCATGAACTTCCGGTCGGTCTTTGATGTCGAGGGGTTCTTCCTAGGCCGTGTGACGATGCCACATGAGTTCTCCCCCTTGGACATCGGCCCCGACTACGTCCTCGGCCTGTGGCGCGACGAGGACGACGTGGAGCACGTGAGGATGTACGAGCTGATCGAACCCTAGAGGTCCGTGAGCGAGCGGGCAATACGGCTTCCGACCGCCCTACATCGACTTGGAGTTTTTCATTGGGGTGTGGATCGAACATGTCGGCTGTGGGGAAGTTGAGGGCGTGTCGAATACTCAAGGGCTCTAGAGACCTGAGTCAAGATGGCGGGTTGACGCCATGCCAGATGGCGTCTATATTGATGCCATATGGCATAAGGAAGTAGGATGCCCAACGTAACTGATGCGCTGCCAGTAAAGGCTCCGAAGGATGTGGAGAACCTGCGTCAAAAGTCGCTTGCCGGTCAGACCGAACCGCATGCATACGCAAGTCTATTGGGAATAAAGAGTTACGACACTCTCAAGCTGCGAGAGCAGGTTGAAAAGGGGCTATCCTACAAAGCATTTGAGCGTCTTCAAAGGAATATCGTTTTGTCCCTGAAGCGCCTGGCAGAGCTGATTCGTATCCCACCGCGCACGCTAGCGAGACGCAAAGAGCAAGGACGGCTACTTCCGGATGAATCAGACCGCCTCCTGAGGCTCTCGAGAATCTTCGCCGAATCACTTGAACTCTTCGAAGGCGATTTTCACGCCGCCCGAACCTGGCTCTTCACCCCGCAACCAGCACTCGGAGGCGGTATACCGATAGAGTTTTCTAGCAGTGAGGTGGGCGCCCGTGAGGTAGAAAACCTCATTGGTCGTCTGGAGCACGGAATCCCCTCGTGATTTGATTACCGCATGGCGGATTGTTAAGACCAAGTATGCCGCGCAAGCCTTCGATGGCAAAGGGGCTCGCCGTTATGGTGGACGTTGGAATAGCCCTGGTACCAGCGTCGTTTATGTAGCGGAATCAAGAGCTCTAGCCGCTCTTGAAATGCTTGTTCACTTGCAATCGAGTGAAATACTGAAGTCCTATTCCATGATCCCTGTCGCGTTCCCAGGTGATCTCGTGACTTCAGTGACTCGCGAAGATCTACCAAATGGCTGGCGTGCGTTTCCGACGCCAGCAGTTCTCCAAGCCATCGGCGATGAGTGGGTCGCGCGCTCTGACTCTCTGGTATTGAAAGTGCCCAGCGTCGCGATCGACGAAGAACATGACTACCTCATTAATCCGGAGCACTCTGACTTTCCCAAAATCTTGATCGGGACGCCTGAACCATTCGAGTTTGACCGACGCTTGATAAAGTGAGGGCAGTAGAGATCGTCCGCCGGTTAACAGCACGGGTGCAAGTAGAGCCGCAACATATGAAAACGTTGCGCGAGCGCGCATTAGCGGCAGTCACGAACGACGACCGGCGCCGGAGGACGGAACAGTTCTACCGCGACATACCCGTGCCGGAGACTTTTCCCGCCTACGGCGGCATCGCGGTGAGCGTGGAGGGCTATCTGTGGGTGCGAGAATACGATCTGCCCGGCACCGAGGCCAACAATTGGTCGGTGTTTGATGCTGAAGGAACACTCCTAGGCACGTTGGAGCTGCCGCCGCGCTTTCAGCCCCTCGACATCGGCCCCGACTACGTCCTTGGTCTCTGGCGCGACGCGGACGACGTGGAGCGCGTGCGGATGTACGACTTGGTGAAGCCGGAGTGAGACTAGTCGGGCAAGCTCCGCTTACTTCAGAAGGCGTGCGGCGGAGGTGCGCATGTTTGTATGGAGTTCTGGCGAAAACGAGTTAGGCAACTTCCCCGGCGCCTAGGCGGCTGCGGGCTCGATCACCACCGACACCTGGACGCCCGCGTGCGACAGCATCGTCACCAGCATGTCGATACTGAACAGGTCGATGTTTCCCCGGACCAGGTCACTGATACGTGGCTGGGTAACGCCAAACAACTCCGCCGCCTCTCGTTGCTTCAGCCCACGCGATTCGATGATCTGTAGCACATGGATCATCAATTCGGAGCGGATCTTCAGATTATCCGCCTCCTCAGCGGGAAAACCCAGGTCCTTGAACACATTTCCTGTCGAGTCCTCAATCTTGGTTGGCATTTGGGCTCCCTCTGTCTCGCGTCCGCCGGTGACGGTGTAACTCCCGTAGTCGTTGGCGTCCAATCTCGATATCTGCCTTCCGGGTGCGTTGCGTCTTCTTTCGGAAGGCGTGCAGTACGTAGATTCCCTCCGCGAACTTGGCCACGTAGAACACCCGGTAGGCGCCACGCGTACGAATGCGTAGTTCGTACACGCCAGACCCCACGCTGGGCATCGGCTTACAGTCGGCAGGGTCCAGGCCATGCTGGATGCGATGCAACTGGTGTCCGGCGATCCGCCGTGCCTCTGCCGAGAAGGTCCGTAGGTCGTCGCGCGACGAGCCGACCCAGAACAAGGGACTCTCTGACATTGCCAAATATACAACTATTTGTATATTTGGCAAGCCTGGACTGAGTGTCATCGAGCGTAGCGTTCCTCGGGGGTAACGGTAGCGGAGCCGTTTGCGCCAGCGCTTGGCGCATGCGACCGATATCACGCTGTCGGTAGCACTGAATCGCGGTCTTTGGGTCCTTCCACCAGCCGAGCGCAGGGGATTCTCTCATATTCACCTCGATGGGCCAACCTTCGTCTCCGAGGTGATGACATGAGCACGCGCACAATGACAGCTGCATTGCTCGCGCAGTTCGTAGTCCCTCTCCTTTTCGCCGTCGCCGTGACTGCCTGCAGCTCGGCAAAGGGCACCTGCACCAACCAGACGGGAACCGGAACCACTACTCTCGGAACCAACGTCACCGAGAGTGATTGTCGGGGTCTGTGCCAGGAGCAGTTGCAGCGGGACGATTGCACCTGGGCCGAGACGGCAGGCTCGGCGCGGATCGTCGGGCGGAGCAATTCCGAGCCCGAGCTGCTAACGCGCCCGAGCTGACCGCCAGCCCGGGGTTTATGGGGACCCTACTATCCCTCGCCGCCCACGTCCCAGGAGTGCGCGCTCAGATACCGGATCGTGGCCTCGTGTTCGGTGAGTTGGAACGCAAGGAGTTGCCCTGAGTGATGATGCTGCAAACCCCTTCGTGGTCGCCCCGAGCGTGAACGCCACCCGTTCGGCGCAGAGCGAATACGCGGTCAGCAGTTTCATGAGCACAAGGTAGGGCATCCACCGGTGCCCCGCACGGCCCACTCCGGCCCGGCTCTCCGTGAGCGATCGGCTCCGACGACGGAATCGCCCGACGGGTGCCTGGCGAGCATCGGTTGACTGCGCGGCGTCTGCACCACAGTGTGCACCGCCATGGATATCTCAGTCAGTCTGTTGACGCTCGCCGCTGTCGCGCTCGGTGCAGTGGTGCAGGGATCGCTCGGGTTCGGCATGGCCATGGTCGCGGCGCCGATCTTGCTCTTGCTGGATCCCCGGCTGGTGCCTGGGCCGCTGTTGTGTGCCGTTCTCTGCGTGACGGTGTTGATGACGCGCCGCGAGTGGAGACACATAACGCCGAGTGCAATCGCCTGGGCGGGTGTGGGAGGAGTTCCCGGTTCCTTCGTCGGCGCGTGGGCCACCGTGGCCGTGGCCGCGGACGTCTTGGGGAACGCCCTCGGTGTGATGATTATCTCGGCCGTAGTCATGAGCGCGCTGGGACACCGCTTGCGTCCTTCACCGGTAGCCTTGATCGCAGCGGGTACCGTCTCAGGCGTAATGGGCGCCGTGCTGTCCATGGGAGGGCCGCCTCTCGCCCTCCTCTATCAAGATCAGCCTGGCGGAGAGCTACGCGGAACGCTGGCGGGCTACTTCACGTTGGCCTCCTTGGTCGCTCTGGGTGCGTTGGTGGTGGTGGGCAATTTCGGATGGTCCGAGGTGTATCTCGCACTGCCGTTGGTGCCGGCAGCTCTGGCAGGCTACGCCCTATCCGGTTGGGTGGCGCCTCGGCTCAACAAGAGCGCAACACGCAAGGCGGTGTTGCTCTTGGCGGGAGCGGCCGGCGTCGCCGTGTTGGTCCGCTATTAGTCCACCTTAAAGGACGGAAGGAGGGAGGGACGGCGGGAATGCTTAATTCACATGACAATATCCTGTCTATCCTGTCCGAAAACCTCCGTGCCCTCTGCGGACTCTGCGGTGAATTATGTTTCCGCAATTACGACCCAGAGTACCAGTGGCGAGGGGAGATTTACGGGAAACCGCGAAACGCGTTGAGGACTCCGAGCGCACGGTCTATGTCCGCGTCGTTGTTGTGGAGATGAGGGGCGATGCGCAGGCTTCCACTCCGAAGCGCGCCGTAGATGCCGGCGTCGAGCAACGCCTGATAGACACTCTGGTTCTGGCGAGGGTCACTGTGGGAGAGCATAATCAGCGTTGAGCGAGCGGGTCCGTTCGCCGGGCTCAGAATCTCGTATCGGTTGCGATCGATGCCGTCGATGAAGCGAGACACCAGCGACTGATCGTGTGCCGCGACACGATCGATGCTCAGATCGAGCAAGTATTCGAGGGACGCCGCCCACGGTTTGAAGTTGAAGAAGTTGGCGGTTCCGAACACGTCGTAGCGACGGGCGCCAAGGTCGGTGGGAAGGGAGAGGTCGTGCTGCGGTTTGGCAAGGTCGTCGGCTGTGAGCATCGACAGCCAATAGGCCTGGTTGTACTCGAGTGACTCTTGTAGGTCCGGCCGCATCCAACAAAATCCGGTGCCGTAGGGGCCGCACAACCACTTGAACCCTACGTTGGTGATGGCATCCACCGGGGTCACGCCGACGTCCAGGGGTCGTGCCCCCAGCCCCTGGGACGTGTTGACCACGAATGTGACGCCGTGTGATCTGCACACCTCGCCGAAGGTGTCGAGATCCAGCGCATGTCCTCGAAACGAGTGGACCCAGGTGGTGCAAAACACTCTGGTCGCCGGTGAGATGCTTGCACGCAACTCGTCGACTCCCAGGGCGGGCCCGCGCGGCTCGATATGGCGAACTGTCACGCCGCGGCTCTCGAGCGCAATCCAGGGTAGGGAAACCGAAGGAAAGTCCCCCCGCACCAGCAAGATCTCGTCTCCGGCATTCCAGGGGATGCCGTTTGCCAGGAGATGCATGCCGTACGACGCGCTGTTCCCAAGTATGATCTCTTCGGCCGGCGCGCCAATGAGGCGTCCCAGTGCCTGCTTCACCCGCTGAGGGATTTCGCTGAAGCGCTCGGTGGTGAGTTCGTACGGTGCTTGTTTCCACGAGACCGCTTCCAGCGCTTCGGCGGCAGCGGTCTTGGGGAGGGGTCCTTGATGCGCGCAGTTGAGCCAGGTGCGGTCGTGGAACGGACCGAAGTCGGTGGAGAAATCTTCAATGATCATGACTAGGGGACCCCGAGCCTTGGTCAGGACTTCTCCCGCTCAAGGGTTGCGGGTCTGATAGCTGCACGGCGTGCGACGAAAGCGGATCTCTTGAACCCAAATCGAACGCCCCTCGGCTTTGATATAAAATCCACGTTCCCATCAACAACAGGAGAATCCCGAAGGCTCGTTTGATCGCACGCGGTGAAAGAAACTGTAGCAGATGTGTGCCGATCCAGATGCCGGCAATCGCGATTGCTGCGAACCCGCCGATTAACCCCCAAGCCACGTCCACGTGCGTCAGGTAGCTGCCAAAACCCGCAAAGGACTTGAGGGTGATCACCAATAGGGATGTTCCCACCGCCTGCTTCACCGGCAGTCTGAGAAGAAAGATGAAGACGGGGACTATGAGAAACCCACCGCCTACGCCAGCGAGTCCGGTGAGGATGCCGACACCGAAGGCTCCCAACACGACCAGCGCCAGAGCCACAGCCGGATGCCGGCGCTCGGACGGTGCCGGATAGTGGTCCCTGAGCATGAAGAACGAGGCCGCGAGCATCACCGCCCCAAACAGGGCGAGCTGCTCCGTACCGCTGAAGAACACCGAGAGGCGAGCGCCAAGGTAAGTGCCGAGCATGGCAATGGGACCGAAGGTGAGCGCGATCCGCAGATTGACGTTGCCCAACCGGCCGTGTCTGACCGCACCAACCAGGCTGGTTGCACCTACCACGGCCAGACTCATGGCAATGGCCTGTTTCGCCTCGAAGCCGAGCACGTACACGAAGATCGGCACGGAGAGGATGGATCCACCGGCGCCCAACAACCCCATCGCCAGTCCGACAACCAGTGCAAGGCCCAACCCTAGTATTAACATGGGCTGTAAAGTAGCCACTTACCGGTGGCCACCAACCTTAGCAAATATTACCAGGCGTCCGGAGCGAACGCCCGGCAGTGGACATCACCTGCGACGTCTGTTCTGTCCCCGTAAGCGAACCGCATCGGCCGCGGACTTGATGGCGTCTGGGAGCAGCTTCCACTGCTCGTCGGTGAGAACTCGCCTCAGATCCTCGAGGCTGTTTTGTGCGACTTCTCGCGCTGCTTCGAACTTGGGTTGAATGAGTCCCAGGAGCGCACGTGTATTCTGTTCCGTGGCGGCCTCTTCGATCTGTTGCTGCAATTCTGCGGCAAGAGCCTCGTTCTTGGCCTCCAGTGAATCGCGCACCGCCTCGATGCCGGCAACCTGAGCGTCGCTGAGGTTCAGCGAATCGCTCAATCCGAGGACCAGGTCGGCCGGATTGATGAGGAGCGACCGGAACCGATCCAGGAAATCAGGCCCGGTGATTCCCCGGCCCCTACCGCCTCCGCCTCCACCTCCGCCGAAGCCCCGACCTCCCCCGAAGCCACCACCACCTCCCCGGAACCCACCGCCGCCACCGCCACCTCGAATGCGATCGATGGCGTCGCGCACTCGGTTGGGGCCGAAAGAATATCGTGCCTGAATGCCTATCTGGAACGGCGTGCGGTTGGCATTGGCGCCCGGGTTGGTGGCACCGAAGCGCTCGTTCACGGCGTACTGGTACGCTCGGGTAGCTGGGTCGAAGCCGTTCACGAACAGCAGTGTCTGATCGGGGCGTGCCCGCAAACCCCATCCCTTGGCGTTTTCCGCCCCGTGAATCAGCTCGTCGATTCCGCGAAGCATGTTCATGGTCGTGACGGAGACGGCGAGGTTGCCGTTGAGCCCGAGGAAATTCGGCCGGTAGTTGAACTGCAGGTCGAGCGATCCCTGCCACGGACCGGTGCAGCTGTTGCGCCCGGCGAGCTTGCCGAGTTGTTGCAGCAAACAGCTCCGCCCCCCGGCCGACGTCGTGG
>JADFIT010000028.1 GCA_022566515.1 Gemmatimonadota bacterium
GGCGATCCCGCTGGACCAGTGGTGACCGGTCATGCCCGGGATGTTGCCAGGATACCGCAGCCGAATGGTGGGCAGATTCCAGGAGACCTCCGCTATGTCGTCGCTCCCGCCACCCATCCCCTGGTCCGACTCCTTCAGCTCCTCCTCGACCTCCTCCGGGAGGCCTACGACGTCGACTCCCAACTCGCGTTGCGCCGCCTCGGCGAGCTGAATGTCTTTGTCCGACCACTCAGGCATGCCCACTCGAAGGATGTTCTCGTGCATCACCTCGGCGAGGGGTTTGCTCATCGTCGATGGCCACGCCGCACCCAGCACCCGCTCCTCCACCGTGGTGCCGGTCATCATCGCCGCAGCCTGTGCCATCGTCTGACCCAACTCGTGCAGCTCCTTGATGCGCGGGTAATCCAGCTCGCGGTAGTAGTACCACACCGAAGCCTCCGACGGCACCACATTGGGTTGGCTGCCACCGTTGGGAATCATGTAATGGGAACGCTGCTGCAGCCGCAAATGCTCGCGGCGGAAGTTCCACCCCACATTCATCAGTTCCACGGCGTCCAGCGCGCTGCGCCCGAGCCAGGGCGACCCCGCGCCATGGGCCGATACGCCGTGGAAGGTGAACATGGTAGACACCAGCCCCGACCCGCTGATGCCCCACGCCGTCGAGAATCCACGCGAGATGTGCGTGGACAGCATGATGTCCATGCCCTCGAATATGCCGGCGTTCACCATGTAGGTGCGACTGGACACCAACTCCTCAGCCACCCCCGGAATGACCTTGAGGGTTCCTTGAATTCCGTGCCGCTCCATGACCCGTTTCGTCGCAATCGCCGCAACGATATCGACCGCCGGAGCGCTGTTGTGCCCTTCTCCGTGCCCCGGGCCACCGGGAATCAGCGGATCGTGATAGGCCACGCCAGGCTTCTGCGACGTCTCGGGAAGCCCGTCGATGTCGCCCATGATTCCCACCACGGGATGCCCGCTCCCCCACGTGGCGATGTATCCCGTCGGCATGCCGGCGGTACCCATCTGTATGCTGAAGCCTTCGTTGCGAAGAATGCCTGTGATGTACTCGACGGTCCATCTCTCCTGAAAACCCAGCTCCGAGAAGCTGAACACCATGTCGACGATCTCCTGCGACAGCTTGGCCATGCCGCTGACCTCCCGCTGCACCTCGTCGCGGAGCTGGTCGCGAGATTGGGCCGCCAAAGAGGTTGTCAGCAACATGGTGACGAGAAGTGTCAGGGCGAGCGGATGAGCACGACGGAAGCGCATGGGAGGGTCTCCATCAGTATTTGAGGATTAGCCGGACAGAGATATAGTGGCGATGGAACCGCATGGTGGAAAGGGGGCGAGGCAGCTGGCCTGTCACCGCTCACGTTTCCTCGTGAGCCTCCTCAGGAGCGGGCGCAGCCAGCGGATCGTCGAAACTGCGACCAGCAGTCTGTACTTCAGCCCCGTCACGCATATCACCTGGTCGCGCTTCAGGGCCTCGAGCGACATGTCGACGACTCGATCAGCCGAGAGCCAGAGGAATTTCGGGACGTCGCCACGATCGAAGTTGTCTGCGAACTCCGGCGAGTCGTGAAACTCCGTGTATGTGAAACCGGGGCACAGGGCCTGGACGCGGACGCCGGTCTCCTGCAATTCCATGGACAACGTCTCCGAAAAGGCATTCAGGAACGCCTTTGTGGAGCAGTACATGGCGCTCCCCGGTACCCTTATGATGCCCGCCACCGAGGACACGTTGACGATGGCGCCCCGTTTCGCCGCCACCATTCCGGGCAGGGCCGCATGGCTCAGGCGCACCGTCGCCTCGCAATGAACCCGCAGCATGTCGAGGTTCTTGCTCAACGCAACATTCGAGAATCTGCCTGCCGTGCCGAACCCGGCGTTATTGACGAGGAATTCCAGATCCGTCCGTTCGCGGATGAGTCGTTCCAGGCGCTCCATGTCTGCCGGATCGGCCAAGTCCGCCGCCACGACCTCGGCCTCGACACCGAACCTCTCGCTCAGCTCGCCGGCGAGTGATTCCAGGCGATCCCTGCGCCGCGCCACGAGAATGAGTCCGTGGCCTCTGCCGGCGAGCTTCTTGGCAAACACGGCGCCGATGCCGCTGGAGGCGCCGGTCACAAGGGCGGGGCCCTTATTACTGATGGATTGTTGCACGGTCGAGCAAACCTTTCGCATGGGGAGTGGGGAGTAGGGAGTGGAGAGTCGGGAACGGGAATATTCCGCTGATTTATCGATCAGTCAATCCACTCCCCACTCCCCACTCCCTGAAACCCTGGCCACCAACCCAGCGTATTGTTAAATATATTCTTTACAGGGAATTGTCCCATGCTCCGATTCGGTATTCAGTCGCTGGCCAGAATAGCTCTCCTCGTGATCGGGGCGCTGATCGTCGTCGATTGGCTCTCCCAGGAAGACGAAACGGAAGAAGAGAAGCAAGAGAAGAGTTCAGAGAAAACCGATGACGACAAGGGCGAGGCAGAGGACGCCAAAGCCAAGGTCGACGAGGGCAAGGACGTTGAGGGCGAGGCGGTAGTCGAAGACTAGCGATACAGCAAGAACTCGCCAGCCATTTCCTCGAACTCCCGGACCTCGTCGCCGGCGCCGGCCAGGATCTCGCCGGCAGTGTGGCCCGCCTCGAGGCCCTTCCTCAAGACATCACTCCCCCAAAGAATATCTATGGGCATCTTCTTTGTTTCGTACTCGTAGGGCGGCTGCCGCCAGGCAAACTCGCCGGGGGCGAGATCCTTTGCCGCACGAAGGACGGCGACGGCGGTCCTCACCGGTCGAAAGGCGGCGCGATCGGTGACGTGCAGCTGGGCGCCGCCGCACAACTCGCCGGCGTGTTTCTGGAAGGTCGGCTCGAAGTGACACACCCGGAACTTCACTCCGGGCAACGCCATCGCTTCGAGCGCGCTTGTCACGGCGCGCGCATCCAGGAACGGTGCACCGAAGATCTCAAACGGTCGGGTTGTGCCACGTCCCTCGGACAGATTCGTTCCCTCGAGCAGCACCATCCCCGGATATACGGTACAGGAATCCAGCGTGGGAAGGTTGGGGCTCGGCAACACATACGGCAACCCCGTATCATCAAGCCACGCTTCCCTGTTCCATCCCTCGCACGGCACGACTTCCAGATCGCAACCGATTCCGAATCTCTCGTTGGCCAAGCGGGCGATCTCTCCCACCGTCAACCCGTGGCGCAGTGGGATCGGGTGCAGTCCGACAAACGACTCGAAGCCCTCACGCAGCACCGGTCCCTCACGCAAAGCACCGCCGATCGGGTTCGGTCGGTCCAACACGACGAACCGGATACCCGCGTCGCGACACGCTTCCATGGCGAGGGTCATCGTCCACACGAAGGTGTACACACGGGCTCCCACGTCCTGTAGGTCGAAGACGAGGGCATCCAAGCCATTCAGCATCTCGGGGGTGGGCTGACGGGCATCGCCGTAAAGCGAGTGGATCGGCACGCCGGTTGAGGGATCCGTAGACGACTCGCTCTCGACCATGTTGTCCTGCTTCTCGCCGCGAGCGCCGTGTTGCGGGCCGAACAGGGCGCCGAGGTCGATGCCGGCGGCGCGCAACGCGTCTGCTGCGGGAGTGAGATCGGGGGTCACGGATGCCGGATGGCAGATGAGACCTATCCGGGCCTGGCGCAAACGGCCGGGGTCGCGAAGCAACCCGAGCAGCCCGGGTGTTACCATCGAGCGAGTCCACTTCCCACTTCCCACCTCCTACTAGTCCACCTTTTCACAAATACGATGACGGATGAGAAGGGAGCAAAGCCTTTTCGCTTCACTTCGACCTTTCTTGCGCCGAAATTCAAGAGGAGTCCTAATTCACATGACAATATCCTGTCTATCCTGTCCAAAAACCTCCGCGCCCTCTGCGGTCTCTGCGGTGAATACTCACCGCAATTCCGGCCCGGAGTACTAACTACTGCCCGCTGTCCTCTCAAGCTCTCCTACCACTATTTTCAATTCGCCGAGCAATCCAGCGTCATCTCCCGTCTCGGAGTAGACGTCGGCGAGGCTCCGGTAGTACCACAGCACCTCGTCCCGGTTCGCCGCGAACCGATCCCACACCTTGTCGCCGATGCGCCGGTGATCTGCCAGGATAGCCCGAGTGTTGTGCAATTTGTCCGCCACGGACACGAGCCTGGCATCCGGGGAATGGGTGCGGGCCCGGGCCACGTACTCGCGCTTCCGCTCGATCCATGGGCGTTTGGGATGGGTCGTCGCATCGGTGCACGCCACCACGATCTCCAGCACCCGGCTGCCGAACTTCCGGTGGATTTCCTTGGCCGTCTTGCCGCCGCGCGGTTGATCTTCGAGGGCGTCGTGCAGCAGGGCCGCGATGGCCTGGTCTTCGTCTCCTCCGGCCTCCAGCACCAGGGATGCCACGCCCAGGAGATGCGACAGATAAGGAATACGCGTTCCCTTCCTGACCTGGGCGGCATGGATTCGCGACGCGTATGTGAGCGCGTCCTGAAAACGACTCGTGAGAAGCGGGAGGTCTCTGATCTTTTTGCGGAACATGGGAGGAAAATACTGGTGAGGAGCGTAGTCGGACAGTCCGAAGGACAGAAGGAAAATCGGATTACACCTGCTCCCCGCTCACCAGAGATCCACTTTCCCCGCCAACGTATCGTTGTGCCGGGCGATGAGTTCTCGCAGGTAGGTCCCGATCTTATCCGCTCCCTCGAACCCCGCGGCGACCGCCGCTTCCTGCCGCAACTCGGCCGGCGTATCGGTGCCTTCGGCGAAGTGCTTGAGGTCTCGATAGAAACCCAGAGTGAAGGAATCCCACGAGCCTCCGAGCACCTTGGCAAAGATCAGGTTCTGGGGACGTCCGATGCGGCGCAGGTATTCGTTCTCCATCACGCGCTGCCGGTAGAGTTCCTGTCCCTTCCCGGGCAAGGCAATGAACATCTCGACATGAAAGTAGTTGGCACCGTCGAACCGGGGGCGGAATTCCTCCAGTGCAACGCCACTGAAGAACGTCTCCTCTTTCCAAGCAACGATCCTCTGCAGCTCGCCGGCAAACTGGTGCGGAGTCATTCCAGACTGGAGGCTCTCAACCGGCTCGATCACCATCAGATCCCAGTGATCACCCTGGCTGTGCCGAACCATCATCGGGCGAGGATCCCCGGCGGCGTCGTAAGCCTCGATTCGGGCCCGGTAGGCATCGATGACATCCAGGAGGTGACCGGGGGCCGCCCGGAGGAGCGTGATCTTGTAGAGGTGGCCGTCGTCTTGGACCGCGGGCTGGAACGCCAGGATCGTCAGCAGGAGAATGGTTGTCATAGGCCGGAGCGTCGGTCGCTGGTGGGGAGGGTTAGCGTCTGAATTCAGTAAGTCGGATCGCGACTTGAAGTTGATCCTGGTCCATGTACATCGCAAGCGGTAGCGCTACGTCCGTCGCCACACAGCTTTCGATGCGATTGCCTGCCGCGTTGATCACAGCAAGGAGCCCATCCACTCCCGCGTACTCGCAGACCTCCGTGACCTCGAAGCTCATGCCCTGATCACCGGATCCCATACTCCAACGGCTACCAAGCTCCCAGGTACGTCCCAGGAAGATTCCCCACGCCGGTGTGTAAAGCGCCGCCATGACCGGTGCCATCGTCAAGCACTGCAACATGATGGCCTGCTGGACGTTTTGGATCGTGCTGTAAGGCGAACGACCGCTACAACTCATATCGCCCACGGCGGCATCCACCATGACCCAGGTGCGTCCGTCTTGCTCCGTGAACTCGAGGGTAAGATGGCCCTCTCGGAGGACGCCTTTTTCGGTGAGTTCAACCTCGTAGTTGAACCGCTCGGTACCGTTGAATTCGTATGGTCGCCAAGTATTCTGAGCCGCAACGGGCTGCGACACCGCCAGGGACAGAACCAGGACCGGAAATTTCCATTGAGTTGATCGCATAACACGTTTCCTGTAGAGCGTACCTACAGAGCGTACCCCCCATCTCTCAAAATGTAGCAACTTCACCGGATGGCCTGGCCCTGTCCGAATCATGGTCCCTCTGTCGATGTGGTCCTTTTTCTGATTCTCTATTTGATGAACAACTCCGCTATTTCAAAGGCCGTCTGGGCCTGTCCGCGCACGGAGGACATATTCGCGATGACGGCCACGATGACTCGCTCGTCGGGAAAGATGACGAAGGCGGTTGTCCCACCCATCGATCCTCCGGTGTGGCCGATCGCGTGACGACCTTGCGAGGTGCGCCACACGCGCCATCCCAAGCCGTAGTTCGTTTCGCTGCCGTCTCTCAAGCGCTGTGGGGTCTGCAACAGGGCCAGCGTCTCCGCCCGCAGAAAACCGGGCTCCAGATGGGCAACGCCAAAACGCAGGAGATCCTCTGCGCTGGAGAGAAAACCACCTCCAGCCCACTTCACGCTGTTGTCGACGAACGGCCCGTTTGCGAGCGTGGAATCGCGCAGCACGTAATATCCCGTCCGCTGTGGGATGATGCTGTCCACCCTGTCCGGCCCGGTATGGCGCATCCCCAGCGGAGTGAACACCCGTTGCTGCATGTAATCCAAGAAATTTTGCCCGGACGCTCCCTCGATTATTGCACTGATCAAGTTCCACCCATAGGTGGAGTAGGAGTACTGCGTCGCCGGTTCGAACAGCAACGAATCGTCCTCGAAGACACGGAGGGCGTCCCGAACTGAAGAGTAAGGGCGGTTGCTCTCGAACTCGGCACCCCTGTAGTGCCGGATGCCCGCGACATGCCCTGCAAGTTGCCGTGTGGTGATCGGAAAGCGTTTCTCGGGAAAGGACGGTACGTAGAGTTGCACCGGCGCGTCGAGGTCCAATCGCCCCTCTTCGACCAGGATCCCCAGGGCGGTGGCCGTGAACGTTTTCGACACGCTGCCGATCCGGAACCTGGTACTGGGCCAGACGGGCGTGCCAGTTTCGACATTGGCATCACCGAACCCCTCAGCCCACACGACACGTCCCTCGGCATACACAGCAGCCACATAGCCGGGAATGCGCTGCTGCGCGACCTTCGTAACGACGATTTCCCGTGCGGACGCGATGGCGGCGCTGAAGGGATCTGCCGCAACGAGAGATTGGCGCGCAGCCACCGGGCCCGTGGCTGCAATCACAAGAAGCACGACAAGCCGAACGATTCTAGTCATCACATTCTCCGCAGATTGTTTCCCTCTCCCCTCTCCCCTGCTCACCGCCCTATCACGACTCCCGGCAACGCCCCTGTCACCTCTCCACCATCGACCACGAACTCCCCACCCACCAGCACGTATTCCACTCCTTCGGCGTATTGATGCGGCTCGAAGAACGTCGCTCGATCAGCGAGCGTCTCGAGATCGAGAATCGCGATATCGGCGCGCATGCCTTCGCGAATCATCCCTCGATTCTTGAAACCCATGATCCGAGCCGGGAGCGACGTTGACGAACGGATCGCGTCGGCCACGGAAATGATTCCCCGCTCCATGGCGTAATGGGCGATCTTGCGCGGGAAACTTCCGTAGACCCGCACGTGAGTGAGACCGTCTTCCGGCATCGTCACCCAACCGTCGGTGGCGGTCGCCACCCACGGCATCTTCGCATACGACTCCACGTCGTACTCGGAGAGCGAGAAACCCCGCAGCCCTACACCGCCCGGACGTTTCGTATCCCCTTCCAATTGCAGCTTGATGGCCACCTCGACAGGCGTGAGCCCGAACAAATCTGCAAGATCTGCGATCGTCTTTCCCACCAGCGCCTCATCGGGATACTGCATGACCACGATGTTCTCCGGTGCACCTCGCCGCTCGATCTCCCGTTCGATGTCCATGTGAAGGGCCCGGATCGCAGCTTCGTCATGCAATACCCGCTGGAGGGATTCGGCGAAACGTCGGCTCTCACCGTCGCCCTCGCTCCGGATCGCCCAACGGGGAATCAGCACGGTGCTTCCGTCGCTGCCCGTCGTGTTGTACGGGTACTGATCTGCCCAGATGTTCACGCCACGCTTGCGCGCCCGTTCAATGAGCTGGATGGCGGCGTGACTCGATCCCCAGTAGTCGGCGCCGCGCGCCTTGATGTGCGACTGCACCGATGTCACGCCCGTGCGTTCGGCGATCTCGATGGTTTCAGCAACGGCGTCGAGGAATGTTGTTGGACGAGCGGCGGTGTCGCTCGGCAAGTACCACATCGGGTCCGCTCCGGATGCCCGCTCGTGTGTGATGTAGACGCCGTCGTATGCCGCCAGCTCGCCCACCACCGCGAGCATTTCCTCGGTATTGCTCCAGCGACCGGGAACGTACTCCAATCCCGACGACACGCCCAACGCCCCTTCATCCATTCCCTGGCGCACGAGGGCCCTCATGTGATCCACTTCCGCCGCGGTCGCCACTCGGCGGAAATCGTCACCCATCGCAAGCCGCCGAATAGTGCCGTGGCCGATCATCAACGCCACGTTGGGCCCAAACCCGGCCGCCCTGAGATCGCGTGCCTGTTCGGCGATAGGCCACATCGACCGACCGTCTTGATTCACCACCACCGTCGTGATCCCTTGGGTCACGAGGTTGGGAGCGGCACGGCGCCTGGAGTCGTCCGAGCGCAAACCGGTACTCCCGCGGTTCGGCCCGTCTGCGTGAGAATGCACGTCGATGAAGCCAGGAACCACCACGAGTCCCTTCGCGTCGATGACACGCCCGGCGGTCGCGCCCCCGAGACGCCCCAGGGCAACGATCTCTCCATCTCTGATTCCAACGTCCGCGTAAAACCACGGATTTCCCGTTCCGTCGAGCACGCGCCCCCCGCGTATCAACACATCGAAGGTCTGCCCTTCGGCGGGCGTCGCTAGGCCGAGCAACCCCAGTGCAATCACGGCAACACATTTCTTCATGGAGACTCCCAGTTGTAGCAGTTCCCTCCTACCTCCCACATCCTTGCGTTTTTCTCCGGAACAAATACCTTGGGCTCGGTGTTTAATAAACAGGTGTAACTGCTTGCAGGACATAATGTTAGCAGCAAACAGCGTCGGCTGCCAAGAGTCGCCGGTGATTAACGTCACGGACTGAGTGTACCGATAACATAGAGGATTGTAGCAGAGCAGCAGCTCGACGCGGCTTCGAGAGGAGGTAGCCACACATGATGATCGCGCCGATAATCCATAAGATGCTACGCCGCGAAGACCTGCAACGTCTCGTGGACGAGATTGCGTTGACCGATCCGAAAGAGGCCTTTCCGGCTGCGCGCCAGCTCGAAGCCGGAAGAGTTGATTCTCTCCTAGACTCCAGGGTCGCTCTCGAAGCCGTACGCGGTCGTGGAGGCACCCCCGCTCCGCTTCCACTCCCGCTCCTGTGGTACGTTCCCGTTCGGGCCGCACTGCGCGAGCGTGGTGAGACCGACATAGAATTGGCCGATTACACGGCGTCCCTGCCGTTGGCGTTCCTCTTGTCCCAAACCGGCAACCGTGCGGTGCGGGGTGAAGGCACGCTCGTCAGTTGGACCAATGCCATACACTCGCTTCCCCGTGACACCGTAGCACAGGCGGAACGCGCCGCCTTTTGCGGGGCGCTGGCTCTCTGGTGGACCGGTATTTTTCCGGAACGTGTGAGCCGTCGCTCCCGAGGCAAAGGCATGATCAGGGCCTACGTGGACTTCGCGGCGAGCGCTCTCGGCCTGGCCGCGCGCATCCTGTCGACCATAGCGCCGAGGCCCGCCGCCCTGTATTCAGCAGCGGCCGAACGGGCGCACGTCTTGCGCGATGCGCTTCACGACGTAGGCCGCGACTACCTGGGTCGCGACGCTCACACGGCGAGCGGACGTTTGCAACGCTACCTCGCTCGGCTCGAGCCCGCGCTCTCGAACCCAGACCATCGCTCCCCTTAGTGCACCCCTCTCGAGCCTCGCTAGCACTCTGGGTTGTAATTGCGGTAACGTATTCATCGCAGACCGCGGAGGACGCAGAGGTTTTTGGACAGGATAGACGGGATATTGTCATGTGAATTAGGACTCCTCATTGAATTTCGGCGCAAGAAAGGTCGTATTTGTGAAAAGGTGGACTAGCGGCGAGAGACGTTTCACCCCTTTGTGGTCGGACGTTGGCACATGACATACATCATCTTCACCTCAGCCCGGGCACCGGGCAGCTCCGCGTTGGAATTCCCCAACCCGACCGGACATCCCTAGGAATGCCGTTCGTTCCCTTCGAGTTGGAGCGGTGGCAGAGCGTCTGGGAAAACCGCGTGCGGTTCAACCTCGCCGAGAGCGGCGTGCACCCGTTGTCGGTCGACGAACTGCTCGAGATCACGGACACGGATCCCGGGATGTTGGGAGCCCAGCGGCTGGTGTACAGCCAGAGCAACGGAACCGACGCGCTACGCGGGGCGATCGCCCCACTCTACCCCGGAGCGACCGAGGACAACGTACTCGTGACCGTGGGCAGCTCCGAAGCCAACTTCGTCATCTGCTGGACGCTGTTGGCGCCCGGTGAACTAGCCACCATCGAAGTGCCCAATTATCTCCAGACGTGGGGCGTGGCCCGAAGCAACGGCGCGGACGTAAACACGTTCCCGTTGAAGGCCGACTTGGGCTGGGAGCCGGACCTCGACGAGATGCGGGCGGCGATTCGGACCGGTACCAAGCTCGTGGTGGTAACCAACCCCAACAACCCGACCGGTCGCGTGCTCTCGGCCGGGGCCCGGGACGCGATCCTGGAGCGGGTGCAGGAGGTGGGCGCCTGGCTCCTGGTGGACGAGGTATACCAGGGCGCCGAACGGATCGGTCCGATGACGGAATCGTGCTGGGGCCGCTACGAGCGGGTGGTCATTACCGGCGGGCTGTCCAAGGCCTGGGGGCTCCCGGGCCTGCGGATCGGCTGGATCATCGGCCCCGCCGAGTTCATCAAGGAGGCATGGAGTCGTCAGGACTACACGGTCATAGGCCCCAGCGCGATCAGCGACTTTCTCGCCACGCGGGCGCTCGGCGCCCGGGACAAGATCCTCGAGCGGACCAGGAGCATTCTGAGAGACAACTACGCCACCATGGAGGAGTGGCTCCGATCCCACGGTGACCTCCTATCCTGGCGGGCACCGGACGCCGGCGCCATATGTCTGGTCGAGTACAACATGAACATCGAGTCGGCAGCACTGGTGGAGCACCTCCGTGCGACCCAAGACGTACTCTTGGTTCCGGGGGTGCACGTGGGGCTGAGCAACCATCTCAGGATCGGTTTCGGCGAGGAGCCGAGCCAGCTGACAGGCGGCCTCGAGGCCCTGGGGGCAGGCCTCCGGAGCCTCGCCGCCGACTGAGACCCAACCGGCCCAATCCCCCGCAACCCGTTGCTATTGCTTATATTTGAGGCCTTAGCGAAAAGCTCGTCTTCTCCCCGGAACACGCGTGGGGGGTGCCTGCTGGGCACTTCCGTCACGCGCGTTCTGTTTCACAGACAGGGGCTGCGGCAAAGGCAGGTAGTTGCATGAAGGCAGACGCGAAAACTATTGAGAACGGCGGGGAGAAGCTGACCGAGGCTCCTGTGGACACGACCCAAGAGGTTGAAGCGAGCGCAAGGGCGGACGTGGTCGAGCGGGAAGTCGCCCGAGTGGTGCCACCTGCGGCGGTCACGCCCCCGGAGCCCACACCGCTGCCGGATCCCGACGCCGACGGCAGGCACGATCTACGCCGGAGCGGATATTACCTCAACCGGGAATTGACCTGGTTGAATTTCAACTTCCGCGTGCTCAACGAGGCCGAAGACGATCGAGTCCCTTTGCTCGAACGGGTGAAGTTCATCGCCATCGTAAGCTCGAACATCGACGAGTTCTTCATGAAGCGAATCGGCGGACTCAAGCAGCAGCGCGGCGCCGGCATTCAGGATCGCACGATTGACGGCCGCACGCCGGAAGACCAGCTCGAAGCGTGCCGGCCCCTTGTGCGCCGGCTCGAAGAGCAGAAGTACAGGGCGTTGTTGTGCACGCTGGACGAGATGGCTCAACATGGGATCGTCATCACCACTTACGAGCACTTAACGCCTTCGGAACAGGATTACCTGCGGGATTACTACACCCAAAACATTTTTCCCCTGGTTACGCCACAGGCAACAGACCCGGCGCACCCCTTCCCCTTCATCACGAATCTGTCCCTCAACCTCCTGGTTACTCTGCGGTACCCCAATGAAACTGCGACGTCGCTTGCCAGGGTTCAGGTTCCCGTAGGCGCCGGCATCCCACGCTTCCTGAGGCTCGAGGACCGCGATACATTCGTGCCCCTCGAAAGCGTGATGGCCCATAACCTGGACCTGCTATTCCCAGGAATGGAGATCGACGGTTGCGAGCAATTCCGCATCACGCGCAACGCCAATGCCGTGATGGACGAGGAAGAAGCGGACGACCTCCTGGCCCTCATCGAGACGGGCCTTCGCGAACGCAAGTTTGCTCCGGTGGTTCGCATGGAAGTGGCGGTGGGAATGGCACCTCAGCACCAGGGACGTCTTGCGGCGGAGTTCGGCCTGGACGAGCAGAAGGACGTAACCGAGGTGGAGGGGTTCCTCGCCTTGCGTGACGTCATGGAGATCGCCGACCTGAAGTACCCGTCGCTCCATGACCCGAAGCATTCCCCGGTAGACCATCCCGACATGAAGCGCGAGGGCAGCATCTTCCACGCCATCCGCGACCACGGGCCCTTCCTGCTACATCATCCCTATCAATCGTTCGCCACTTCCGTGGAGCGGTTTCTCAGAGAGGCTAGCGAGGACCCCAAGGTGCGGGCCATCAAGATGACGCTGTACCGCACGTCAGCGACGACCAATGTGGTTGGATACTTGGTCGATGCAGCCCGCAACGGAAAACAGGTTGCGGTCATGTTGGAACTCAAGGCACGCTTCGACGAGGCGGCCAACATTCGCTGGGCCAACGACCTGGAGGAGGCGGGCGTCCACGTGACGTACGGCGTGATGGGCTTGAAGACGCACTGTAAGGCGACGCTCGTCGTGCGGCAGGATCACGACCGTCTGCGCCGCTACGCCCACGTCTCCACCGGGAACTACCACGCCGAGACGGCACGACTATATACAGACTTGGGGTTGCTAACCAGTGACGAGGACATCGGGCACGACCTCACCGAATTGTTCAACTATCTCACGACAGGTTACAAACCCAAACGCAATTACATCAAACTGTTTCCCGCGCCCAAGTACCTGAAGCAGGCTTTGCTCGACAAGATCGGTCGCGAGATCCTGGCACACAGTGAGGAGTCCCCCGGTCTCATACAGTTCAAGATCAACGCGCTCTCAGACGGCGAAATCACAAAAGCGCTGTACGAGGCCTCTCAGAGTGGTGTGAAGGTCGATCTGATAGTCCGAGATACGTGCCGTCTGAGACCCGGTATCCCGGGGCTGTCCGACAACGTCCGGGTGATGAGCACGGTCGGTCGGTTCTTGGAGCACAGTCGCGTTTTCTACTTCAGGAACGGTGGCGGGGAGAAGTCCGAGTACTACATAGGATCGGCAGACTGCATGAAGCGGAATCTCGACGATCGCGTTGAGATCCTCATACCGGTGGAGGAACCCCCGCTTATCGACGAACTCCGGGCGGTGTTGGATAGTCATGTGAACGACCAGCGCAGCACGTGGGATATGGCTCCAGACGGCAGTTACGTCCAACGACGACCGAAAGAGGGTAGCGAGGCGCAGGGCACGCAAGAGACGCTGATAGATCTCGCGGAAATGCAGCTCAAGGAGGCAACTCGGCTGAGGAAGAGAAAACCGCGGTCGATCGGATCGAGAAATCTTCGCTAGGCCTCGAGGTACCGCGACAAGCCGATGGAATTGCTGATCGTCCGCCATAACGCCGCTGTGGAACCGGTTTCCGATTCCGAGGAAGCGGACGCCGAACGATCGCTGACCGCCAAGGGTGACCGCCAGATGCGCCGCATCGTCGATGGCATCGTGACGAACGTGCCGGACATCGATGCGATCGCCACCAGCCCCCTCGTCCGCGCCGTGCAAACCGCCGATATCCTGGCCGCGGTGTACGACGATGTGTCACCACAAGAACTCGACGGTCTTGCCCCGGCAGGGGAGCGCGACGACGTATTGAAGTGGATGCAGGAACAGGGCGAGAACGACACGCTGGCGGTGGTGGGCCACGAGCCACATCTTGGATTGTTGGCCAGTTGGCTGCTGGCAGCTCCCTTCAACCACTTCGTGGAGTTCAAGAAGGGGGGTGCGTGCCTGCTCGGTTGGGAGGATTACCCAACAGCTGGGAACGCATGGCTCAAATGGGCGTTGACACCGGAGCAACTTCGCAAGCTCGGGAAGACGTAACAGACGTGAAGAAGGGAGCAATCAGGTATGGCTACTAGATGGATGCTAAAGTCTCCATACGCTCTGCTGACTGCGTACTACCTCATCGTGATGGCTGGGGTCTACGCCTTGATCATAGGATTACCAGATCTTAACCTCGAATCGGCATTCACCATGGAGCGGCTCGCCGCACTGTCTGGAAGCCAGTTCGGCGGCCCAGTTGGCGTCGAAGCAACCCAACCCCGGAACCCGTTGGAAACCGGCATTCAGGCATTGACCGCCATCATTGGTGCGCTCTTGGTCCTCATCCCGGTGGCGTGGGTCTACATGCTCACAAAACAGGAAAAAGGATACGATGAGGCCGTGGTACACACGGTGCTCATCCTCCCGGTGCCGGTAACAGGGCTTGTGATCGTGGTCATGAACAGCATCCCTCTTGCCTTCGCGTTGGCGGGCATAGTGGCCGCGGTCCGGTTTCGCAGCACCCTGGAGGATACCAAAGACGCCGTATACATCTTCCTCGCCATCGGGACGGCTCTGGCCGCCGGAGCGCAAGCTCTCGGTGTCGCCTTCGTGACATCGGTCATGTTCAACTATCTCGTGATGTTCATGTGGAAGCGAAAGATCGGGAACATCTACGCCGACGCCATCAAGGGCCGGACCCCCAAGATGCGCCTGGGCGATGTGTTGGCCGGCGTCGGGGGCACGCCCGGCGCGGGCCTGGGCAACCTCACGATCGGCGATCCCAGCCAGCTTGCAGCCTTGACCCCCGACTCCATCACGGAGATCGCCGAGCGTAAAGCGCGGCTGCGGGACCACCTCGAAAGCGCCGGCAAGAAGAAGTTCAACGGGCTCCTGGTCGTGCTCGCCAAGGCCAACGAAAAGTGCCTGGATGCCATCAACGAGGTGTTGGAGCAGCACGCCGAGCGATTCAAGCTCGCGGAGGTGTCGCCGACACCCGACGGGAATTCGGCACTGGAATACCTGATTAGCCTGCCCAAGGATGTTACACCGTCGCAGTTCATCTCGACGCTTCGGTCTCGGGCGCAAGACAGCATCATTGCGGCTGAGTACCGCAATCTGAAGCTCAAGAAGTCGAAAGAAGACCGGGTACCCCACTGGACGCTTCCCAAGTAGCCGATTCCCCCTTTCCGGCCGGTTGGCTCGTCTTCGTGGTGGTACTCACGCTCCCAACGGGGGCATGGGCCCAGAACGTCACACTCCACGACTATGACTTCTCCGAGGCATCCGCCACACAGTGGAGGCTTCCGGGGCGGTTACGTGAAATCTCCGGACTCACGCTGGGCCGCGAAGGCCGATTGTTCGCCCACAACGACGAGCGCGCCGTCATTTTCGAGATCAATCCCACCGCACGGAGAGTCGTAAAGGGATTCGCCATGGGCGATCCCGTCCGGGGCGACTTCGAAGGCATCGCCTACGCCGAAGAACGCTTCTATCTCGTTACCAGCGGAGGGCTGATCTACGAGAGTCGCGAAGGCGAAGACGACGAGCGAATGCTGTACAACATCTACGGGACGGGCGTAGGCAAAAAGTGCGAAGTCGAGGGCCTCGCCTTCGAACCCGCAGACCGGGTGCTGCTACTGGTCTGTAAGACACCGCGCGACAAGGAGATCGAAGACTTCGTCGCCATCTACCGCTTTTCCCTGGACAGTCGCGAAATCACGGGCGCACCGCTGTTGATCCCTCTCGGCGAGATCACAAGCCGAATCGACGGCAAGTCGTTCCGACCCTCGGGCATAGAGCGACACCCCCTGAGCGGCAACTATATAATCGTGGCGGCACAGCAGTCCGCCATGGCTGAGATCACCCCCGACGGGCGGGTGGTGGCCGTGGTGAAATTGAAACGGGGGAATCACCGCCAGATCGAAGGGATTACCTTCACGTCGGACGGCACCCTGCTGCTCGCGGATGAGGGCGGCAGGAGACGAGCGCGGCTGACGCTCTACCATCTCAGGTGAATCTCAGCTCCACGGTTGTCATCCCCAGTCCAGACGTTTTATTAGCTGTATCAACTGCCTCGCGCCGCCCGCTGGGGGAGCACTCAGTCCCGATGAGCAAGACCAAGAGCAAATCCGGAGATCCGGTAGCAGACGCCTACCACGGCCTGGCCGGAAACTTGTTCGACAAGGCCTCGGCCGCGTGCGACCGCTTGGGAAAAGAGGACGACGAGGCACTGCACGACTTCCGGGTTGCCATGAGAAGGCTGCGCACCCATCTCGAGACCCACCGAGACCATCTTGGGAAGCGCCGCGCCAACAAGCTCCGGAAACGCCTCGGCAAACTCGTTTCGGCAACCAATCTCAGCCGCGACTATGAAGTCCAGCGGGACTGGATCGAGCGGCAGATACGCAGCGATACAGTATCACCGAGCCAGCGGGAGGGGCTCGGATTGATTCTCACGGAGTTTTGCGGGAACGGCCAAAACGGGGCCCAGCCCGTGGACCTGGTACCGATCAGAAGACATTTTGCCGAGATCGGCAAGAGGTTCAGGAAACGGCGCTGGTTCGTTCCGGAGCGTGGTGGGTCCCAAGACGCTCCCCTCCGCAGCATCCGCTGCGTCACTCAGGCCGCACTCCGCGAACATGCCGCCAAGCTGCGGGGGCAGCTGAATGAGATCGATTCGGTGGACTCGGTCAGGGCGACTCATAGGGCCCGACTGGCCGTCAAACGGCTGCGCTACATTCTGGAACCGCTGAGCAAGGCGATCCCCGACGCTCGCGACGTAATCGTGGAACTGAAGGCCATGCAGGACACGCTCGGCGCACTTCGGGATTTGCAGATTTTACAAATGCAAATCGCCCTCGCCGCGGGATTCGGGAGCCGGGTAGGAGAGCTGTCCGCCGATGAATCCCCCGCATTAGAGCCCACGGCAACGCCTACGTACCCACCCTCCCAGACCACTTTCCTCGAAGACCGGGCGAGAAAAACGCTCGCAGCCGGCCTCGATTACATGAGGCTCGAGGCGCAGCGCGAATTCAACGGTTTCAGGGAGCACTGGCTCGACGGTCGAGCCGAATCGCTCGTGCAGCGCATAGAGCGCATCGCCGACGCACTTCAGGCTAGTCAGGCGAGCCGATCAACCCAATAATCCTGTGCGGTTTGCTGATCGACACCGATCGGCACGGACTGTCGGCTGTAGCTGCCATCCGAATTCATGTGCCAGGCAAAAGGATCGTCGAGTTCGCGGTCCAAGATCTCTTCGAGGCGGTCCCGTGCCTGCGGATCGGAGACCGGCGTGACGACCTCCACTCGGCGCCTGAGGTTTCGGGGACGCCAATCGGCCGAACCGATGTAGAACTCCGGCTCTCCTCCGTTGGCGAAGTGGTAGATGCGGGCGTGCTCCAGAAACCGGCCCAGGATGCTGATTACTCTGATTCGATCCGAAAGGTCGGGCACGCCGGGACGGAGGGTACAGATTCCCCTCACGATCAGGTCGATCTCGACACCGGCCTGGGAAGCCGAGTAGAGCGCGCCGATGATTTCCGTGTCGGCGAGTCCGTTCAGCTTTACCCGAATCTGTCCGCCTCGACCGGAGCGTGCATGCTCTGCTTCGCGTTCGATCAACTTGAGGAACCTCTTGCGCATCCGCTTGGGAGCCACCAGCAAGCGGCGGAACTTGCTCTGCGGTGGCCGGGACGATCCGGTTAGCTCGTTGAACAAGTCGCTGAGGTCTGCCCCCAACTTTTGTCGACACGACAACAATCCCAGATCTGTGTAGAACTTCGCGGTGGCTGCGTTGTAGTTGCCGGTTCCGATGTGTACGTAGCGACGCACTGTATCTCCCTCGCGCCTTACCACGAGCGTAGTTTTTGCGTGTATTTTCAGACGCACGATGCCGTACACCACATGAATGCCGGCCCGCTCGAGCTTCCTCGCCCAATGGATGTTCCGCTCCTCGTCAAACCGCGCCTTGAGTTCGACAAACACCGCGACCTCTTTGCCCGCCTGAGCCGCACGCATCAACCCGTCCACGATCCGTGATTGGTCACCGCTGCGGTAGAGCGTCAACTTGATCGAGATGACGTCCGGATCATCAGCAGCCTCCAGTATGAAGCGCTCCACTGTCGACTCGAACGAATCGTACGGATGGTGCACGAGGATTTCGTTCTCGCGAATTTGGTCGAAGATCGAGACCTCGGAATCGAGTCGCGATGCAGCATTGAACTTGGGGTAGTCCAGATCCGGCATCGGCAGGGCGGCGATCTCTTGCAACGCCGTCAGGTCTACCATCGTTGGGATTTCGAACACGTCGGCGTCCGACAGTGCGCCGGGTGAAGACTCTTCGAACTCCAATTCGCGCTCCAGCAGCTCTCGCGTCGGGCGCGGCATGGCCTCCTCTACCTCGATGCGCACGACCGATCCGAACGAGCGCCGCTTCACCTCTTGCTCAACGGCCTGCAACAGGTCGGAAGCCCCGTCTTCGTCTATGTTGATATCACCACTGCGTGTAATCCGGAACACGTGTACGCCTTCCACCCGACGATCGGGATACAGCGCTCCTACGTTCGCCTTGATGATCTCCTCGATGGGGATGCGATCCCGGCCGTTCGGCAACGGCACGAGGCGCGGCAACCCACCCGGAATTCTTATGTGGGCAAAGTGCAGGCCCCCGCCGTCTTCGTCTCGCACCATCGCCGCGAGGGCCAAGCTGAGATTGGTGATGTGAGGGAACGGATGACCCGGCGCCTGCGTCATGGCCTGCGGGGTCAGCACCGGGAAGATCTGTTCGTCGAAATACGCCCGCATTGTATCCCGGGTGGGTGGGTCCAAATCTTTCCACTGTAGCAGTGCTACGCCATGGCGTTCCAGCTCCGGAAGGAGCTTCCGAAAGCAGTGCTGCTGCCGCCGTATCAGCGGATTGAGGCGCACCGAAATGGCGTCGAGTTGTTCTTGTGGTGTGAGTCCGTCTACCGTTCTCTCCACCACACCATCCAGAACCTCTTGCTTCAGGATGCCTATCCGCACCATCACGAACTCGTCGAGGTTCGAGCTGAAGATGGCGAGAAACCGGAACCGGGCCAGCAACGGTGTGCCGAGATCTTCCGCCAACTCGAGTACGCGGCCGTTGAATTCCAGCCAACTCAGCTCTTCGTTTATGAACTGATCAGGCACCGGTTCCCACGTATGGAGCGATTCCTCCGGAAGTTCGGGCTTCTGGAGATCGGCAAGAGTCTGGGTACCCGGATCAGGCACTGTAGACGTGGCGACTGAGACGCGCCCCCCTGTCGCCACCGGATCCGCCTTGAGCTGGAAGAGATCGGACCGCGCCGCCACGGCGAGAGCCGCCAGCGTCCGGGCATCGCGCAGCAGCGGCGAACCCACGCGACGCATGATATCGGGCAGAGTGAACCACTTCACTCCCTCTTCGGGCGGTGTTGCCGCCGATCTGGGGAGGTCATCCGCCAGCCACACCTCGAGGAGCGGGCGCGCTGCGGCGGCGGGTGCAACCCCAAGCAACCGCACGTCGCCCTCCGTCGTCCCCACGTTGGCACGAAGCAGGCCACGACAGGTTTCCTCTCCGTTCCCCTGCTCCACCGGCAGCACCAACGCGTTGCCCATACGTCGCATGCCGATCTCGCCTTGGTAGGTGGCAATCACCGCGACTTCATGGATACCGTAAACTTCCCCGGTCAGCGTGCGACTCCCGAGGCTGGCCAGTTTCTTCCGGGCTCGGTCGACCTTTCGGGAGAGCGTAGTACGGAGCGCGTAGCGACTCCGGCTATCTCGTACCACCGCCTCGAGACTCGGTTTACCCCCGCGGAGGTACCGTATCTTCAACTCGTAAAAATACCGGGAGGCGCCTTCGCTACGAACGGCAACGATGTCGTACAGGAGTTCAAACTGCGGAAGCGGCAACCATCCCTTCCAGAAACGCCGCTGACGCCGTTCGATCTCGAGTTCGATGGTGGGCTCTAGCAGATCCGGATCGATGATGGCACGAAGGCGCCTGGCCGGATCGGAGCTTCCCCGCAACACGTCGTGAGGATCGACTTCGGGCACCTCCTCCTCGTGAACCTGCCGCTCGTGGGTTTGGCGGATTTCCAGCGAGAGGATGCGCTTGTCGTCCGAACGAGTCCGAAGGCGGCAACTGACTCCCCGCTTCTCGAGAGTCCTGTCGCGCGAATCGAAGTAGATGTCACGATGAAAGGAGTGCTTCAGCGGAGTGCATCGCATGCCCAGCGGTGGCGCGTCCGAAGCCAGCTTGTCGATGATTTCCCGACTGGGGACGTCGAGCTTGACCTCGATGGGGCTCTTCATCGCCTAGAAGTGGAATCCCGTTCGGACGTACACACCGGTCCTCTCGTCGCTGCGAGCGATCGCCACACTCATGGTGTTCAGGTCTCCCAACAGGGAGAGCCATAGGCCACCGCCGAACGCGGAATGCCACGTGCTCACTCCCGGAGTGTCAAAATCGGAAAAGACACGACCCACGTCCGCCAGGGCGAAGAGACCGATATTGCCGGGGAAAATGATGCGTAGCCTGCTCATCCGAAACCGGAACTCCGCGTTGCCGTACACTGTGGCGTCTCCGGCAAAGCGTTGCTCCGAAAACCCACGCACCGTGGTGTTGCCACCCAGATACGCGGCATCGTGGAAGGGGAACGTTCCAAAGACTTTCTTGGCGCCCGCGCGCAAGGCCAGTGTGGGGCCAACAGTCAGATAAGTCGCTGCCTCACCATGCACTTCGGCGTAGGTATCCGTCACATCGAGCCAGGATCCAAAGACAGTTCCCCCACCGGTGAGGAGCACACCTTTCGTCGCTGCGACCGGGCGGTTGCGTGTGTCGATACTAAAGGAACCCTGTACGCCGAGCTGCTCGAACGTCCCGACCCCGTAGAAATCGGGTCCCTGACTGACCAAGAAGGTGTTGCCATCGTCCCGGTCCGTCTGCGAGACCTGAAAGATCGGACCGGCGCTGAACGTCACGTGGGCAGTGGGCTCCACCTCGAGCCCGACGGCCACGCTCGTCTGGCGTCGATCGACGCGGTAGAAGCTGCTGCTGCCCGTAAGCGTGGTATTGTTGCCGAAGCCGTGGAAACGGATAATGTCGAGGCCCGTCCACTGGCCGGACAGGTTGAGATGCAGCCTGGGACCGATCTCCCGGCTTTCCAATTGAAGATCCACCCAGGGCTGATTCGCTCCAAACGCGAAACCCAGTTTTGCCACCACCAGGGAGCTGTATGGGAACTTCCTAAACCCGTACTGGTACCGCATAAAGCCCCCCCCCGCGAATAGCCCGATGTCGGGACTGAAGCTCAACCATGGCAACGGTTTGAGCCAATACCCCCAGTCGGGCGGGTGCTCGTGGGCAAAATCCGGAGACGGCGGCGCCTTGAAGTCGCGCCGATCCACCCGCGTGCCCGGCCCTCGGACGAATTCGGTTCGCCCACCGGCGTCGTAGAAGTAGGTGGCAGCCGAAGACGCATCCACCAGGTGATCTCGTCCGCCACCGCCAATCACCCTAATCTTGATGTCACCGCTGTTACCGCGGACCACCGCTCGATCATCGCCCCCGTGAAGGTTGAGCCTGATCTCTTTCGTTTCATCCGGATAGAACGTGCGCCGGAAGTGCGGCTCCGAGGTAGGCGTGAGAGCCACCTCGACGAGAACCGTACCGTCGTCGTTGCGATCGATGGTCGCGATTTCGTCCTCATCGGTGGTTTGGATATCCACGTACTCCGCCATCAGACGGTAGTAGTCGTCGGTGACCTCCAGCAGGTGATCTCTGCGGCTCTTCAGCTCGTAGGTGAGTTCCTCTCCACGCAGCGCATAGTATTCCGGTGGCAGTTGGCGAACAGCGTCCTCAATCACTTGGTCTGTGAACCGCTGCTGGAGGTCTACCGCCACGGAATCCCACACCGGTTTCTCCAATCCGGCAAAGAACCGGCGATCGAGATCCCAGCCATTCCAGGTGAGCCCCACGAGGTTACTGTAGTTGGCCGAGAAGTTGGTCAACTTGCGAACGAAGAATGTGCGGGCTATCCACAGAATGACCCCGTCCTGTTTCACGAACGGCTGGTCGCGATCCTCGGCAACGACCTCCCAGCGGTATCCGTCCCCCTCCTCGAATCGCGCCCACTTCCATTGACCCTTGTGGCGGTCGCGGTCTCCCAGATACACGTCGAGCAGTCGCGCCTTGAGAAACCCGATCTCGTCGACGCGGTTGCGCGGACTTTTCTCGGTGGCTTCGAGGACCCGGTCGGAACCGCTCACCAGTTCGGATCCGGCAAACCCAGGCGTGTTTCGCGGCCCTTCGTCCGGATTCTCCAGGATCATTCCCAGCATGCCAGCGTAGGCTTCTTCGAACTCGCCGAGCGCCGCGTCATCGGGCATCACGAACAGCTGGGGTTTCGCCGCAAGTACGCCGGCGGCCTCGACCAGGGACGACGTCACCAACGCCGCGGCCGGATTGTACGCACTGGTTTGATCCTGAACGATGTCTTCGACAAAGGTTCCGAGCAGGCCCTCAGTGAGACGGCGGGAAAGGTCTTTGTCGATGGACCTAAATACATACCTTCGGCCGTCCGCGCCGTCAAAATGCAGTGAGATGGTCTGGCCGTATCCGCCCGTACGAACCGGCGTGAGTCCACCGGCGTACTCCCGGAGTTTCAGATATGGAACGCGTAAGGGGACAGACCAAAGATCTCGGTAGTCACTTCCGAAGAAAAGCCGCTTGAGCCAGCCGGCCGAATAATCGCCCGCGACAACCGTGACGCTGTCCTGGCCCGCCAGCGGGAAGCAAAACGCAGATACAGCGACGAGTAACGCGGTGAGACCAGTCAGGCGCCGCACGATCATGACACACATCTGCTTATCACCTTGTATCCAGCCAAACAGAATACTCTTCTGTTTCCGTTCCTCGTTTGTCCACGGTAAACACTCCGAGTCGTACCCGCCGGTCTGTCGTAAAGTCGAGCCGCATGAACCCTGTAGCGGCCCGTGAGTAGCGGGTTCGGTCCTCACGACCCACAGCGCTGAAATGACCGATCGTCGACGCACCAGACACCAAGAAATAGCGTGCCGTCTCACCCTCCAAGACCTGCAAAGAATGGTCGTGACCGGACGCATAGACCAACGGCCGATAGATGGCGAACACCGAGTCCAGGGCTTGGCGCATATGACGGTTCGCCGATCCCGACATGTCCTGAGCCGTAGCCCCGAGTCGGCGCACCAACGGGTACGCCGAGCCGATGATCGGCAGCGGTAGCCACATCCACTTCGCCACGTTGCGCAACGGAAATATGTGGTCCTTCCATCCGAAGTGACCAGCGTGCTTGCCAGCCGATGCCAAGGGGTGGTGCGCGACGACCACTACCTGTCGCGAGTCGGCAGCCTCGAGCGCAACGCCCAGAGCGTCGAGTATCTCGATTTCACTGTCGACCCCGCACTCGGAGGTGGGATCTTGCGGCTTCGCTTCTCCATGCAGCCACCACTGTGTGTCCAGGGCAACGATACGCACCTGAGATCCAACATCCACCACACTCGGCCCCGGGCACCCACCCGCCGGCAACAGCTCCGCCCCGTTGCTCGCCAGAAACCGGCCTTGACGCAGCACGTCCTCCCACCCGTCGGGCCCGGACCTGTCCCAATCGTGATTCCCGGGCACAAAAACCAGCCGCGCCCCCGCCCCCGCCCCCGCCCCCGCCCCACTCTTGCCGCCGACTCTGAGCTGGGCCTTCAGAATACGCTCACCCCGCTCTCGGTCCGGCGACCCCACCGCAGCAAGCCCATCCTGGTACACGTTGTCTCCCAGAAAAACGACCACGGTACGGTCCGGTCGTTCCGACGCGTGAGCCGTGACGCGGCCGAGGACCGGATCGTCCGCCTTCGCCCAACCGGCATCTCCCACCAGCAACAGGGTGACCTCGATCTCGCCCACCGCCGGCGCGGCCGGCGAACCATCCACATAGCCGCCGGAGGCGCAGCCGAGAGACAACCCGGCGATGAGTACCGCAGTATTCCCTCTCATTGCTTCAATACAACTCCAGACTCGACGTCCCTATATCTGACGTCCCTATATCTAATGATGTCGGTAGATGTCCACCCGGCCTAGCTGTCAACGAGACCAGACTCCCCCATGTTCCCCGAAAGCCCCAACCGGTTCTCCTCCCTCCCGCCTACTTCCCACTTCCTACTTCCCACTTCCCACTCCCCACTCCCCACTCCTCACTCCCCAACGCCCCCATCCGATCGGGATAGTTGGTGAGAATCCCAGCCACCCCGAGGGACCTCAAGCGTCGTGCGGTCTCCACATCATCGACGGTCCAGACGTGGACCGGCCGGCCCTTTTGCCTCGCCAGTCGGACAAAGCGACTATCCACGACCCTGATGCGGCCCCGATACTCGGGGAGGGAAAACGCCTGGTATCGGTCTCCGGGCGGGGCCCACCCCAGTCGGGTCGCCAGCCAGAACCGCCCGGTCTCCGGTCGGCTGGCCATCGTCCTCAGGCCGGCGGCCCGAACGGCGCGAAGCGGTGCAGATTCGAAAGAGCCAACGAGAACCCGGTCGCCTGCACCGGCCGCTCGTATGGCGGCCACAACTGCCTGACCGGCCCACGTTTCCTTTATCTCGACCATGATGGGAGTCCCCTGGATTTCCTCCAAGACCTCCGCCAACGTGGGGATCGATTCGCCACACCCGGCGTTCAGCTCGCTAATGGCGGCGAGGGTCATGTCCCCAACCATCCCGGTTCCGTCCGTAGTTCTCTCGACGGTAGGATCGTGAATGACGACCGGAATCCCGTCCTTCGTGAGGCGAACGTCCAGCTCTAGGGCGTCCGCCCGCTGTTCGAGGGCCTTTCTAAACGCGAGAAGAGTGTTTTCGGGAGATCGCCCACTGGCCCCCCGGTGGGCAATGACCGGGTGGGCCAGCGGATCAACCAGGATCATGAGACGTGGCTATACGAGCTTGCCGCAGTACTGATCGAAGGCATCGACTAGCTTTGCGGCGATCTCGTTGGCCTCTCGCCCTTCGATATCGTGCCGCTCCATCAGATACACCAGCTTGCCGTCTTTGAGCAGCCCGATTTGCGGGCTCGACGGTGGATAACCAGTGAAGTAACTCCTGGCCCTTTCGGTGGCCTCGATCTCCATACCCGCAAACACGGTCGTGAGTTTGTCCGGAACCTTGTCGTGCTGCACGGCAAGCCGCACACCGGGTCGAGCCTTTCCTGCGGCACAACCACACACCGAATTCACCACCACCAGGACGACGCCATCAGACCCCAACACCTCGTCCACGGCGTCCGGGGTTAGCAGCTCCTCAAAACCGAGAGTGGTTAGCTCTTCTCGCATCGGTTGAACCATTCGGGGATCATATCGCACTGTGCCTTCTCCTGAGTCTGTCGCCCGCTACAGGCGATCGCAATTCCCAGGAAACTAATCACAGCTCCTGCGATTAGCGCACACTCTTGACACTCGGCAAGGGCCAGGTAAAGATTCGGCCTACTCCAACCACTCCTGAAACGGGAGCTTGAATGACATACATCATCGCGGAACCCTGCATAGACACCCTGGACAGGGGCTGTGTGGACGTTTGCCCGGTCGACTGCATCTACGAGGGGCCCGATATGCTCTATATACACCCCGACGAATGCATCGACTGCGGCGCGTGTGAGCCCGAGTGCCCGGTGACTGCGATCTTCACCGAGGAGGATACGCCCGAGGAGTGGACGAGCTACATCGCAAAGAACAGCGTGTATTTCGAAACGGGCGAGGAGCGCCAGGTGGCCAAAGGTCGAGGATAGCTCAGGGCAGTCGGATAGCTAACGGGCCTCGGTGGTCGACGCACCGGGGCCCGTTTTCGTATGGGCGAGGCACACCTGGTCCGTCCGCAAAAAAGGAGCTGCGGTTGGCGGTTTCCCAAAAATGGCGCGTCTTGCTGCTGCTTGCTCTGGCCGAACTCCTGGTCATGAGCCTGTGGTTCTCGGCCACGGCCGTCACCCCCCTCCTGATCGAGGAATGGAACCTCAGCACGGGTGACGCCGCGTGGCTGACTATGACCGTGCAGCTCGGATTCGTCGCCGGTGCCCTCGCCAGCGCGCTGTTCAACGTTTCGGACATCTGGGAGCCGCGCAAGGTCTTTGCGGCGGGAGCGTTCGCAGGCGCCGGCTTGAACGCCTTGATCCCACTCGTCGCTCACGGGCTTCCGTTGGCTCTGTTGCTCCGGCTTGCCACTGGTGTCACGCTCGCGGCCGTATACCCGGTGGGCATGAAGATCATCGCCACATGGACCAAGAAAGACCGGGGCCTGGGCCTGGGGCTCCTGGTCGGCGCGCTGACAGTGGGTACGGCATCGCCCCATCTCGTGCGCGGGCTGGGAGGTCTCGCCGAATGGCGTCCCGTATTGTACGCGGTCTCGGGTTTCGCCACCGCGGGTGGGCTGTTGGTGTGGTTCTACGGTACGCTAGGCCCTCATCGGGCCCCGGCACCGAAGTTCCGTTGGAGTTACATGTCCCGGTCGATCACAGAACGGGGGCTCCGGCTCGCCAATTTCGGCTACCTCGGCCACATGTGGGAACTCTACGCGATGTGGACCTGGATCCCGTTGTTTCTCACCTTCGCCTATGCCAGCGCACCGGGTGCTTCCGTTTTCGGCGCACTCGGGCCGGAGAGGACAGCGGCCCTGGTCGCCTTTCTCGCGATAGCTGCCGGTGGGCCGGGAAGCTTGCTCGCCGGCCGGCTGGCCGACCGCTGGGGCCGCACGCGCACGACGATCGCCAGCATGGTGATCAGTGGAAGCTGCGCGGTGACTATCGGACTGTTCGTCAACGGCCACCCCTACATCGTCACCGCCGTTGCTCTGATCTGGGGATTCACCATCGTCGCCGATTCCGCACAGTTTTCATCCGCCGTGAGCGAGCTGGGAGAAGGGGAATACGTGGGCACGCTTCTCACCGCGCAGACCTCCATGGGGTTCCTGCTCACGCTGGTCTCCATTCGGCTGATTCCGGGTGTCGTCGATGTGGTGGGGTGGCGCTGGGCGTTTGCCACCCTCGTCATCGGACCGATTTTGGGGAGTCTGGCCATGTGGAGGCTCATGCGTTCGCCGGAGGCGGCGAAGCTCGCGGGGGGTAGAGGTTAGGGCCAAGTCGGGAGTCGGGAGTGGGGAGTGGGGAGTTTGACTGTTCAACCACCGATCCAAGCATGCCATGAAACGATTCAAATACCTCCCCTTGACCGTCCTGGCGGCTCTAGGCTGCACCGAAACACAGGTCCCGGCCTTCGAGTTCTCCGGCGTCATCGAAGGCTTCTACGGGCCCCCGTGGTCTCACGGGGATCGGCTCGACATGCTGCGGTTCATGGGCCGCGTAGGGCTCGATGTCTACATCTATGCTCCGAAAGACGACCCGTTCCACCGCAGCCGGTGGCGCGAGCCGTACCCGGAGGACGAGAGACAGCAGCTTCAGGAGCTCGTCGTGACGGCGCAGCAAGCGGGTGTGGAGTTCTGGTACGCCATCAGCCCGGGACTCACGATTACCTACTCGGACTCGACTGACTATCGGGATCTCGTGCGCAAGATCGACCAGGTGGCCGATCTCGGCGTGGAGCATTTCGGTCTGTTCGTGGACGACGTTCCACCGCAGCTCACCCACGACGCCGACCGGAAAGCGTTCGGCACGCTGGCCCGGGCCCATGTGGCGCTCACCAACAAACTGCACGAGCACCTCGCAGCACGCGGACAGACGCTCGCCCTCACGCCCACGACCTACACGAATGCGTGGGGCGACCTCGAATATCTGGCGGAGATCGGCGCCGGGGTTGCTCAAGAAGTCACCATCTTGTGGACGGGGCCCGACGTCGCGTCGCCTACAATAAGCGCGGCACAGGCCTCCGACTGGGGTCGCCTGCTGCGACGCAAGCCCCTGCTGTGGGACAACTATCCGGTAAACGACTACGCCCGTTGGCGTCTGTTCCTGGGACCGTTTACGGGGCGCGCGGCGGATCTTGCCGGCGCCACCATCGGCATAATCGCCAATCCGATGAACGAGGCCCACGCTTCGATGATCCCTCTGGCGACCTTGGCCGATTACGCGCGCGACCCCTCCGGATACGATCCACGCCAATCCATCGGCGCGGCTCTGGAAATGCTCTACGGCGAAGACGCCGATGCCTTGAATCCATTTGTTGAAGTCTTCGGCGATTACGGCTGGGACGAGAACCTCTTTGAGCCTCTCTACATTCTGTCTGATACGATTTACGTGGCGCCTATTGAAGATGCACTGACACAACTGCAAACAGCCCTGACCAACCTCGAGCGAAGCAGCGCCACCAACGGCGCTCTCCGGGCGCTACACGATGAACTCGAACCGTTTGTCGCCCGACAACGAGAGCGTCTGGCGGAGTTGAGCCGCGATCCGGCCTACGAGGAACGCAACGGGCTGTTGGTTTATCGCAGCGAGTTAGATCGCGTTGTGGCCGCTCAGACCACCACATCGGTTGTCGTTGACGGCGATCTATCGGAATGGCAGGATGCAGACTGGCGGCCCCTGTACCGCTCCGGACGGTCCACCGACATCCGGGTCGCGTTTCGTCGCGACGACGAATTCCTGTATTTGGCTGTAGCAACCCAGTACCGCAACATTCGTGTGCGGGGAGGCCGCATGCTGGGTGAGGCCGACCACATTGCTATCGTCATCGACGGAGATCCTACGGACGGCGCGATCGGGAAGGACGATCTCTTCGTGCTGCTGCCGCCACCCAACAACATCGCCAACGCCGAGCCTGTGGTCACTGCTTTGCCCTTCGAGGGATTCATGGCGAAGTGGCTGGCGGACAACCACGCCCTCACGTTCACCGAATTTCATCTCTCGACGTTCGGCAGCGATCCGTCACCTGTGGTAGCTCCCATGGCTGACGGTTTGGAATACGGCACGCGACGTACGAGGACCGGATACTCCGCAGAGCTGGCGCTGCCTCACCTCGGCCGCGATCGCCTGCGCCTGAGTCTCACTGTGACGTCCACCGCGGGCGGCAAGCGCGTGGCCTCGCTGTCGCGGAGGAACTATCCCGCCAATCCTACTACCTTCGCCGAGATTCGGTTGAACCAATAGCCCCTCGGTACCGCGTACACCTAAAGTCCAATGGCGCTCGCGACGACGACGATGACCCGGGGAGATAGTAAACAGCTCGATGCCTTAGTAATGAAAGGCCAACAAGGAGTTGGGATGACGCAGTAGGCACCGGGTTCAGCCGGCGGCCTTTTCCCGGATCCATTCCAGGGCTCCGTGCAGTCCCATTGCAACGGTCCCCTCGCCCAGCGGGATAGCCTCCTGGCCGGGGTAGATCACAATCGACTCGCGAATCTCGAGATCCTCCAGGCCATTTCGAAAGCCTCGGGACACGCTGGGCGCGGAGGACCTTTTGATCTCGACTGCATAGCGACGACCGTGGCGTCCCTCGATCACCACGTCGATCTCAGCACCTGCCGACGTTCTGTAGTAGAAGACTGGAAAGCCGCCGGCCGCCGCATGGGCACTCTCCAGCACCATGCCTTCCCAGGACGGCCCAGCCACGGGATGGCCTAGCACGTCGTCAAGACTCTCCAGACCCAGGAGCGCGTGCACGATCCCGCTGTCTCGGATGTAGACCTTCGGTGACTTCACAAGGCGCTTGCCGACATTTCCCGACCATGCCGGAAGCCGGCGGACGAGGAGAAGGTCCACGAGAAGGTCGAGATACCGGGATACCGTTTGACCGCTTACCCCCAAGCCAGAAGCCAGCCTCGCCGCGTTCATCTGCTGGGCCTGGCCATGAGCCAGCATCGTCCAGAATCGCCGGAGCGTCTCCGCAGGGACGCGCGGGCCAAACTGCGGGATGTCTCGTTCGAGATAGGTGCGGATGAACGCCCGACGCCATTCCAGACTGGAGGCGTCCTCCTTCGCGAGCAGGCTGTCCGGGAATCCCCCGCGGACCCACAATTGTTCGATCGTGGCACGGTCCGCCGCCAATTCGTCCGCACGGATCGGGGTCAGTTCGACGAAAGTGATCCGGCCTGCGAGAGACTCTGAGGATTGTCGGAGCAACTCCAGCGATGCCGAGCCCAGAACGAGGAACTGCCCGGTGCGAAGCCCGGCGCGCCTGCGCCGATCCACGATGCCTCGCAGCACGGCGAACAACTCGGGTATGCGGTGGATTTCGTCCAGGATCACAAGGCGGCCCTGCTGGGCCTCGAGGCAGGCCTCTGGGTCCGCGAGCCGAGCCCTATC
>JADFIT010000029.1 GCA_022566515.1 Gemmatimonadota bacterium
CGAAAGGGCGAGCTACAGCGCATTTATCTCGTGAACGCCCTGGAGTTCGATCCGATCAATTCGCTGCACCTGCACGGGGAGCTGTTCCACGTTTACCGGACCGGAACCAGTCTCCAGCCGAGTGACTACACGGACACCATCATGATGTGCCAGGGTGAGCGGCACATCTTGGAGTTTACGTTCGACGAGCCCGGGCGCTTCATGTTCCACGCTCATCAATCTGAATTCACCGAACTGGGGTGGATGGGTGTGTTCAACGTGGTTGATGCGGTGGCATGAGCGACTCGAAAGCGGCGTTGGTAGGCTGGGGGCTCCTGCCCATCGTATTGCTGACGGCGGTGGCCGTCGCGGTAACCAACACCGGTCTGCTGGAGCTTCTCCGGCCCGCGCCGCCTGTAGAAGAGATTGCCTTTGAGCGAGTTAGTTTGGCGCCGGGCGAGATCACCATTCAGGTCGCGAACGGAGGTCCCGATCCGGTGACGATCGCACAGGTGACCGTCGACAACGCGTTCTGGAATTTTTCGATTGTCCCTGCGGCCACGATCCCACGCCTGGGTAGGGCCACGATCACGATTCCCTACCCATGGGTTGAGGAAGAGGCGTACGAGGTTGCATTACTCAGCTCGACCGGCGTGACGTTCTCCTACGAGATTCCGGTTGCTATGGTCACCCCACCTATCGGACCGGCTTTCTTTGGAATCTTTGCCGCGATCGGTGTGCTGGTCGGCGTCATCCCCGTAGCGCTCGGTCTTCTGTGGCTTCCGTTTCTGCGACGCCTAGAACGGAGATGGATTCATTTTGCCCTCGCGCTGAGCGCCGGTCTGTTGGTCTTCCTTGGCGTCGATGCTGCGGAAGAGACCTTGGAGGCCGCCTCCCAGGTCGGCGGTGCGTACCAGGGAACGCTGGTTGCACTCATGGGTGTGGTGGGGACCATGCTGTTCCTCCAAGCCCTGACGCGACGTCGGCTCCACAAGGAAGGCGCCGAAGGTCGCATGGGGGTGGCCTTCTTGGTGGCCGTCGGCATCGGGTTTCACAACCTCGGAGAAGGGCTGGCGATCGGAGCGGCGTATGCACTGGGCGAAGCATCCCTCGGCGCTTTTCTGATTGTCGGGTTCATGCTCCACAACACCACCGAGGGCCTGGCGATCGTCTCGCCCATCGCCAAGGACAGTCCCACTCTGCGAACGCTGATGACTTTGGGGTTGGTCGCCGGTGTGCCGACAATTGCGGGGGCTTGGTTGGGTGGCATGGCCTACTCGCCACTGTGGGCGACGCTGTTCCTGAGCATCGGTGTCGGCGCGATCATACAGGTGGTGGCCGCGCTATACAAGATGGTGGCGCGACAAAGTCCCGAGACGGTGTGGACGCCGTTGACGGCCGGCGGCCTCATGGCCGGTCTCGTCGTCATGTACACCACGGGGCTGTTCGTCGCTTTGTGATGCGCCAGCCCGCTACCACTAAATTGCTACATTGTCCAGGCTACAATCTAAATGTCTGTAATTACTACGCTTATGAGCCTTAAACAGAAGAGATTCTGCCTTTGGGTACCCGCCGTGGTGGTATCGATCACGGCATGTGATTTCCTGCTCACCGGCGCGCCCGACGACGCGGACCTGTTCGACGCGCCCATACCCGGTCTCACCACCGAGCAACTGGCTGCCTTCGTCCGTGGTGATGCGGCGTTCGGGCGGCGTTTCTCGGCGGCCGAGGGGCTCGGCCCGATCTTCAATGCCGCTGCGTGCGGAGACTGCCACAGTGGAGATGGGAGAGGCCGTCCGGAGAACATCCTCACCCGCATCAGTTTGGGGACGGACCCGGCGCTCGCGCTGGGCGGCCCGCAGATACAGGACAAGGCGATTCCCGGGGCCATTCCGGAAGACGTGCCGGGAGGAGTAGACATCTCCCTGCGGCTTCCGCCGCCGGTGTTTGGTGTGGGGTTCATCGAGGCCATACCCGAAGCGGCGATCCTGGCCAACGCCGATGAGTTCGATGGAGACGGCGACGGCATATCCGGCCGCCCGAATTGGGTGTTGGCCGCGGATTTCGTGCCGACATCCGAGCCTGGAGCCGGTCCGGGACTTCAGTTGGGACGGTTCAGCCGCAAGGGACAGGTGAGCACCCTGTTACAGCAGTCCGTCGAGGCCTATCACCAGGACATGGGCATCACCACCGATTTCCTCCCTGAAGAGAACGTGAATCCCCAGTCCGGTCGTTCGACGCTGGCCGCGGACCACGCGCCGGACCCCGAACTCTCCGCCGCAGAGGTGCGGGCCGTGGTGGACTACCTCCGCATGTTGGCGCCCCCCGCGCCGGGAGAGGACACGCCCCAGCGGCAGCGCGGCAGTGATTTGTTTACCCAAGTCAGTTGCGACGGATGTCACGTTCGGGAGTTTCGCACCGGGCCGAGCACCATCGCCGCGCTCGCCGACCAGCGGGTGGTGTTGTACTCCGACCTGTTGCTCCACGACATGGGTGACGCGTTGGCGGACAACCGGCCCGACGGGAGCGCGGACGGGCGGGAGTGGAAGACGCCGCCGTTGTGGGGGCTCCGCATCGCGCGCGACTTTCTGAACGGCGACCTGTTCTTGCTTCATGACGGTCGCGCGACGTCCATAGCCGAGGCCATAGAGTTCCACGGAGGCGAGGCCTTGGCGTCGCGTAACGCTTACCTCTCCTTGGGCGCGGAAGATCAGGACGCGCTCGTGGAGTTCGTACGATCGCGGTGACGGATCGTGAATCGGCGCGATTTTGTCGGTTTGGCGGCGGCCGGATGGGTCGGTGGCTGCGCGTCAATGGTCGTCACAACGGTGACACCGGCAAACGGCAGGGTGCGGTTGACTCTGAGCGACCATCCGCTGCTGAACCGCCCCGGCGGGTTCCTGAAACTCCGTCCGGAAGGTTCCAACCAGTTGCTATACGTGCTGGCGTTGAGTGGCGGCTCGTTCGCCGTGGTCTCGCCGATCTGCAAGCACATGGGTTGCACGGTAAACATCGACGGGCCGCTGCTGTTGTGCCCTTGTCACGGATCGATGTACGATCGGGACGGAAGCGTCCTGCGCGGCCCGACACAAGCACCGTTAGACCGGTTCCAAACGGAAGTATCGTCCGACGGTGTGTTGACCATTTATCTCGAACCAAGGCGCACATGATGCTTCGGCGTTGGTACTCGTTGATGCTGTTGGGGCTCGTTATTCCCGGGGCGAATGCCGTCGGTCAGGAGCAAGACACGATTGTCGGCCGGCCCTTCGTTCGCGGTGGAGTGTACGATCGTCCGTACCTGACTCAATTGCTGGGGCGCACTGCCATCGGCGGCTACGCGGAAATGCACGTGCGGTGGCAGCGGGTAGATGGGGTAACCGAGGAGCGCGGGTTCGAACTCAAGCGATGGAATCTTTTTACTGCCACCGATGTCTCCGACTTTGTGCGCATCAGTGCCGAGTTGGAATTCGAAGACGGTGGGGAAGAGGTCAGAATCGAGTTCGCCGCCATCGATCTTCGCGTTGCACCGTCATTGACGATACGGGGTGGAATGCTGCTTTCACCCCTCGGTCGCTTCAACCTGGCCCATGACAGTCCGTTGAACGAGTTCACCGATCGGCCCCTCGCGTCGACTGAGTTACTCGGCGCGGCACTCTCGGAACCCGGCCTGGGGGCGCTCGGCGTTCTTCCTATCGGATTGACGGGTCGCGTCACGTACGAGGTGTATGTGGTGAACGGGTTTCACGACGGTCTGATCAACGATTCACCGGACGGAACGCGTGTAGCCCTTGGCCGCGGCAATTTCGAGGACAACAACGCGTCTCCGGCAGTCGTAGGCCGGGTCACGTGGAGCCCGAACCTGGACTTGGAGATAGGGTTTTCGGGACATCACGGCGCTTACAACGTCTACGACGACGAAGGGCTCGCCGTGGATGAGCGGCGCGATCTCACCATCGTCGCGATAGACGTCGATGCCACCTTGGGTCCTTTTCGGGTCATGGGCGAGGCGGCGACGGTAGATATCGACGTTCCCACCACCTTGACCCCTTTGTTTGCCGGGAGCCAGCGAGGCCTCTACATCGAGGCTATGCACGACTTCGGACGGCAATGGGTGACCACGATGCCCCAGTCCTTCTTTTCGGTCGGCTTGCGTTTCGACGTGATCGACTTGGACAGCGATCTTCCCGGCGACAACACGAGGCAGGTGACCGCGGGGATCAACTTTCGGCCCACGCCAGACACGGTATTTAAGTTGAACTACGTTCGAGGCACGTCGCGCGATCGGTTCAACAATCCCGCCGACCATGGGGGCTTTCTCTTCTCGATGGCGACCTACTTCTAATGATGTAGTTTTAGGGCCCCAGCCCTCTGCCGTTTGAAGGGGCCACTCCGTTCTCCCACCGGTTGGTCATGTCGGAATCATCGGATTCACCCAAGTACACCAACCGACTCATCGACGAAACGAGTCCGTACCTCCGAGGCGCGTCACCCCAAACCACTCGACGAAAGTATAACCCATGCGCATCGCGTTTATCGTCGTAGCTGTAGGGCTCACGACCGCGGTGGTCCCGGTTGCGGCGTCCGCGGCACAAACTGACACTGTGGGGGTTGCTGGCTATCAGTCGGCGTCGGGTTGGCAGCCGGCGATGTCCCAATCACTGCCACCGCTCCAGTTCAGCGGGGCCTTTCTCGGGCTGTTCGATGCGTTGAAGCAGGACGAGCGGGCGGCCACGGATCCGGTGCGCTCGCAGTTCGAGTTCGCGATCAATATCGCCTTGGAGTGGCAGTTGAGCCCTCACGTGCGAGGTGTCGCCCTGTTGCAGAGTGGCACCGGTGGGGGAGTGTTCGGGTTTCAAGGGCCCGGGGTGAACGTCACGGACCTCAACCTCGTGTTCGATGCGGATCTGTCGGGGTCGGTTGAAGCCGTAAGCCTCACCCTCGGATCATTCGACACACCGTTCGGTGAAGAGACGGCTTTTCTCACCAGTAACGCCCATTCGTTCGGAAACTCCTTCGTCATCAACTCGCTCTTTTACAGCGTGTTCGGGGGAACGGTCGCCACGCTCAACACGTTGGGTGCCATGGGCACGATCGAGACTTCCGTCGTCGACCTCACCGTGGCGCTTACCAACGGCACCGACGAGAGTGCGGCCAACGCCGACGGCAACTACGGAATCGTGGTTTCGGTGGGAACCGATTACGGCCTTTCGGGCCTACGAACAGCTCTTTCCTTTATAAAGACCGACGACAACGATCCGTCCGGCAGCACGGGGTTTGCCGCCGATCTTACGGGCGTGATGCTCGACTTCCGGGCGGAGATCACCGACCGCGTGTCGGCAAAGGGGTACTTTAGCCGCCTTCGCTTCGGTGACGCGGACCCGGCGACCGAGGACGATCTCTCGGCTTGGATGGGTGAGCTTCGCGTGGGGAAGGGTGGATGGCACGCGGCGGCCCGGTTGTCCGGCTGGACGCCTGACGACAGCGATGGCGGAGGCTCGGGGATGTCTGCGGTGCTTCCAAGTTCAGGGTTAGCGGTCCGCCTGGGAGGAATCAGCCCGGTGTTGGACCAGGCGATCCGCCGTATCCAGGCCGGCGTCGGTCGAGCGATCCGCGACAACCTGGTGATCAAGGGCGAGTGGTTCTTCGATGACTATCGCCGTCTCAGTGCGGGTCGGTCCACGGATGTGATCGGCGTGATCGTGTCGCTGAACGGAAGATTTTGACCCGCATTTCGCGGTGGCTCAAGGATCCCCTCGACACGTAAACGAGCCTCACGGGAATTTCACTCGGCCCTCCCAAAGTAGGCCCGAGTGAGTCGGAGTGTCCAGGGAGCCGGCGGATTGTCCCAGCCTGTAACCTTTGCCCGTTTCGCTGCATCTAGTATTTGGATTCTGCAGCCGGGTTATCCTCACGCGCCTCCACAAAGCAGGCGCATGTGCGGTCCGCTCGGGCCGAATCAAAACAGGGGAGGGTCAGTCGGCACGCCCGGAGCTCGTTGCCGCCGACGGCAGGGGTTGCTTCACGCCCGGCACCACACGCCAGAATTCAACGTCGGTTTCTGGCCCTCCCCGCTCCCCGCTCCCCGCTCCCTGCTAACGCCCGATAGCCGCTCGAGCGCCCACGAAACTGGCCGCCGGCTCCCCTACGGTGCACCTTTGCGTCCCCTCTCGATTTCGGAGAATCCAGACGCATGATGGACCCGAAGCATTCCTCTGATACGTGGATCAGTCGCCGGGCCCTATTGGCCGGCGCCGCCGGAGTGGTGGGGGCGGCAGGTGCGGCCATGGTGAAGCACACCCCCGCCATGGCTGACGAGCCGGGAGCCGAGGGTGCCACCGGGCAAACCGGTTCGGATCCCACCAAGGTGCCGGGCCGGCCGGCTAGCCCCATGGGACGACGCGCTACGTCAGAGCGACCGACGCGTCTCGTTGCCAACTCGCCCGGCGGAGTATCCCGCACGCCGCTCCAGGACCTGGACGGCATCATCACACCTTCCGATCTCCACTACGAACGCCATCACGCCGGTGTTCCTCAGATCGTTCCTGAGCAATACTCTCTTCTGATTCACGGGATGGTTGAGAAACCGCTGTCGTTCAGTCTGGAAGACCTCAAGCGCTTTCCCTCGGAGTCCCGGATACACTTTCTCGAATGTTCCGGAAACGGTGGAGCGGCGTTCTACGGGCGGCGCAGGGCGAACCTGACGCCGCAGCAGATCGACGGCCTGCTGAGCACCAGCGAATGGACGGGCGTGCCTCTCTCTCTATTGTTTCGCGAGGTAGGCGCGAGTGAAGACGCCACATGGTTCCTGGCGGAGGGGATGGATGCAGCGGTCATGACCAGAAGCATCCCCACGAAAAAAGCTTGGGACGACGCTATGATCGCCTACGGGCAAAACGGCGAAGCTCTCCGTCCCGAGCAGGGGTATCCTGCGAGACTCCTCCTCCCTGGTTGGGAGGGAAACGCAAACGTGAAATGGATTCGCCGGATCGAGTTGTCGGATCGGCCGTTCATGACCCGATGGGAGACGTCCAAATACTCCGATCCGCTGGCCGACGGCACGGCCCGCATTTTCAGCTTCGAGATGGACGCGAAGTCGCTCATCACGTACCCGGCATATCCCACAGTCTTGAACGGCGGCGGCTGGCATGAGATCACGGGCGTCGCGTGGAGCGGCCGCGGAAAGATAGTGCGGGTGGATGTCAGCACCGACGGAGGAAGGCAGTGGGAACCCGCCCAACTCCAGGAGCCGGTGCTGCCGAAATGCACTACGCGATTCCGGTTCTTGTGGAACTGGGATGGCGGGCCGGCGACGTTGATGAGCAGGGCGGTAGACGAGACAGGCTACGTTCAACCATCCACGCAGCAGCTACGCGACGCTCGGGGAGTGGGTACCCGTTACCACTACAACGGCATCCGCGTTTGGAGTGTGAGCGCGGAGGGTGCCGTGGCGTTCGCGGACTAGAGGGTGACCACCATGAGAGGCCATGTCGCGATCGCTGTAGCCTTCCTCGCGCTCTCCTGCTCCGGATCACGAGAGGACGTTGCCGTCCACGGCCGGATCGGAGCGTTTGGTCTGGGACGGGAGCCCAGCGTGGAAGAGATCGAAAGGTGGGACATCGATGTCATGCCCGACGGCACGGGCCTGCCTCCGGGGAGCGGAACGGTGGGGCAGGGTGCCGAGTTGTACGCCGCCGAGTGCGCGAGCTGTCATGGAGCAACGGGCACGGAAGGTCCCTACGATCGTCTCGTCGGAAGAGTGGCCGATGACGAATTTCCCTTTGGACGCGATCCGTCGGTACGATCCACCATCGGTAACTACTGGCCGTATGCCACGACGCTGTACGACTACATTTACCGAACGATGCCGTTTGGTACGCCCGGAACGCTCGCACCGGACGAGGTCTATGGTCTTGTTGCGGTGCTGTTGTTCATGAACGGGATTGTGCCGGAAGACGCGGTGATGAACGCCCAAACGTTGCCCCTGGTAATGATGCCTGCGCGGGATCGGTTTGTGGAGGACGACCGGAGGGGTGGTGGCGGGGCGGAAATTCGCTAGCTGGGTTTGCCGCAGCGGACGAATTCGCTACTGTGCTGCCGGTTCGGCCAACCCAGCGATTCGTGGGTCCGGAGTCCAGCGTGGCAGCGGCTCGCGGCGCAGTGCGATCTCCTGCTCGTGTCCCTCCTCGGGCTCGAGATCCGGATGCCCAGCCGCGTCTTTGATCTCCTCGATGATCTCATAAAGCCGCGTCTCGATGGCATTGATCTCCACCTTGGCCGCTTCACGATTCCGAAACCCTCGATCCACATCTACAACCGTCCAGTTCAGGCGGCTGATCTCGCGTAGCAGTTCCCGGGTCCATCTCCGGAGCCGACTAAAACGGCGCCGAGGCGGTTCGCCGAGGACGGCATCGCCCGCGGGAAAGTGTCGAGCGGCGTAGAAGAGCGGCCAGGCAATCAAGGCAAGCAAGAGCATGCCCACACGAAGCCGGAAGACCGGATCGGTTCCCAAGAACAAGATCAAGGCTTCTCCCACTACGCCAACGAGCATGATGGCTGCGATGCCAAGTACCCGTAGTCTGTGTGGCACTCTTACCATTCCGACACCTGCAAGTATCTGACCCACTGTAACTTACGAAAGTCTAGCGCCGGCCGTCGTGTCCCCGGTCACAATCGGCCCCGCAATCCAGGACGGATTCTGTGACCGAGATCACAATATATAACTCTTGGTGTGATCTAGGTCACAACCGAGCGGCAGTAGGGGGAAATATCACCTACCGCTCCAGATGTCGCCTGACGTCCGCTGCGCGTCGACGGGTGACGTGAATCGATGTTCCGTCTTGGAGCGTCAACGTCGCGGATCCGTCCCCATTGCTCGCGATGCGCTCAATCCATTGGACGTTGACCAATTCCGAGCGGTTGGGTCGTGTGAATGCTGCTCCCAGGCGTTGCTCGAGGTCGGCAAGCGTGTAGTCGGTGAGATATTCGCCGCTGTTGGTCAAGGCGTGCACCGTTCCCTGCTCAGCTCTGAAGAGCGGAATTTCATCAAAGGACACGAGACGATGGCCGCCGCGCTCCCGCACCAGCACCCGGGAAGGTGCTCCACTCGCAGGCTTGAGGGACGAACGTAGCTGGCGCAGCACGTCTCGTGAGAGTTCCTGGCTCCTTGCGCTTTCCCAACGCTCGCGCGCGCGTTCCATCGCGCGTTGAAGTTTGCTTAGCGTTACCGGCTTCACCAGATAGTCGATCGCTTCGTGCTCGAAGGCCTCCAGGGCATATTCGTCGAAGGCGGTCTGGAACACGATGAGGGGTTTTGGCTCGGCGAGATGTTGCGCGACATCGAATCCGTCGATTTCGGGCATAGTGATATCGAGCAAGATCACGTCCGGTTTCCGTTCTCGAACCAACTGCAAGGCTTCGAGGCCGTTCGCGGCCTCACCTACCAACTCAACGTCGAGTTCCGCCAGCATGATCGACAGCCGTCGGCGCGCAGCGGTTTCGTCATCGACCACGAGAACGCGCATCGTCAATCCCGTTCCTTGCCGTTGACGGGCAAGCGCACGGTCACGGTGGCACCCTCACCGGCAGTACCCACGTGAAGCTCGGAGTCATCGCCGTAGAGGGTGTCCAGGCGTTCACGAAGGTTGCGCAGGCCTGTGCCTTCGCGGAAGTGAGGCAGGAATCCGGCGCCGTCGTCCACCACCTGGAGAACGAGAGAGCTGCCTTCCAGCGCCGACCGTATCGTGAGCTTTCCGCCCTCCAGACGTCCGCCGATTCCGTGCTTCAAGGAATTCTCCACCAGTGGCTGCAATGTCATGGGTGGGATCTTGAGCGGCAAAGTACGAGGATCAATCAACCATTCCACGGTCAACCGGTCGCCAAATCGCTCCTTTTCGACTGACAAGTATGCCCGGAGGTAGTCCACTTCATCATCGAGCGTGGCCAACGTGCGGCGGGAACGATCCAATGTGCGGCGCAGAACCCGTGCGAGGTTGCCTACGGTTTCCTCTGCGGCAGGCGGATCCGTCCGCACGAGCGACGCCACGGTATTCAGTGCATTGAAGAGAAAATGTGGATTGAGCTGTGCTTGCAGGGCGGCAAGCTGAGCTTCGGTGGCATGACTCTGCGCCTCGGTGGCCACCTCTGCCTGCTCGCGCGCGTAGCGGTAAAGAAACCGCATCGTGTCGCTCACCGTGTATATCGCCATCATCACGAATCCCGCATACATCAGCACCGGCAATAGGAGGAGCGGTGAGTCGGGTATCGACGGAATCAAGATGCCAGTGGCGACGGCCAATAGGAAACCTGCTGAGACACTGATGACCGGCAGTACCAAGACGATGTCGTGGAGTTGCCTGCCTTCACCTTCGGCATGAAGGCTGGCGGTAAATTGTAGGCAGGACTGCCAGATGCGCCGAAAGAGGTCGTTGGCTGTCGCAGCAGTTGCCCTCCGCCGCGACTTGGATTCCGAGGCGGCGTGCAGAACAGCGGCCAAGCTCCACAGGAGCAGGCCGGCGTTTCCGAGGATGAGGCTCCACACCAGTACCGATGCCGCCGGCTGGCTGCTGCCGACGAGGTCGATGACCACCGCAGCGGTGAGCACGATGAGCAGGAGCGGAGTGAGCGTTACGAGCACCTTCGTTCGCAGCGGTGCGGCCCGCAGCACGGTTGCAATGATCGTCCACAACTTCTGCTCTTGCCTCACGGTACCTCCTCCAACGACGGCCCGATGGAGTCTCATCGGCTCCGCACAGGCAAACAACTCGCCATCCCTGAGTGGTCAAATCGTCCGGTTGAACGGTCAAGCGGCGACCCGATCAACACGAGTCTGCGCTCCATCCAGAATCTATATATTTTGACCTCGAAGTGACGTGGCCCGTCCTTTCGCGGGTAGACCGCCCGGTCTACCTTTTAGTAACGGCGGGTGGGAAACTCGATGCCATGGAGGGCGAAATGATTCGCCGAACGATCCTCGGGGTGGTGGTGTGGGGCGCGGTGCTGGGCCCGAGCCCGGCGTCCGCACAGCAGGAAACGGTGTACCTCGTACCGGTGACGGGAGTCATCGAGCTCGGGCTGGCACCGTTTATCGCACGCGCCATTCGCGAAGCCGAAGAGGCGGGGGCCCGTGCGGTCATCCTCGAACTGGAGACTCCCGGCGGGCGGGTCGACGCCGCACAGCAAATCGTGAAAGCAGTCTCCCAAAGCACCATCCCGGTGTACGCGTTCGTCAACGCCCATGCGTGGAGCGCAGGTGCGATGATCGCGCTGGCAGCCGATTCGGTATTCATGGGACCGGTGTCGTCGATTGGCGCAGCCACGCCGGTGATCGGTGCCGGGCAAAAGGCTTCCGAAAAAATAGTAAGTGCCATGCGTGGTGAGTTTCGCGCTCTGGCCGAAGCCCGCGGGATCGATCCGCGACTTGCCGAGGCAATGGTGGATGAATCGGTGGAGGTGGAAGGAGTCATCGAAGAAGGGAAGCTCCTCACGCTGACGGGAAAAGAGGCCGTCGATCTTGGGTTCGCCGCCGCCGAAGTCACATCGCTGGAGGATCTGCTCGAGAAGGTACATCTCTCGGGCGCGACCGTCCACACAGCAACGATCAACTGGGCGGAGCGACTCGTGCGCTTTCTTTCGCACCCGATAGTCGCACCCATTCTGCTGTCCATGGGCACCCTCGGCCTCATCATCGAGATCAAGACGCCATCCTTCGGGCTTGCGGGCTTCGTGGGTTTGACGTCGTTCGCGGCGTTTTTCGGGAGTCACCTGCTCATCGGTCTCGCTGGGTGGGAGGAGGTCCTGCTTCTGGGCGCGGGACTCATCGCCCTGGGCATAGAGGTGTTTGTGGTGCCGGGCTTTGGAATTGCGGGTGCCATCAGTATCCTCTGTATCGGTGGTGCCGTGTTTCTCGCCTTGATCGGCAACTTGCCCACCTGGCCCGATGTCGTCCGGGCGAGCGGGGTCATCTCCACGGCGGGGATCATGGTCATAGCGTCGATCTACCTGCTGGTGAAACAGCTGCCGGCACGCGGTAGGGGTATTTTTCTGATGACCGCCACAGACAGAGCCACGGGGTACATCGCATCCGCTGCCCGTGAGGACCTGGTGGGAGCCGAAGGCGTGGCAGCCACGGACCTGCATCCGTCGGGAACGGCCGTCCTCGGGGGTGAGCGCCTGGACGTGGTATCGGAGGTGGGCTTCATCGACAAGGGAGCACGCATCAGAGTAGTTCGGTCGGAGGGCTACCGGCACGTAGTAGAGCTTTTGTGACGGCCGTCAAACGAAACAGAGAGAACACGTTAAGAGAACGTTCCTTGAATATGGATAGAGGCGTTTGAATGGAAATCCTCGAGGTGTTGGGACCGGCAGCGATCTTCTTTTTGGTCATCGGCATCATTCTCCTGTGGATGCTGTTCAGTTTTGTCCCGGTCAGGTTGTGGATCGAAGCTTGGGCCGCAGGAGTCCGAATCAGTCTGGGGACACTCGTCGGAATGCGACTGCGAAAGGTCCTTCCCGCCGGAGTGGTACGGCCGCTGATCAACGCGACGAAAGCCGGCTTGAGGCTGCACATCAACGAACTCGAAGCCCACTACCTGGCAGGTGGCCATGTGGACAGCGTGGTCCGGGCTCTGATCTCGGCGGACAAAGCAGGTATCGAATTGCGATTCAAGCAGGCGGCGGCAATCGATCTGGCGGGACGCGACGTGCTCGAGGCGGTTCAGATGTCTGTCAACCCGAAGGTGATTCAGACGCCGCGCGTCGCTGCGATGGCGAAGGACGGCATCCAGCTGATCGCAGTGGCGCGGGTCACCGTGCGCGCCAATATCCAGCGGCTGGTCGGTGGTGCCGGGGAGGAAACGATCCTGGCCCGGGTGGGTGAAGGCATCGTGTCGACAATCGGTTCTTCCAGCGGACACAAAGCGGTGCTGGAGAACCCAGACAAAATATCCAAGACGGTCCTGGCCAAGGGGCTGGATGCGGGAACCGCGTATGAGATCCTTTCCATCGACATCGCGGACGTCGATGTAGGCAAGAACATCGGCGCCGAACTGCAAACCGACCAGGCCGAAGCCGACAAGCGCATAGCGCAGGCAAAGGCCGAGGAGCGTCGTGCCATGGCGGTCGCCCAAGAGCAAGAGATGAAGGCCAGGGTGCAGGAGATGAAGGCGAAAGTAGTGGAAGCGGAGGCGGAGGTACCACTCGCCATGTCCGACGCGTTACGAAGCGGCAACCTGAGTATCATGGACTTGCTGCGCTATCGCAACGTCGAAAGCGATACGGCGATGCGGCGGAGCCTCGCAGGTGAGCCAGAAGCCGGCAGAGAAGAGGAAGGCGAGTAGCCCCGTGGACTTCGGCGAGATCCTGTTCATGCTCTTGATCGGCTCGGGCATTCTGTCGTCGATCTTGGGGAAGAAAAAGAAAAAATCGCCGCAGACCAGCCGACCACGCCCGCAGCCGGCTCGCCAGAAAGCTACCCTGCCAGAGAGACCCCGGGTGCCCCGGGTGGAGCCATCCCTGGACCCGTCGCACTCGGGACCGGTGCCAAGCCGAATGGAGGAAATCCTCCGCCAGTTGGGCCTCGAGGTAGAGCCGCGCGGTGAGGAGGTGGAGGCGCCGGAGCAGGCACCCGAGATCGCAACGGTTGGCGAACGCGATGCCTTTGGCCGGGAAATGCCCCGAGTGGTGTCCTTGGAAGAACCGTACGTCGACGAGGCGATCGTACCTGATGCCGAAAAGCGACACGACGAATTTCACGAAGAGTACATAAGAGAGTTTAGGCAGACACGCATACAACGTGCCGTCTCACGGGGTCACGAGATACTCAATCCCAAGAGCCTCCGGCAGGCCATCCTGATGCACGAGATTCTGGGTCCACCCAAGGGCCTACGGTAGGGTACACCTCTCGCTCTATATCACATATGACCGATCTACCCTATTGGACAGAAGAGCATCACCAAATTCGCGAGATGGTGAGGGATTTTGCCGAAAACGAGATCCGACCCATCGCCCGGGAACACGATCTCGAAAGCAAGTTTCCCTGGCAAACCGTCAAGAGGATGGGCGAACTGGGCTTGATGGGCGCCACGTGGTCGGATGAACTTGGCGGTGCCGGTCTGGATTACATCTCCTACCTGATCATCATCGAGGAACTGGCGAAGGTCGACGTCAGCCACGCAATCACGGTATCCGCCCACACGACGCTGGGCACGTCACCGATCGTCAACTTCGGGACCGAAGCCCAAAAACAGAAGTACGTGCCGCTCCTGGCGACAGGGCAGGTGTTGGGCGGGTTCGGCTTGACCGAAGCGCAAGCGGGCTCCGATGCCGGCGGTACAGCCACGTTCGCCGAGGAAAAGAGCGACCACTTCGTTCTCAACGGATCGAAAGTGTTCATCACACACGCCGGTGTGGGCGAAATATTCTGTGTGACGGCTCGGACGGATCCGCACCCAGCCAAGCGCACCGATGGGATTACGTCTTTCATCGTATGCAAGGACACTGTGGACCTCGATCGCGCCCGGGAAGTGGGTATCGGACACGCTGAGGACTTGGAGAAAACCCGGGGCGTAAAGGCAGGGAAGAAGGAAGACAAAATGGGATGGCGAGCGTCCGATACTCGTGAGCTGATCCTGGAGGATGCCATCGTCCCCAAGGAGGACATGCTCGGCGAGCAGGGAAGGGGGTTCGCCAACTTCCTCCAGACTCTCGATTCGGGCCGGATTGGTGTGGGCGCTCTTTCCCTTGGCCTTGCCGAGGGCGCCCTGAACGAGAGCTTGGCGTATACATCAGAACGCCGGCAGTTTGGCAAGCCCGTAGCCGCATTTCAGGGCGTCCATTTCCAGCTGGCCGACATGGCCACCGAGATCGAGGCCGCGCGTCATCTGGTGTATCACGCCGGATGGCTCAAGCAGAACGGGAAGCCACACAAGAAAGAGGCGGCCATGGCCAAGCTGTTCGCGTCCGAGCTGTGCATGCGGACAACCATAAAAGCGGTCCAGCTCCACGGTGGCTATGGTTATACGACTGAATACCCGGTTGAGCGCATGATGCGAGACGCCAAGGTGTGTGAGATTGGTGAGGGGACCAGCGAAATCCAGCGCATCGTCATCGCTAGGCAGTTGCTCGGGGACTTGGTTCAACTGTAGCGACTGCCCAGAGGAGGTAAGCCAAGGCAGCAGGAGACATCGAAAGGCATTCGATGGAGCACCTGCAGCCGGCCTCCGGGGTGGCGGTAAGTCCGCACCCCGCTTACCTTTAGGCGATCATGAAGAAAGCAGTTCTCCCGCCGCAGGACCTCCAGGACCTACTCAACTCTGAAATCCTTCCGCTAGTCTCCAAGCCCAACCGCTACGTGGGCAACGAGATCGGCCTTGCGGGGAAGGACTGGGAAACCGCTCAGGTGCGGTTCCTCCTTTGCTATCCCGACGCGTACGAGGTCGGAATGAGCCATACGGGCACCCAGATCCTCTACCACATCGTGAATCGGGACCCCCGGTGGCTTTTGGACCGGGTGTATGCCCCTTGGCCGGACATGGAGGAACAGCTCAGAAAGCGGGGACTGCCACTCTGGGGGCTGGAGCACCGGCGCTCTGTGTGCGAGTACGATATTCTCGGCTTCACGCTGCAATCGGAGCTGACGTACACCAACCTCCTGAACGTTCTGGACCTCTCTGAGATCCCCATCCAGCAGTCAGAGCGGACGGAGGGACACCCGTTTGTCTGCATCGGCGGACCCTGTGCCTCCAACCCTGAGCCCCTGGCTCCTTTCGTGGACTTTGCCCTGATAGGCGACGCAGAGGACGCTCTCCAGGAGGTGCTGGAGGTGATCGCCGATTGGAAAAGCGTGGGTCGGGAACGGGGAGAATCCCGACAGGGTCTCTTGCGACGCCTCCCGCTGGAGGTTCCCGGCATCTACGTACCCTCGCTGTATGAAGTCCCGAGAGGTGGGAACACGCCGCGGCCCAAGGCGGATGCGCCCGTGGGACTCCCGCGCCAGGTTGTATCCCGGAAGGTGCCTGTGCTCCGGCCCGAAGATCACCCCCGGGAAATGATCGTCAGCCTTACCGAGACCACCCACGACCGGTTGCCTATCGAGGTCATGCGTGGCTGCATGCGAGGCTGTCGGTTCTGCCAAGCGGGGTACCTCTATCGACCTGCCCGGGAGCGCGATGTAGACGAAACGGTGGAAATCGCCCGGCAAGGAATCAAGCACTCGGGCTGGCAGGAGGTGTCACTTCTGTCTCTGTCCACGGCTGACTACTCCCGCTCCCTCGAGCTCACAGACAAGATGAGCCGCGCGATGGTCGATAAGGGAGTCAGCGTCAGCCTGCCGTCATTGCGGGCGGATGCCTTCAGCGTGGGGCTCGCCGAAGCGGTGAGTCGGGTGCGGAAGTCTGGCTTCACCTTCGCTCCGGAGGCCGGAAGCCAGCGGTTGCGTGACGTGATCAACAAGGGGATCACGGAGGAAGACATTCTCTCGGCCGTAGACCGGGCGATGTCGGCTGGTTGGACCAGCGTGAAGCTCTACTTCATGATCGGCCATCCGACGGAGTGCGAAGAGGATTTTGAGGAACTGGCCCAGTTGGTCGAGAAGATTAGAGCGATTCTCAAGCGCTACCCGGGGCGCCGGAATATCACTCTGGGCTTCTCCCCCTTCGTTCCCAAGTCCCACACACCTTTCCAGTGGGAGCGGCAAGACGACATCCAGACAACCCGCGAGAAGCTGGACTGGATCAGAACACGACTGAAGGGACAAGGTGTGACCATCCGCCACCACCAAACGGCAGATACGGCCATCGAGGGCATCATCTCCCGCGGGGGCCGGGAGATCGCACGGGTAATAGAGGGAGCCTGGCGCCGGGGGGCCCGGTTCGACGGATGGGGCGAACACTGCCGCTTCGACAGGTGGCTGGAGGCGTTGGAGGAGGCAGGTCTCACGTTGCATGATAGCTTCAGGGAGAGAGCAGAGGATGAGGAACTGCCTTGGGAAATAGTGACTTACAAGATTGACCGGAAGTACTTTCTCAAGGAGCGACACAAGGCGTATCGGGCAGGGGAAACCCCTGAATGCAAACACGAGCGGTGCTCGGCGTGTGGCGTCTGCGATTTTGACGCGATGAAGAACCTGTTGGCGGCGGCGGAGGTGGGATCGGCGTCCACGCCCCCGGAGAGCGCTCCAGGCCTGCTCCAGGGCATCCGGGGAAGCACAGTACGGCTCGGATATCGCAAGGGCGAGCCTGTTCGTTTCATCTCCCATTTGGACCTACTTCGGGAGCTCGAACGCACCTTCAGACGGGCCGAGCTGCCGGTGGTCTACTCCGAGGGCTTCTCTCCCCGGCCCAAGCTCTCTGCGGGTCCGCCGCTGCCCCTGGGCTGGACCTCCGACTCGGAGTGGATAGACGTCGAGTTGGCCGGCCCATGGCCCCAGGAGGCCCTTCTGGGCCTGATCGAGCTCCTCAACGCCTCGAGCGCTCCCGGTGTCGATTTCTTTGTGGCGGCGGTCATGCCAGTAGGCGTGGGTGCTCTGGGTGCACAGATTGCGGAATGCGTCTACGTCGCAGATCTACCGTCCCCTCCCTTCGAGCTGGCATTTGGCGACCTCGAGCAGGCGATGTCTGAGTTTCTGGCAATGCCGTCGGTCGTCATCCAGCGCAGTCGAAAGGGAAGGGTGAAGCCAGTGGACATTCGTCCACTCGTCCGCGAATTGTCCGTTACCGCTCCTGACCAGGTGATTCTCACCGTGGCCACGGGCGGCGGCGGTTCAGTTAAACCTACAGAGGTGCTTCAGGCGGCCTTGAAGCTCGACGAGTCCGTGGTGCCTCTGATCAAAATCCATAAGGTCATGGCGATCCTGGCATCGGGTGAGAACCCGGTCGACCAGTCATTGGCCATGGCGCAGGTGAGCAACTTTGAAACGGGAAATACTCATTACGGCCTCGAGCCCGCGCGAAACGCGTGTGGCTATTCTGGAGGATGATCGCCTCGTAGAAGTACTGATCGATCGACCAGAGATGGACCGAATCGTTGGCAACATTTATTACGGCCGGGTGGAGGCGGTGCTACCGGGGATGCAGGCCGCCTTTGTGGACATCGGCCTCGAGAAGAGCGGGTTCCTACACGCGTCCGATCTGATCGAACCCGAAGAAGTCGAGTTCGATGAAGAGGACAACGGCAACAACCGCCGTCCGTCACGCCGGGCACCCAGCATCCAGGACCACCTTTCACGGGGACAGGACATACTCGTCCAGGTTACCAAGGAGCCGATAAGCACCAAAGGGTGTCGTGTGACGGCTCAAATCTCGATACCCGGTCGATTCCTCGTCTACCTCCCATCAGCCTCGAGAATCGGCGTCTCTCGGAAGATCGAATCCCGGGAGAAACGCGCGCGATTGCGCAAGATCATCCGGGATCTGTTGCCTCGGGACGGTGGCGGCGTGATTTGTCGTACGGCTGCGGAAGATCAGACGAAGGACCAGATTCACCGCGAACTCAAATCGCTACTCTCCCTGTGGAGCAAAATCGAGAAGAAGGCCGCGGAGAGCCGGCCCCCGACCCTCGTACAACGGGAGGCCTCCCTCACCCGGGGGATCATCCGTGACCTGTTCAGCAGCGACGTGGACAGCCTCCATGTGGACTCCGAGGAGCTCCACCGCGAGATCCAGAAATACCTGAAACAGGTGGCTCCGGATCTGGTCAAGCGGGTGCACCTCTATCGCGACAAAGCCGACTCTCTGTTTGACAAGACAGGAGTGGAGGTGGAGATCGAGCATCTCTTCAACACGAGGGTCGATCTGCCAACCGGCGGCTATATCATCATCGAGCAGACTGAAGCCTTGGTCTCTATTGACGTGAATACGGGGAGTTACACTGGGAGGAAGGACCCCGATAAGACGATTCTCAAGACGAACCTGGAGGCCGCCCGGGAGGTGGCGCGGCAGCTTCGGCTCCGTGATATCGGCGGGATCATCGTCATCGACTTCATCGACATGGAACACCAGAACCACCGGGAGAAGCTCTTTCACGAGTTGCGGGCTCACGTAGCCAGAGACCGGGCCCGGACGCGGGTTTACCGCGTGTCGGAGCTGGGGCTGATCCAGATGACGCGCCAGCGGGTGCGCCCCGGTCTGGTCGATTCCATGTCCACCAAGTGCTCCGGATGCGGTGGGACGGGATGGGTATTCAGGCCGGAAGTGGTGGCGCGCCATCTCGACCGGTCTCTTCGCCGCGTGGCGAGCGACGAGAAAGAACGACGGGTCTTGGTGCGCCTGCACCCCGAGGTCGCCCTCTACCTGCTCGAGGACGAGCCGGATTTCGTTGAGCACGTCAAGGCGCGGGCCCAGGTGGAAATCGAGATAAGGGACGACCCCACGATCGCCATCGACGAATTCCGCATCGTATCCCAGCCCGCCGGGAGAGATGTGACGGAGAAGTACGCGGCGGCGTAGGGGGGGAGAGGGGAGAGGGGAGAGGTTGACCCAACCGCTTCGCCTGTTTACTCTAACTGGCTATGGCATACGCGATCTTTGAGGCCGGCGGGCGGCAGTTTCGGGCCGAAGCCGGCGACAGCATCAGGATGCCCCTGATGAATGGCGATCCGGGGACGAAACTCACCTTTGACCAGGTCCTCTTGACGGCAGACGGTGACGAGGTGAAAACCGGACAGCCCATGGTTACTGGCGCCAAGGTGTTGGGTGAGATCGTGGAGCACGGTAAGGAGCGCAAGATCTACGTGTTCAAGTTCAAGCGGCGGAAGAATTACAAGCGCAAGACGGGGCACCGGCAGCAGTACACCGAAGTGAAGATCACCGATTTGAAGCTGGGTTGAGGCGATAATGGCACATAAGAAAGGCGTTGGCTCCAGCCGCAACGGTCGTGACTCAAAGCCCAAGTTCCTCGGCGTGAAGCGCTTCGGTGGCGAATTAGTGAGGGCCGGCAACATCCTAGTCCGCCAGCGCGGAACGAAGATTCACCCTGGGAACAACGTTGGTCGGGGCAGAGACGACACGCTCTTCACCCTCGTCGACGGCACCGTCAAATTCGAGCCCAAAGACAAAAAGCGGCTGAAGGTCAGCGTTTATCCGGTGCCCGCGAGCTAGACGACACCCCTCGACGAACACACCCCGCCGCTTTCGCGGCCTCCCTGATGTTCCCCCAACGCCTAGCCGGGTTTTTCGCCATGCACCTGTGAATGGTGTTGGCGAGGACCTCTGGAGTGTCAGGACGGAACTCGCGCACGTCCGGAGGCTCAACCGTCATCTGCTTGTAGAGGATCGCTTGGACTCCCTGGTCAACGAACGGAGCCCGTCCGGCCAGCATGTGAAATCCCACCACCCCCCAACTGTAGATGTCGGTACGATGATCGATGTTTGACGATCCGCTCGCCTGTTCCGCGCTCATGTAGCGGGGTGATCCGATGATTTCGCCACTGGCGGAGAGGTGCCCTCCGTCAGACGAAAGAGCCTTTGCCACACCAAAATCGAGGATCAACACGTGCCCCCCGTCCTCGACCATGATGTTCGATGGCTTGATGTCCCGGTGAATCACGCCGTGCTGGTGCGCGTGGTACAGACCCTCGGCCACCTGGCTCAGAATGCTGAGCGTTTTGTCCAAAGCAAGGTGTCCGCGCTTCTCCAGATGTTTGCTGAGTGCTTTGCCGCGAACGCGAGGCATGGCATAGAAAACGAGGCCCGACTCCTCGGCGGAAAACGTCACAGAAAGGATGTTGGGATGGTCGAGCTGGGCGACGTATCTGGCCTCGCGCCTGAAACGTTCAACCACTACGGGAGAGGCCATCAACTCCGGATGCATGACCTTGACGGCAAGGTATCGGTGGTGCTTCAAATCCCGCACCGAATACACCACTGCAGCGCCACCCCGGCCGAGTTCTCCCAGCAGTTCGTAGTCAGCGCCAAGGGCCTTTCGCAATCGTTGCGAGACCGACTGCTGGGTCGCCCCGCATTTGGCGCAAAAGCGTGCACTGCCGGACAGGAAGCTCCCGCATTCCTCGCATACGACCATGCTCATCGCAGTTCGGCTCCTAGTGCAGCGCTAACCGACTAGTACTCCGAGCCGGAATTGCGGTGACGTATTCACCGCAGAGAGCGCAGAGGTTTTTTTGGACAGGATAAACGGGATATTGTCATGTCAATTAGGCATTCCCGTAGTCCTTCCGTCCTTCCATCCTTCCGTCCTGAAGCGAAAGAAAAGGCTCTACGCGGACTAGGGTCTCATGGCGGCGAGAAAAGAGAACCGATTCGGCAAACCCTGCTCATCGTGACTCCGTTGCTATGAGCTCGAATGAGAGGGGTGAGCCCGCCACCTCCATCTTGACGACTCGCCGCGGAGCGTTTTTCGACACCCAGTAGACCCACGGGAGTTGTCCGCTTACGCTCACCTGCCACGTCTCGAATTCGCCCGCGGGCACCGTGACCGTACCTCCGTCCGCCACGCCAATCATCACATTGGAAAAGGTCTGTTCGGTTACGTTGAAAATGCCGATTGTGAAACTGGCACCGTCGGAAAGCGGCATGGCCTGCACGAGCGTCGCGAGCATGTCGGTATCGTAAACGGTCGACCCAAAGACCGTATCTATGGTGGCTTCGACCGCGCCGGATACTGATCCAGAGACGCGGCCGCCCGCCGCATATGCGAGCTTCGTCTGAATGGTTTGCCCCATCTGACTGGCTTCTTGCTCGTAGCTGATGGGGTCCAACGTTTTCGCATCCATGGTGTACTCCGCCGACTGCCCACCCATGGCGCCCATTTGCATTTGCAACTTCACCAGGAACACCGGGCGACCGTCTTGCGTACTGTATTCAATCGATCGTGTCAGGGCCCCGAACGGGTTGCCCTGTACCATCACTACGAATGAATCGCGTCCAGCAACCAGTTGGCTCGCGTCAAAGGCAATCGCTGCAACCTCCGCCGATAGATCGGCAGTCGTCAGAGGGTTTCCGTCCGTATCGATAATGCGCACAGGGGCGATGGCAGCCAAACCGTCGTAGATTTTCGGGCCATCGCCCACGACCACGATAACCGCCGAATCGCGACGCATCAGACTACCCGCAACCCTCAGGATGCCCTCGGCGTCGACGGCGGCGAGCCGTTCTCTGTACGTCTTCAAATAGTCGTCTTCCAGCCCAAGTAGGCGTGCGGTTCGAACCTGCCTCGCTATTTGCTGGGGTGTCTGTATCGTCAGTGGAAAGCTGCCAACGAGAAAGCCGCGCGCTCCTTGCAGTTCGTCATCCGGAACGGGCTCGGTGCGAAGCCTGTCCATTTGGTAGAGGATTTCAGCCAGCGCACTGTCGGTCACTTCGGGCCGGGCCTCTGTGCTTGCCTGAAAGCGTCCGACCCCTTGGGGACGGTTCTGGCTGGAGTACGCTCCGTAGGTCCAACCATTCTGTTCGCGAAGGATGAGAAACAGCCGGGCGTCCGTACCACCGCCAAGAATCTTGTTGGCGACGACGGCGGCGTAATAATCGGAATCCCCGGGCTGCATAGTCAGATTGCCGACCAAGATGTTCGACTGCGCCGAGCCGGGCCGGTTCACCAAAATGATTTCTGTCGGCCGGGGCGCGGGCACCGAGCGAGAGCGGTCATCCCCTGTTGTGCCAGACCATCCGCCCAAGAACCTGCTTGCGAGATCGCGGGCTTCGCCAAGCGATAGATCGCCCGCGACGACCAACACCGATCCACCCGGCCGGAGGCGCTCGGCCGTGTAGGCCACGATGTCGTCGCGTGTGATCGACTCCACTGATGCCGACGTGGCCGTACGCCCGTAAGGGTGCTCCCCGTACACGGCGGCGGCGAAGTATTTGCTTGCCAAGAAGCCGGGTTGTGCCTCTTGAGCACGCAGGCCCGAAAGCGTCCGCCGGCGGGTGAGTGCGACCTCGTCTTCCGGAAAGGTGCCGTTCAGCAACACGTCACCGATGAGTTCGAACGCGAGCTCCACATGCTCCCCGAGCACCGTGGTCGATAGCGTGAGGAAATCGGCTCCGGCACCCGCGCTCAATGTAGACCCTACATACTCGATCTCTGCGGCGATTTCGTCGGCCGATCGGGTTGTGGTTCCTCGCAGCAAGAGGTCGGAGGTGAGCGACGCCAGCCCTTCCTTTCCGACGGGATCGTAACTGGATCCGGCGGGCATGGTGAGTGAGATACTCACGAGTGGAAGTCGACGGTTTTCTACCACCACGATCTGGAGACCGTTCGGCAGCGAGCCCTCGCTGAACGGTGGTAATTGCATGGCGCGGAGGGTTGTGGGTGGAGGTGGTCGGGTTGGAAACTGAGCCGCCAACGGCACGGCACCCACCAGATTCAAGACCAGCCCTGCGGCGCATGTTGAGATCTTCATCCGATTCTCCTGTGCCAACCGTTTCAACTTCATCCGCTAGGTCGAGACTTCTAGTTGCCCGAAGGCGGGACGAGCAAGAATGTATAGCTGTTCTCCCGGGCCAGATATTTGCCCGCCGCGCGCAAGATGTCGTCATGCGTTACAGACAGGTACCGCTCGAGATCGGTGTGCATATCATCGAGTGATCGATGGTAATGCACGAAATGCTGCACCTGTTCGGCCACCTGAAATGTAGTCTGTCGCCCGAAGACGTTACGGCTGCGATACGCATTCTTGGCCTTTTGGAGTTCCTCTTCGGTAACTCCCTCCTGAGCGATTCGTGCTATCTCGTCGTGCATCTGCTGTTTCAGATCATCCACGTTAGCGCCCTGATTGGCGATTGCCACCACCAACAATGTGCTCGACAGCCGGCGTGGCATCATGAGCGTTTGCGCTTGAACCGCAGATTTGTTTTCTCGCACCAGAGCCCGATTGAGTCGTGAGCTTTCTCCACTGCCCAGAATCAGGTCCAGCAGACTCAGTGCCGGGGTGTCTACATCGTCGTGGGCGGGAAACCGGTACGCTACGGCGACCATAGGCAAGTTCGCCAGCGGATCGGGACGTACCATTTCCTGGGCTTCGGTGCCCACACTCCAATCGCAGGAAGGCGCCGGAGGATCTTGCGCCGGGGGAATGTCCCCGAAATACTGTTGAATGAACTCACGGGTCTCCCGAGGATCTAGATCGCCTACCACCGTGAGAGTGGCATTGTTGGGTGTGTAGTAGAGATCGAAAAACGCCTGCACATCCTCCACGCGCGCCGCATCCAGGTTTGCCATCGAGCCGATCACAGAATGGGCATATGAGAAACAGGTCGTCGAATCATAAGTGAGGTATGGAGCCTCCAATATCGCCCACGCATAGGGTTGGTTGTCCAAGCGGAGCCGGCGCTCTTCTTTCACGGTTTCCCGCTGATTGTCGAGGTTCTCCTGTGTAATTGCGAGCGAGCGCATCCGATCGGCCTCGAGCCACAGCCCGAGGTTCAAGCGGTTCGCAGGTAGGGTCTGGAAGTAAGCGGTGCGATCCTCGTTGGGGGTGGCGTTCATGGTGCCCCCGGCACGCTCGACGAGCTGCAGCATCTCCGCCTTGGCAACGTTGGCGGAGCCCTGGTACATCATGTGCTCGAAGAGATGAGCAAAACCAGAACGTTCCCGGCTCTCCCTGCCGCTTCCCACGTTGTACCAGAGATCGATGGTGACCACCGGTACCGAATGATCTTCAACGAGGATCACGCGGAGGCCATTGTCCAGCCGGTAGTCTTCGTATTCGATGCGCTGCTGGGCTGAGGACGGAATCGCGAGAACGGTGCAAAGCAGGGTCGCAATGAGGGACGAACGGGCCATGGCAAACCTCAGTATCCGTCGAGAGGGTGTGTTTACGCTATTCCAGTTGCCGCGGCGCGTCAATCACCGGTTCGGCTCGTGGCCATCCATGAAGGTAACCCCCTATGCCGCGCTCGGAGTGGATGGGACGGGTCGAGAATCTTTCTTCAATCACTTGCCCCGAAATTCCCGGAAGAACCTTCAGCTTGCGAATCCGGGGAACGCATTGTTTTATAGCAGCTAGCAAACTTGCCGAGCCAACCGGTCCACTTAGGAGCGATCCATGCCAGACACATCCGAAAAAAGACATGTCATCCCGCCGCACGTCGAGGCGACCAGAATGCAGCGGTACAGCATCTACCTGATGGTTGGCTCTTTTGCGTTGGTCGGAGCCAACTACGCGTCGCTCACGATGGCCAGCGTGCTGTGGTTTGCCGCCGGCATTTGCGCGGGTTTCGCCCTGCTCTGCGCCATCACGGTCGTCATCCTGCACGCTATTGCCTGGAACTTCGACCGTCTACGGGAAGAACAGGCCGGTCTCCGAACGTCCCAGGACTTCCGCGATCCGAGCGCTGCGCCCGGTCCGTAGCCACACCAGAGGCTGCTCCACAGGATGGGCATATCACGTCCGACTTCTTGTAGTTGTAGGTCGTGCCACCGTGCGGTCATCTACTATGGTCGGGACTGGGGTAGCAGCCGTTGTTGCAGGGAGCCCCCCTGTACGGGATGCCGTACCTCGAGAACTCGAACGTGATCCGGTCGGTGTGGACCCACGCCCGCTGGCTCGAGGCGCTTGCCGCAGCTACGCACAACGACTTACGCCTCGTTGCGGCTTGTGGCTATCCAAGAAGGTAACCACCTACGCGAACAGCTAGCCACTTCCGGGAGGGGTCCTTTGGATCAAGCCTCACCCTCTCTTGCGGTGCCCTGTACCACGCATCACATTCACCCGCCGCACCGACGCTGGAGGATCGATGTTCACGTCAAGCTGTTGCCTCCGAAACTGTTTCCTCATGATCACCCTCGCCACGCTCGCCGGCTGCGTCGAGGAAGGCTCGCTCCTCGGCCCCGACGCGCCAGCATCATTCGCTCGCGGTGGCAACGGCGGAGGGAACGGCGGCGGTGGGAACGAGGGCTCAGGAGAGGACCCTATAGTGGAAGAGTTCGACATCTGGGATCCGAGCGCCTGGATTGCCGGCAACCACCCTCTCGGCCGCGGCTGGCTCGATCCTGCGAACGTTAGCCACGAGAGCACCACGCTCCTCCTCGCGCTTCCCGCCGGGAGCTATGACGGCGCCGAGATCCGGTCCGCCTCGCGAGTGCGCTTCCGCAACGTCGAGGTCCGTCTGCGCTCGCCGAGTGCGCCGGGATCGATCTCCGCGTTCTTCCTGTACGAGTTCGCTCCGCGCCGCAACGACGAGATCGACATCGAGATCCTGAACCAGGGAACGGATCCCGGGCAGATCCTCTTCACCACCTGGATTGGCGGAAGGCAGACGAACCACATCGCCAAAACGCTTCCCTTCGATCCCGCGACCGGGTTCCACGACTACCGAATCGAGTGGTCGCGCGAACGCGTACGTTTTCTCGTGGACGGCGTGCTCATGCAGGAGTGGACTACGGGAGTCCCGCGGGACGCTATGTACGTGATGTCCAATGCCTGGTGGCCGACATGGCTTTCGGGCCCCAAACCGGGTACTCCCCGGCTGCACGAGATCGACCGCATCGTCTACTAGCCCTTGCCACCTTTTCGCCGGCCACCCGTTCCGGCGAGGCCGGTAGCTGTTTGGCGTCTCTCGAGCACTGGATAAAGGTGGCATCGGGAGCGAAGAGGCGCGGTTCCTTCGTGGGCCGCCCCTTTTCATCTTCACCTCGACGTAGTGCGTCCCAGCGGCGTTCGGAGCTTTGGCAATGTGATGCACTAGGCTTGACTCTGGTCGGGTTACGATCAGCAGGAGTTCCAGGTATTCCATAGTGATACATAGTTGGAGTCGAGAATCTGGCAGTGTTCCCGATTCTGTGATGTTTGGTCGGGTGAAGGGCTAGCTATCTGACGCCCGTTACCCTCCACACCGGACTGGCGTCACACGTGCAGGAGCAACGTCGTCAGAAGCTCGCGGCAGCGCCTACCGCTGGATCAGGCTATCCATGTCGCCAAGGTCCCGGAGTTGGTGGATAACGAGTTCCACGGCCTACGCCGCAAGTGGGTCACGGAACGGAAGGATCTTCCCGAAAAAGACGTGGCGGCGGCGGGAGGGTGGAGGTCAACGCGGGTGATGAAGCAAGCCTATCAGCAGGTCGATGACGCCACCGTGTTGGAGGTAGTTCTGTCGCCACGGAGGCTCGATGGGTGATGACTTAGCCCTCGTTGCGGCTTGTGGCCATCCAGTCCGAGACATGGTCCCGGGCAGGGGGCCGAGAGGCCATCGAAACCACAGCCAGAGTGATGATATTGGCTGCCAGGCCCACCAAGCCCTCATGCAGCCCGAAGGGCTTCCATTCGGGCCTGAGAATCAGCAGCCCGACTGTTGAAATGCCCACCAAGAGCCCAGCGATGACACCGGTAGCCGTGGCCCTGCGCCACAGGAATGCCGCGTACACAGGCGGAGCCAACTGAACGATGGCGCCATAGGCTCCCAACAACATCCCCACCAACGACAGACCACTGGGAAGGGCGAGAGCGTATGCCACGACGCCTACGGCAACCGCCAGCCACCGGATGAGCCGCCGTTGATCGTGCTGGCTCAACGCGTCGCCCCGCGTCGCACTGTACACGTCGGTCACGGCAATCGAGGCGGCCCCATGAACCAACGCGTCCCCGGTCGACATGGATGCCGCCAGCGCGCCGGCGCAGAAAATCCCTACGACGATCGGCGGCAACCCTACCGTGAGCATGATGTGGGGCATGATTGCGTCCGGATCTACCGGCGAGGAACTGTAGAGTATTCCTGCAAAGCCCACGAGAAAGAGAGGCAGTAGAAAAAGTTGGAAGGTGGGAAACAACATGATCGTGCGCCGAATAGTGGCGTCGTCCTTCGCGGCAAACGCCTTCATGAACAGATGGGGCCACATCATCAAGCCAATGGACGAGACCAGAACGGCGGAGGAGTAGGCTACGGGAGTCCACGGGTTGCCGGCGGCATCCAGCCCTGGGGCGGTCAACATGGCCGGTTGGGCGGCGGCGATCTGCTCGAACATCGGGCCGATGCCGCCGTAAAGCTTGTACGGTATGTAGAGCCCGAATGCCCACGCGATGCCGATCATCAGGACACCCTGAAAGACGTTGGTCCACCCGATTCCCATGACGCCGCTGCGCCACACGTAGATCAGCACGATGCCGTAGGTAAGTGCCGCCCCAAGGGGGAGGGGAACGTGACCGTCCGTCACCTGCTCCAGCACGATGCCCGCCCCACGCATCTGGAGCGCCACGTAGGGAATGATGGCGATGACGCTGATGATGCCGGCCGTGAACCCCACCCAACGATTTTGGAACCGGTGCGCCAGCATTGCTCCCTGAGTCACGTACCCGTGTTTTCGCCCCAACCGCGCCGCCCACGGTCCGAGCGCGAAGTAGGGAGCCATGCCGAGAACACCGTAGCCGAGTATGTAAAAGGCGGCTGCCCCCCGGCTGAAGGCCCACCCAGGACCGCCGAGAAATGCAAACGCCGAGAATACGGAAGCACCCGTAACGAAGTACATGACGAGGGTGCCGAACTCCCGGTCGCCCGCCACGTAGCCGGCTACGGTGTCGGTGGACCGTGACGCCGGTAGTAGCCCTATGACAAGGTTGGCCACGAGGTAGACGGCCACCACCAGGACGACGATCTGCCAACTGGTCACTTGTGGTAGGCCCGATACAGAAACAAGAACACGACGAGAGAACCACCGACCCAGGCGAGGACCCAGGCGAACACGAACGGTATGCCGAATATGTAGGGTTGGATGGTATTGAACGGTCGAATGCCGGGGAACGTGATCGCCACCGCCATGGTCGCGAAATACACGGCCGCGAACCACACGGCGCTGCGTTTCATTCGGTCTTCATTCCCGTGATTCTAGCCGCCTTGAGTCCTTTGAGTTCCCGCTTCGCCCGCGACGCTTTTCGTGCAAAATAGATGAAGGGCACCAAAGCGAGCCCTCCGATCGCACCCATGAGAACCGTGAGCCTAGGATCGTAACTCCCCGCACTCATGAGTGTCCAGACCGCGCCCACCTCTCCGGCCAGCACGACCGTTGCGAAGCCGTCGCGCAAGTGGATCATGTCATCCTTGAAACCGCGGATCCGCATCTCGGCGTTCGTCTCGGCGGCTCCTGCTGCGACCAGGGCTCCTAGATGGGTGTAAATTGACCCGCACTTGGTGCATACGCGCAACGGTTGCGAGACAAGACTGGCCAGCCCGCGCCACCAGTACCGTGTCCAACGCAACCGTCTGAGCGGCCGTCGGAGAATTTCGAGCGGATGCCCGCACTGCCGGCAGTTATCGGTCATCGGCCTCCCGCAGGCCTTACGGCGCCGCAAGCCACGGGTTGCAACTTTGTTCTTACGTGCCGGCCGCCGCCCCTGCCCCTGCTCCCGCCTCTGCGCCACGGGTTCGCCGGCAGAACAGCTCGTACAACCGTTGCTGGACGGGCCCGGGCTGCCCGTTGCCAACCACCCATCCGTCGACCTCGATGATCGGCATGATTTCCAAAGTGGTGCCGGCAAGAAACAACTCATCGGCCGACGCGAGGTCAGTGAGGTAGATGGGGGTCTCGATGGCGCTGATTCCGGCTTCGCGGCAAATGTCCAAGACCGCCTGACGTGTGATGCTTGACAAGATGTAGTTGCTCTTCGGGGCCGTTCGAACTTCCCCGTTGAATACGCCAAAGAAGCTCGACGCCGTGGCCTCCAGCGCCACGCCGTCGCGGACGAGGATTGCCTCGGTCGCCCCAGCTTCTTGCGCCCGTTGGTTCGCCAGGCAGTTGGCGAGGAGATTGACGCTCTTGATGTCACACCGTGTCCACCGTATGTCGGGAGCCGTGATGACTCTTACCCCTTTCGTGACGTCACCTTTGGGTTGAAACGGCGACGGCACGGCGTAGGAAGTGGGTTGGGTAGGGACGTTGGGAAACGCGTGGCTACGAGGCGCCGCACCGCGCGTGACCTGCATATACACGAGTGCGTCGTCTTGACTCAAATCGTTCCTTTCCAGGAGTTGCTTGCAGATCTCGGCAAATGCGGCGGCGTCTACTCCCCGAATCTGCAGCTCGCATAGGCCGTTGTGCAGGCGCTGGAGATGAGCATCCAGGGCAAAAAACCGTCCGCCGTAGCTTCGCACAACCTCGTACACTCCGTCGCCGAAGAGAAACCCGCGGTCGTCCGGCGAGAGATGCACGGAAGCCTTGGGCATGTACTCGCCGTTGAAGTAAACCGTAGGATTGTCTGACTTTTGCAAAATATCTACCTAGCGTCCCTGGAGCAGCTGCAACAAGCGAATGAGTGGTGCGCTGACCTTTCTCGGAGGCCACACTCGATTCGCAGGCAAGGGAATCGTACGAAGCGCCGACATTCCCGGATCTATCAGATCGGCGACGAAACTGCCGGCTATCGGCACGGG
>JADFIT010000152.1 GCA_022566515.1 Gemmatimonadota bacterium
GCCCATTGCCAGAACCCGTTCCACGTCCCCGGGCCGGGGCCCGAACGTGAGACGGTTGAGGGCGTGGAGAGCCCTCGCCCGCTCGAGGGAGTCGCTGGCAACCGCGACTGCCACGCCCGGATCTGGCGACCCGGCCCTGGGCGTGGGGGGAGCCAGGGCCCAAAAGGCCAGAGTGAATCCCACTAGTGTCCGCACAGTGTTCCTCCGGCTTGCAGTAGGATATTCGACGGAAAAACCCTGCAATTGTTAAGCCAACATTACACCGGCGTACCACCCTCCACGACGCTTCTCCGGGCGGTAGGACGGTAGACCCCCTCCTCCCCTCTCCCCTCTCCCCTCTCCCCGATCCGGGCAATCCGCCCCATCTGTGCTCCTCCCCTGCATGTCTGCCTCCTATGCCTGACCATGCAGTCCGACTCCGCTAATTGACAATCCCCGCACCGCGCCAGCATCTTCCTGAACCCCAAAAAGGAGGTGGTTCGCGTGCGGGTTTACACAGGAGATGCCATCCGAAACGTGGCCGTGGTGGGCCACGGTGGAAGCGGCAAGACCTCTCTCGTCGACGCCCTCACCTTCGTGTCAGGCAGCAGCAAGCGACACGGTTCAGTTTTAGACGGCACATCCCTCACAGACTACACCCAAGACGAAATCGAGCGAAAGTATTCCATCAACCTGGCCCTGGCCCATGCCGAATGGCGAGACACGAAAATCAATCTGATCGACACCCCGGGCTATCTCGACTTCATTGGGGACGCCGCGGCCGGCGTGTATGCGGCCGATGCCGCGCTGATCGTGTTGGGTGCCAACGCCGGCGTCGAAGTCGGGACGGAAAAGGTGTGGGAGTTCGCCGCAGAGCGCGGCATTCCCCGGCTGTTTTTCGTGTCACTGATGGACAAGGAACATGCCGATTTCGAGAAGGTCTTCGAGGATATTCGGGATCATATCACACCGAAAGTGATCCCCATCGAGATCCCGATCGGCGAGGGGTCTGATTTCCACGGGATCATCAACCTGTTCTCGAAGAAGTGCCACATGTACAAGAGGGGGACGAAGACCGGAGAGTACGACGAGGTCGACATCCCATCGGAATACCAGGCGAAGTTCGACAAGTACTCCGAGGTGCTCACGGAGCACGTTGCTGAGATTGATGACGAACTGATAGAGCGATACCTCGAAGGGGAGGAGATCAGCACCGAAGAGGCGTTAGCTGCTACCAAGAAAGGGATGGTCGAAGGAAGGATATTCCCTCTGCTGTGCGGCTCGGCGACCCTCACGTACGGTATGCGTGCCGTGCTCACGAAATTGACACAACTCGTCCCGGCGCCGACTGAAATTGCCCCACGCAGTGGCGCGATTTGGGGTTCCGCGGAAAAGGTGGAGCTGCAAGCCAACGACGACGGCCCGTTCGTAGGTCAGGTGTTCAAGACGATTTCCGAACCTCACGTTGGCGATGTGACTTTTTTCCGCGTGTGGTCTGGCTCGGTGACAAGCGGTGCTGAAGTGTGGAACGCACCGCGTGAAACAGCCGAGAAGCTGAACCACCTCTCGGTGGCACAGGGCAAGGACCGGGATGAGGTTGCGCGGCTGCACGCCGGCGACATAGGAGTTGTTGCCAAGCTGAAGAACACGCACACCAACGACACGCTGTCCAAGGTTGATTCGCCCATCGTCTTACCGAAGATACCGTTTCCCGATCCACTGATCGTCATGGCGATCACGGTTAAGAAGCGCGGCGAAGAAGACAAACTCGGAACGGGACTCAACAAGTTGCACGAGGAGGATCCCACCTTTCATCACGAATTCAACACTGAGTTGCGACAAACGATCGTGCGCGGCCGCGGCGAGCGTCACCTCCAGGTGATTATCGGCCGCCTGGCTCGCAAGTTCGGAGTACAGGCAGAACTGATCAGACCTGGAATCGCCTACCGGGAGACGTTCAAAGGCAAGGCCGAGGGACAGGGCAAGCACAGGAAGCAAAGCGGGGGCCGCGGGCAGTACGGTGACTGCTGGATTCGCATCGTACCACAGCATTCCGGGGAGGGATACGAATTCGTCAATAAGGTTGTGGGCGGCGTAATTCCCGGGAAGTTCGTCCCGGCGGTGAACAAGGGAGTCCAGGAGGCCGCGGCACGCGGTGTTGTGGCGGGATACCCGGTGGTGGATTTCAAGGTCGAGTGTTACGACGGCAGCCACCACTCAGTGGATAGCAGCGAGCAGGCGTTCAAGATGGCCGGCGTCCTTGCGTTCAAAAATGTAGCCCCCAAGTGCCGGCCGATCCTGTTGGAGCCGCTCGTGGAGGTGGAAGTGTGGACTCCGGACGATGCTCTGGGAGACGTCATGGGCGACCTGTCAGGACGTCGAGGAAAGATTCTCGGATCTGAGCCAGACGGTCGTCTGATGAAGATCAAGGCATACGTACCGGAAGCGGAACTGTTCAAGTATTCCACGCAATTGCACTCGCTGACCAGCGGGCGCGGCACGTTCAGCTGGAAATTTCATAGATATGAACAGGTTCCCGCCGAGATCGCAAAGCAGATTGCTTCGGAGAAGGAGAAGGAGAAGGCAGCCGCGAAGTAGACATGCCGCAGGGGTTAGGCAGCCTAACCCCTACCGCGTGCTGTATGCCTGCTGCCTACTGCTGCCCACCTCCCACTAACACTCCCACCAACCTTTCCAGGTCCTCCGGCGTGCGCGGCAGCGACGCCGTCAACACTTCGCTCCCTGTTGCCGTCACGAGCACGCAGTCTTCGACGAACACCGAGATATCTCGGTCGTGGTTGTAGTACCACGGCTCCACGGTGAAGATCATTCCGGGTTGGAGCATCGCATCGGGCAGATTGGGATCGCTCACCGACAGTCCGATATGGTGGCCGAAGAAGAAACCGGCTTGCATGTACTGGCGTTGATCTTCGGGAATCACCTGCTCCGCTATCGCCTGCAACTCTCCCAAAGTCATTCCCGGTCGTACGGCGGCGATGATTGCATCCGAAACTGCCGTAACCATCAGCAGCGCGTCCCGCTGCTCGTCGGTGAAGCGTCCCGATACCGGAAAAGTCCTACCCACGTCGCTCGAGTAATAATCGAGCTCGCATCCCACGTCGAAGATGACGATATCGCCAAAGTGCATCGCCCGGTTCCGCCGGTCGTAGTGCGCTGCGAGAATTCTCCACGGCCACAGAGAATTGGGTCCGGACTTGATGATCGACGGGAATGCCACTCGCTGGCTCCCGCCTCTCTTGCATGCGGCTTCGAACTCGGCCTCGAGACCGCGCTCTTGCACGCCGTCGGCGATGTGTCCCGCAGCCGTCATGATGGCGTGTGCCGTCAGTCGTGCGTTGGTTCGCATGACGGCGATTTCGGCGTCGGACTTGACCATCCGAAGTCGCGCGATTTCAGAGTAGGCGCTCTCGATATGCACATCGGGGAAGCTGCCTTGAAGATGGTGGAGCAAGCTTGCCACGGGACTCCAGGATTGGATCGGCTGGCTGGGGGCGAGGAGCGCTGGATCGATCCCGCTCAGGTTGATGCGAATGGTACGCCCATCTGACACCAACCCGGCTAGGTACGTATCCAAATCGCCGATGGGTCGGATCTGGGTGATTCCGCTGCGAGCGGCGATTTCGGGATCATCGGCCAGGGGCCGTCCCGGGAAATGGTTGGGGCGGGAAGTACTCTCGAATCGCACATCCGTCCGCGGCGCGAACACGATGGTGAGTGCCTCGTCCGCGTCGAGCACGAGCATCGAGTGGGGCAGCTCGAGCCCGGTGAAGTAGAGAAAGTCGATCTCCTGTCTGAAGGTCCCATCCGATGTGAACCCCTCCGAGCCGGGCGAGAGGAACACCCCACCTCCGGACTGCTGCAACTGGGCCATCATGGCCTGACGCCGCAGCCGGAACTCGGTGGGGGGGAAGGGGAGCGAGGTCCAATCGAAGAAGCGTTGCTCCGGCGTACGGCCACGCTCGGCGTTCTGGGCGGTCACCGCCCCGGAGGGGTGGATCAGCAGCGCCGCCAAGACGGCGGTCGAGAGTCGAGAGGTCATCGGCAAGGCTCGTTTGACAGTCATGTACCGAATCATGGTATCCTGGCTACCCTGCGGGAAGGCGGAGGTTGCGTTCCATGCATTCTTGAATCATTTAAGTTGTGCGTGTGTCGAGGCCGGGGAATCCGACCGGGATTTCCGTGGTCTCCAGGGCTCAGAGCGGAGGATTCGATGTTTCGACGGATGGTTGGGCTTGCCGTACTCACGGCGGTCGTGTTCGGAGAGGGTGCAGTAGCGCAGCAGGTTGGGCCGAAGAAGGGATCGCTCGTAATCGTCGGCGGAGCGATGAGAGATGAAGCCATCCTCGAGAGGTTCCTGGACTTGGCCGGCGGTCCCGATGCACTGATTGTGGTCATCCCGACGGCAGGTGGCGACGAAGAGTACGACCAGGACTGGAGGGGCTTGCGGCAATTCCGAGCAGCTGGCGCAACCAACCTGACAGTCCTGCACACGAAGGACCGGGACGAGGCAGACACCGAGGAGTTCGTCCAGCCCATTCGCGAGGCGGGTGGAGTGTGGTTCGGAGGAGGGCGACAATGGCGCTTGGCCGACTCGTACCTCAACACGACAACACACGAAGCGCTGTGGGAGCTTTTGGATCGCGGTGGAGTCATTGGCGGGTCCTCCGCCGGCGCCACGATTCAGGGGTCGTACCTGGCCCGGGGCGATTCGAGAACCAACACGATAATGATGGGAGACCATGAGGCCGGGCTGGGATTCGTCAAGAACGTCGCCATTGATCAGCATCTGTTGCGTCGCAACCGACAGTTCGACCTCCTGGAGATTACCCAGGCCCGACCCGAACTCCTGGGAATCGGAATCGACGAGAACACGGCTATCGTGGTGCAGGGCGACGAGTTTGAGGTAATCGGTCAGAGTTACGTCGTGATTTATGACCATCAGCGGCAGATCGACTCCGGCGGAGACTTCTACTTCCTCAGCGTAGGCGATCGATTCAACCTCGCTACGCGAGAGGCTTTTCGAGGAGACCAAAACATCGAGAGGGTGGTGGAAAGAAGGTGAACTGAATCTTCACTATGCTACGTGCCATCGGGCTCGTTGTCCTAGCAATCCAAGGGCCGGACACTACCGTCGTACTCCAAGCCGGCGTTCGAAGCCCTGCATTCTCCGACACCGGTCGACTGGTGTTCGAGTTGAAAGGTGATCTTTGGGTTGCCGATATCCCGCAGGGCGTTGCCGGACTTTCGTCACTCGCGGATAGAGAATTGACTCGCGTGACCGCCGGTCCGGCTTGGGATCGCGATCCGGCCTGGACCCCGGACGGCTCTACCCTGGTGTTTTCCTCCGACCGTTCCGGAAGTTTCGACATTTGGCGTGTCGCCGTGGGGGCCGACGGCGCTACTGGAATACCGGTGAGAGTCACGGACGCTCCTGAGCCGGAAAGCGAACCCGCGGTAAGCAAGAACGGAACGATCGCATTCGTCCGTGGGCGTAACGCAAATGCGGACATCTGGCTTCTCGACCAAGAGGGCTCCCTGCGTCGATTGGCGGCGGGACCGGGAGCGCAGCTTTCGCCCACGTTCTCGCCTTCCGGCGACAGCATTGCCTACGTGAACCGGTCGGGGAGAGAAGTGGAGCTCGAGGTTCGAGCGCTGGAAGAAGATTCAGCCAGGACGGTTCTGCGTAACGTCGCCGTAGAGTATCCGGCCTGGTCGCCGGATGGCAATCGGATTGCTTACAGCACGAGGGGTAGCCGGGCGGGTGTGTGGGTAACGCCGCTCGACGGCAGCTACTCCAACTTGGTGAGCGAAGACGCAGCTGAGGTGTCGTGGGCGCCTGACGGTGCGCACCTGGCGTTGGCCGAACTTCCCCGCGCCGGCCCGGGTTACAACGGCGATCCCGATCGGGTCGGCGACCGGAGTGTGGGCTACCTGTTTGGAGTTGACGGCAGGGGGCGGGGGCGGGGGCGCTTTTGGATCGCAGCCGTTCCCGCAGCGCCGGGTGCTGATCTCACCGAGATCGCCGTTGCCGCCTCAACCGGGCGAACAGCTTTCAACGCCGAGTCCTTCGACCGCGTGTGGACGCGTCTACAGTCGTTGTACTACGGAGATCTTGGCGGTGCGGACTGGGCCCGGCTGCGCGAGCGATACCGGCCTCGGGCCCTCGAGGCACCTACGCAAGAGGAACTCGAGGACCTCATCTATCAGATGCTCCGCGCCCGGCCGCCGTTTCGCGTCGAAGCGAGCGGCCGCGCTGCGGTATCGAGCGCACATTCGTTGGCGACCGCGGCTGGAGTGGAGATCCTCGAGGTTGGCGGAAACGTGGTGGACGCAGCCGTTGCGGTTTCGTTCGCCCTCGGTGTCGTGGAACCGGACGCCAGTGGGGTGGGTGGGTACGGCGAAATGCTGGTGTATCTCCAGGACATGGAGGAGCCGGTTGTAATAGAGTTTCTGACGCGCGTGCCCGAGCAGGCCTCGCTCACCAGCTCGATCCTGCCTGCGACTCTTCCGGCTGACGGGCCCGTTCTCGCCAACGTTCCTGGAACGGTGGCCGGGATGTGGAAGGCATGGGAGCAGTATGGCAGTGGCGAGGTGGAATGGGCCCGGATTCTGCAGCCGGCCATCAGATTGGCGAGGGAAGGGTTCCTGCTAGACGACGGTTTCACCACCACACTGGCGCTGGAGCGTGAGCGGTTCCTTGAGTACGAGAGCAGTCGCGCCCTTTTCTTTCCCGACGGTGAACCGCTCCAAGCCGGCGACACGCTGAAAAATCCCGATCTCGCTTGGGCGTTGCAGCAGATTGCCGAGGACGGTGCGGACGCCTTTTACAGGGGAGAAGTGGCCCGACGTATGGTAGAGGACCTGCGCGGCCAAGGGAATGCAATGACGCTGCACGACCTGTCACGTTACTACGCACCGGAGCGTCAACCCGTCAAGGGTACATATAGGGAGCACACCATTTACTCCAGCGTTCCCGCCGCCAGCGGCGGAACGTCGCTCGTTGCCAAGCTGAACCTACTGGAGCAGTTCCGACAAGCGAGCCGTTACACCGACGATGCCGGCACGCTGCACGCAATGATCGAGGCGTGGAAGCTCCAACCATCGTCGAGGGGGAAAATCGCCGACCCCGGTTTGTGGCCTGTGGACGTCGCGCCGCTGTTGAACAAAGACAGCGCGCGTGTGCGCTGGGAGCGCTGTTTCGACCCTAATCGTAGTACGGGTCCGACGGAACTGACCCGAGGGCGCAACGGGGTTCCCGCATGTGCTCGAGAGGTGGCGTCGGCGCAAGTGGAAGACGGATCCAATTGTCTTGCAAACCTCGATGCGCGCAGCTGTCGCGCGACCGGCACGACCGCGTTTTCAGTGGCGGACGCTCGTGGAAACATGGTGGCAGTCACACAAACGCTGGGTACGTGGGGAGGCAATTTCTATGTTTCCCCTGGCCTGGGGTTTCTGTATAACGACAAGCTGCGCTCGTACAACTCGAACCCGTCGTCGTACAACGCACGCCTTTCCAATGCACGTAACGGCACGAGCATCGCCCCAACGTTGATCTTTCGAGGTACAGGAGACGCCAAACGTTCCATGGCGGCTGTCGCTGCCGCCGGCAACGCATGGATCACCTCTGCGGTGTACCAGATGGTCGCAGCGATGATCGACGCCGATCTCGGACCACAGGAAGCGCTAGAGCTGCCTCGTTTTCTCGTAAGTGGGCTACGCCGTCCGGGGAATGCCGACACGGTGCGAGAGGTCGTGATACAGATCGAAGCTGGGATCGCACCGGCGGTGTTACGCCGCCTGGAAGACATGGGCCACGTCTTCCAGCGCATCTCGCTCCCCGGTGAACTGCGGATGGGCTATGGTGCGGTGGTGTTGATAGACGGTGGGCGGGTCAGGGCTGGCGCGGATCCGAGGAGATCGGGAGCGGCGGGGGCGGTGCGGTAGGAAGGGGGAGAGGGGAGAGGGCCATCCTCCTCACCGCACGATTCGCGCACGAGTCAGGGGAGGGGGGCGGGGCCCTCTCCCCTCCGTTCCCACACCTCAAACGTGTAGTCGTGGGGATTTTTCTCATCGGCGGCGTGTCGCTCACTGCTTCGCAGCTCCCATTCCTCTTCGGTGAATTCCGGAAAGCGGACGTTGCCATCGACCACGGTGTGCACACGGGTGAGATACATCCGCCCGGCAAGTGGTAGAGCCTGTTTATATATCTCCTCGCCCCCCACTACCAATACTTCCAACCGACCATCGGT
>JADFIT010000030.1 GCA_022566515.1 Gemmatimonadota bacterium
TCGCCGAGCCAGCGCCGAACTATCGCCGTCGCGCGATCAGGAGAGCGACGGATCACCTCAGCAGCGACCTGGACCTGTGGCATGAGGTCGGCGTCCCGAACAAGGTCGGCGATACGGTAGTCGGGCAGGCCGGTTTGTCGCGTACCGAGCAACTCTCCCGGACCGCGCAGTTCAAGATCACGCTGTGCGACCACAAAACCGTCGTTGGTGTCTCTGAGCACGGCAAGACGGGTTTTTGCTAACTGCCCAAGCGGCGGCCTGTACATCAGTACGCAATGACTCTGGGTCTTGCCGCGACCAACACGGCCGCGTAACTGGTGCAGCTGTGCAAGACCCATGCGTTCAGCGTTTTCGATGATCATCAGACTGGCATTGGGCACGTCTACACCCACCTCGACAACCGTTGTAGCAACCAGCAACTGTATCTGCCCTTCCTTGAACGCCTGCATACCGCGTTCTTTTTCGACTGCACGCATACGCCCATGCACAAGTCCGACTCGAATCTCGGGCAAAGCGCGGGTCAGCATGTCGTAACTGGTTTCCGCAGCCTCGAAGTCGAGCACTTGGGATTCTCCTATCAACGGGCAGACCCAGTAGGCCTGCTTGCCTGCGAGACACGCTGATCGAACCCGATCGATGACTTCGTCGCGGCGGGTTTCGGGGAGTGCGATGGTTGTGACGGGCCGCCGACCCGGCGGTAGTTCATCGATGACCGACGTGTCGAGGTCGGCATAGGCGGCCATCGCGAGAGTGCGCGGGATCGGCGTTGCAGTCATAACGATTTGATGGGGATACCCGTGGTCGGAGACGCCCTTCTCGCGCAGCGCCATACGCTGATGGACGCCAAAGCGGTGCTGCTCGTCAATGACAACCAGCGCCAGGTTGTGAAAAGTGACGCCTTCCTGAAACAGTGCGTGGGTACCTATCACCAGCTTCGCACTGCCATCGGCGATGGATGTTAGCGCATCGCGTCGTGCGATCGTGCGTTGACTTCCGCTTAGCCAGGCAGGCTCGATGCCCATCGGGGCGAACCACTCAGCGAAACTTCGCCAGTGCTGTTCGGCCAGTAATTCTGTCGGCGCCATGATCGCGGCCTGAACACCAGAGGCGATCGCGTTGAGACAAGCGATTGCGGCCACAACGGTTTTTCCTGAACCAACGTCGCCCTGAATCAGCCGCATCATTGGATGCGGCTGTGCCATGTCGTCGAGTAATTCGGCAATGACTCTTTGTTGTGCCTTCGTGAGTTCGAAAGGCAGTTGGGCAATGAAACGGGCAATCTGCTTCTCACTACCACGTATCGACTGTGCAGGTTGGAGGCGTGCTTGTGAACGAAGCTCTAGCAGGCTCAGATAATGTGCAAGCAATTCTTCGAAGGCCAGGCGTAGCTGACACGGATGCTTACCCTCGAGCATACGTGTGACGTCAGCATCAACTGGAGGTCGGTGCAAGTACAAGATGGCTTCAGCCAGGGGTGGTAAATCAAGCGTCTCACGAATATCTGGCGGCAGAAGCTCGGCGGGCGGAGAATCGCGCATCATCAGCAGCGCCTGATCGGTCAGGCTGCGTAGCCGCCCTTGCTGGATGCCCTCGGTTGCCGGATAAATCGGCGTCAGCGTCGCATTGATCGCCGATTCCTGATCCTCCCGGAGCAGGCGATACTCCGGATGGATCATCTCGATACCCATAGAGCCTTTGCGCGCTTCGCCGAAACAGGTGAGTCGTGTACCGATTTGAAACTGTGCCTGCTGCTGACGGGAAAAGTGAAAAAAGCGCAGCGTGAGCTGGCCGCTGCCGTCGCCGATTCTTACGAGCAAATTACGGCGTCCACGATAAACAACTTCGGCAAGCAGCACTTCACCCGTGACGAGACAACGGCAACCAGGCTTGAGCGCACCTAGTTTGACGAGTTGTGTACGGTCTTCGTATCTGAGCGGTAACAGGAATAGCAGGTCGTCGACACGAAACAATCCGAGTCGCTCGAGTTTCCTGGCGAGCGCGGGGCCGACACCTCTGAGCACTGTCAAAGGCGACGTTGGGCCTGCTTGCTCGTGCGACACGGTAAATACTGGGTCCTGTTGGAGAGCCGATCAAGCTGGTCGAATGTGGCTCCTACGACAGGGCCAGTATGGCATCCGCTTCGACATCGGCGCCCTTCGGCAGTGCAGCGACTTGGACTGCAGCACGTGCCGGGTACGGCTGATCGAAGTAATCTTCCATGACGCTGTTGATGGTTGCGAAATCGTTCAGGTCGGTGAGGAAGATTGTTAGTTTGACGATCTGGTTGAGTTCGCCTCCGGCAGCCGCGGTGACCGCCTTGATTCAGCGGAAGGGTCGGATTACTGCAACTCGGTCACGAAGAGATTGCGCCAGCGTACCTTGATTCCGCCGCCCGAATGGATCTGCAGCGCAATCACGCCGTCGGCCTCTCCGATCTTCTCGTCCACCAGATCGATCATCTGCACACCGTTGAGCCATGTGGTGACGTGGTCCCCCACCACACGAAGGCGCATGGTGTTCCACTCGCCCATGCGCAACGCACGATCTTTTTCCTCCTCCGGCTGAATCAGCCATCCCCTGCCGTACGATTCGTAGATCCCTCCGGTGAAGCCGCCCGGTGGTGCCACCTCAGCCTGCCAGCCCGTGATGCGCGTACCCTCGAGGGAAGACCGGAAGAACACTCCGCTGTTGCCGTCGGCCTCCTGTTTGAACTCCAGCGTCAGGTCGAAATCCTTGTAGATCTTCTCGGTGGCCAGATAGCCGTACTCCTCGTCGGGCCCGCTTTCGCAGACCAGCTCGCCGTTCTCCACGTACCAGCGTTCCGTGCCGTGGATACGCCAGCCGTCGAGGTTCCGGCTGTTGAAGAGGGGTTGGGGAATCCGGCGGATCTTGCTGTTGCGATAGAACACCAACCGGCCGTACCCCTGCAGACCGATGCGCCCTCGCTTCGTCCTTCCGTAGTTCGGGTACTCGGCAAACTTGCTCTCGGACACCAGCGCTTCCCACTCCGGCGATTCGATCTCGTACTCCACCGTCATCACGCCGTTGAGCCAATGTTCGACGTGCTGCCCATTCACGATAATCCTCGCGTGATTCCACTCGCCGATGGGATTCGACGCCCGGACCGATGACGCATGAATATCGTAGTTGTCACCCGTCAGATGTTTGTGCATGTCCATCGTGCCCATTGCGAGATGGGCCGAGTCGTCCAGCACCTGATATTCCGGAGCGTTGTACCAGATAGCTTCCCCTTCCCGCTCCACGACACGATACAGAATCCCACTGTTGCCCACGGCGGTGAGCTTGAACTCGATGCTCAGCTCGAAGTTCTCGAATTGTTCCTCGGTGACGAGATCCACTCCTGAACCTCCATCTTCCTGAGCGAGCGTGACGAGATTGCCGTCGCGCACCTCCCAAGCATCGTTCGGAAAACCGTCACGGTTGTAACCGCGCCATCCATCCGTCGACTCCCCGTCGAACAACAGCTGCCACCCAGCCTCCACTTCGGCGTCCGACAGCGTGTTCGGCTCCGGTTTGCCACGTACGCACGCGAATGTTGCAAAGAACGTAAGGAGCGCCAACCATCCCCGGTTGTGTAACCGCAGAGGACGCAGAGATCGCAGAGTTTGTTCCTTTGGTTTGAACAAAAATCGCGGGGCATGAGTGGCTCTGCGTACTCTGCGATCTCTGCGGTTGATCACTCGACAACTTCCATGGTCACCGGATCCCAACGCAACATCTGTTCTTCGAAGTAACTGTCGTTACACAACAGCGCGGGCGCCGCAGCCCGGTACCCAAAGACCGCGTCTTCCGGAACGGTCTCACCGGTTCGCATCCCCTCGAAGAAGTTGGTGAAATGATCCTGGTGTGCTCCCCAGTATCCTTCCTCCGCCTCATACACGACCTCACTCGGCGGGAGCATCTGCTTGCGCTCACCGTATCGCACCGTGCGTTCGTCTTCCTGTTGCTGCCGCAGTTCGTCGGTCGGTGCCCATCTCTTGTTGCGTCTCAGGGTGACATCGGTCCACCCGATGTCCAACGATCCTTCGGTACCCACCAGCCTGAGGACCGTATTCCCCGACGTGCCATCGGCGAAGTTGACCCTGAGTGAAAGATTGAACGGCGGATGGTGTTGGGTTTCCGGGTAGTCGAACATGCCGAGCATGACGTCCGGGACATCCCTGCCATCCTTCCAAAACCTCAGGCCTCCGGTGGCCATGATCCGGTCGGGCCCGATCGCGCTCACAATGAAGTGGAGACTGGAGAACAGGTGAACGAAGAGATCTCCCGATACGCCCGTTCCGTAGTCTCGGTAGTTGCGCCACCTGAAAAAGCGAGTGGCATCGAAGGGCACTTTCGGCGCATTACCGAGAAACGTGTCCCAGTCGACCGTTTCTTCCGAGGCGTCTTCCGGAATCTCGTACTGCCACGCGCCACCGGGGGAATTCCTGGCCCAGAACCCCTCGGCGTAGGTGAGCATACCGATGGCCCCGTCCTCAAAAAGTTCTCTCGCCTTCTCGTTGCCGAGAGAACTCATGCCCTGACTACCCACCTGGAACGTGCTGCCGGTGGCTCGCTGCACGTCGATGACATCGCGGCCCTCGTCGATGCGGTGCACCATCGGTTTCTCACAGTACACGGCCTTCCCGGCCTTCATTGCATCAATAGATATTCTACGATGCCAATGGTCCGGTGTGGCGACGATCACGGCGTCGACGTCATCGCGAGCGATCACCTCCCGATAATCCCTGGTGGTGAAGACATCGACTTCCACCTCCTCATCTTCTTCGCCCTGCTTGCCCCACTCCTCTTTGGCTTTCTCGAGCCGCCCGTCATACAGATCGCACGCCGCCACGAGCTTTACGCCTTCGATATCGAGGGCGGTGTTGACGTCGATCGTGCCCATGCCGCCGGCACCGATGATCGCTATCTGGATCTGGTCGTTAGCGGAGCGCTTTTTCACACGCCGCATGGGACGTGGCCGAGGCGCCTCGGAGCCCGACAAAATGGTTGGAGCACCGGCCGCAAGCGCCGAGCCAGTGGCGAGTTTGCTCAGGAAGGATCTGCGGGATTCGTGCTTCATGCGTTCACCTAGAGTGATTGCCCTCAGTCGTTGCTAGTACTCCGGGCAGGAATTGCGGTAACATGTCATCGTACTTGCGACACGCCGCACTATATATGTTCCAACTGGCGGCGGAATTCAATCTGCCGCGCGGTTTTTTCCCAGACGCTCATCCACTAGGGTAACGATCTCGTCCACCGTGTCGGACTGGAGCCCGTGTTGCAGCGCGATCTGTTGAACCAGGCAGTCAACCCGCTCGATGTGCTTCGCGCCGCCGAACAGCGCACGTGCAGCGGAAGACGGCTTGGCTAGCCCCTCGGCGGCTTTGGCGTATTTCTCGAAGGGGACCAGGTCGGCGTCCGTGGCTCCCAGTCGAACGCACAGTTCCCCGACCCACGCATAGATCTCCCGTGTCGCATCGACGTTGCCATGCACCGCCTCCGTGATGGGGATCATCTCGTCGCGTCGTATGCACCGGTAGTTTCCGGTGAGCAACATCGGCCATTTGGCCAGGGGCACAAAGATGGAATCGAACACCCTGAGTTTCACCGGAATCTCGATCGCGCCATCGCCCGGGTCAAATCGGATAGCGTCGATGTCGGTCTCGAGGTTCCGCAGCATCGTCGTGTGCTCTTCCGTCTCGAATCGCGCCGTCTTGAAATTCGTCGGCAGTCCAACTTGGAGAACGTTCTTCGCTTCGTCCGGCGGGCGAAACGCCTGGGGATCGGGACTGGCCAGCGTGACGAGTCCTGGCTCGAACCCCTCCCAGACATCGGGATCCACGTAGCACTGCCTCAGTGGCCCAGTCGAAAGCCCCGGAATGCGGTCGAGGTATGGGAGAGGCGGCATGTTCATGATCGCCAGCGACGGCACGCGTGCCGCTGCGACGCGTCCCATCAACTCCCGCACACCTTCCGAGCCGTATTGCGGTTCCTGCATGGCAAGCACGACCAGGTCGAACGCGCTGGGGTCCACGGCGTCCGGCACGTTGGCGGAGAGCTTCCCGTCGAGCCCCTTTGAGGAGATCTCAACCGGTGTCTCCCGGCCGCGGATCGGAAGGCGCACCACGGTTCCGTCCCGGTTGATCAGCTCTGCGGTGGGTTTGGTGCAAACCAACGTCACCGAGTGTCCGGCGAGCAACAACTTCGTCCCGAACAGCGATCCGTAGGACGCCCCCAGAATAAGCACGTCGTACTTAGGGTTCACAGATTCTCCTGACTTTGCCAAGGCAGCTCGCTGGATCAGATCGCACCCTGCTGACGTGCAGCCGCTATCTCTTTGTCATCGAGACCAACGATCGTCTTGAGGACCTCTTCGGTATGTTCGCCCAAGAGCGGCGAGCGCTGAACGTCCGACGGTGAATCCGAAAGCTTGATCGGGTTGCCGACGGTCAGATATTTCCCGCGCTCGGGGTGGTCGACCTCGACCACGGTCCCGGTCTGCCGCAGCGATTCTTCATTGGCCAGCTCCTTCATGGACAGAATGGGACCACACGGCACGCTCAGCGGATTGAGGATGTCCATGATCTCCATCTTGTCCTTGGTCATGGTCCACTTCTCGATTTCCGCGAAGACCAGATCGAGCTTGGGGACGCGCGCTTCGGGCGTGTTCCAATCGGGATCGTCGAGCCAATCCTCGTGTCCGATGACCTTGGCGAGTGCGGGGAATGAGGCCACCTGCGTAATCATGTAAATGTAGGAATCCGGATCGGTCTCCCACCCCTTGCATTTGACGATCCAGCCCGGGTGGCCGCCACCCGAGGCGTTGCCGGCCCGGGGCACCGCGTCGCCGAACTCGCCGTTGGGATATTGCGGATATTCCGTCAGCGGGCCATGGGCGAGCCGCTGTTGGTCGCGGAGCTTCACACGACAGAGGTTGAGCACGGCATCCTGCATGGCGCACTCCACGCGCTGGCCCCGGCCGCTCTTTTCGCGGTGAAGCAGCGCGGCCAGGATGCCCGCCACGAGATGTATCCCGGTTCCGGTATCGCCGATCTGGGCGCCGGTCACCATAGGGACACGATCGATCTCGCCGGTGGTCGACGCGGCTCCGCCGGTGCACTGGGCAACATTCTCATACACCTTGCAATTCGCGTAGGGACCTGGGCCAAATCCCTTGACCGAGGCGTAGATCATGCGCGGATTGATCTCCTGGATCTTCTCCCACGGAAAGCCCATGCGATCGATCGCACCGGGCGCGAAGTTCTCGACCATCACGTCACATTCCGCGATGAGCTTGGCGAAGATTTTGTTGCCCGCTTCGGTCTTGGGATTCAGCGTGACGCTGCGCTTGTTGGCGTTCAGCATCGTGAAATACAGGCTGTCCACATCGGGGATGTCGCGCAATTGGCCGCGCGTCGGGTCGCCGACGCCGGGCCGTTCGATCTTGATGACGTCCGCCCCGAACCACGCCAGGATCTGGGTGCAGGTCGGTCCCGACTGCACGTGGGTCATGTCGAGGATGCGAATACCCTCTAGCGCCTTGCCCATCTGTACTCTCTTCCTCCTCGTCAGACGGAAGGACTGAATGACGGAAGGACGGAACGTCTCTTTGCACCACCTCATTCCGTCCGTTAGTCTTTCAGTCATTCAGTCATTCAGTCATTCAGTCCTTCCGTCCTTCCGTCCTTCCGCCCTTCGTCATGCTCCGAACAACGGAATCTTAAACACCCTCGCAAAGATCAATATCACGCTCAACCCTGTAAACACCACCAAGCTACCCCAGGCAAACGCCCGCTCCCACGCCCCGGGGTAGAATGCCTTGTCCTCTCTGGGGATCACCGTCAGGCAGTAGTGGAGGTTGAGAAAGAATATCACCGGGGCGACGAACAGGGCCATGGCGGACGCCACCAGCACGAGGTACACAGGGCTGGGCACGCCCGCGATGATCGTGACCGACGCCACCAAGCTATAGAGCATCGTGATCCGATAGATGTTGTACTCCGAGTACCACTTCCGGCGGCGCTCGGGAGTGAGATCCTCCCGGCTGATTCCAGAGAGACCCGCCGTCGTCTTGAAGATGTTCCTGCAACACGCGCCAACTATTCTGGGCCATCCATCGAAATAGTTGAACGCCGTGGAGTACGTGGCGGCGAACGCACCCACCAGAAACACGGTCATCATCCAAGGGCCAACGGCTCCGGTGAACATCTGCGCGATCTCTCCCATCACGGCCCGCCCTGCCACCGGACTGGGATAGAGCCACACGGCAGCCAACAACAGGAATACCACCGCCAGCACAAAGGATACGACGTGGCCCACCCGAAAATCCCACAGGCCGATGGTGAACCACCTCCGACAGTACTCGCGGGCGTGGGCCGGCAGTTGGGACATGTCGACGGCCAGATCGCTCTTCTTCGGTCCAAAGGGATCGAACGTCGGTGCCAATCCGGCCTTCTCGAGATCCTCCCTGATTCTCCCCAGGCCGACCTTCCTTGCCTTGCCCCACTCCGAAGCCTGTAAGGACACATCGATCCCGGTAGGCAGGAGTCCCAAGAAAGCCGCGATGATGAGCCACGACCCTTGAGGGGTCTCGAAAATGAAAAAGTGACCCATCGCCGAAAGCGGCGCGGGTCGCACGAAGTAGACCAGGATGGTCGAGAAGACGAGTCCCGCCGCCGCCGTCTTGGCGACGATCTCGACGGCCCGGTAATCGCCCCTAAGAATGATGAGTACGGCCACACCGCCGAGGAGCAGCGCGAACCACAGGAGTGGAATGTCGAGCCCGAACGATTGAGTGGTGAAGTAGTACAGCACCGCCGACGCCGCTATGAGCCGTCCGGCCTGTCCCACCGCACACTGGAGCAGCGTCGTGGCGAGGACGTACCATAGCGGCCATTTCTTCCACGCCGTGCCGTATGCCTCGATCATGCTCTTGCCTGTGGCGTTCGTGAACCTGAACGCCATCTCGAAGCCGTAGTACTTGAAGACGTAGGCGATGGGAATGCACCAGAGCAGCGCGTAGGCAAACCGCCCACCGGCGGTCGGAGCCGTAATCAGATGACTCGTTCCGATCCCTGTCATCATCAAAACGATGCCCGGCCCGAATTTCAGGAACAGGCTCAACGGGGTCATCTTCGGAAGCTCGAGCTGTTCGAACCCTTCCGACGCCACCGAACCGGGATCTACGAGGTCATTCGCCATGTGGCCTGTCGCCCTCTCAATTGCGTGGACGGTGATCCTGCCGTGACTCGGACTGCTCAAATCAGCCGGCCAAGATACCGCCGAAACGTCAGAACGCCAGATGAAGGGGTATCGGCCTCGTCAGGCAGGTCGGACCACCCGCACCTTTCGTGCTGATCTCCTTCCCATCGAATTCTCGTACTTCGACACCGGCCTGCTCCAGTAGGGACCGGGTTTTCGGATTACCGCTCAGCATGATACACTTGCGCGGCGAGACGGTGAGAACGTTGCACGCCATCGTGTGAAACTCGGAGTCACACACCTCGACGAGCCTGATACCTCGCGACAACAACTCCTCCCGAAACGGAACCGGCATGAGTGGCGAGTACACGAGCGCGAGATCGCGATCGACGGGACTGACGATGGACATCAGGTGAAAGACGTCGGTTGGACCACGATAGTGCGGCAGGGGCACGACCAGTAACTCGTCGATGCAATCGGCGAGGAGCGTTCGTAACTGGCGGATCCCTTCGTCGTTGGTGCGGTACCCTCGGCCAACGGCGACTGTCCGCTCATCGATCCACGTCACGTCGCCGCCCTCGAGGCGGCCATCCCCGGTGATGGCCCCGTGGATAGGAACGCCGACGGATTCGAAAAACTGTTGTTGGGCGGCGGGTTCGGACCCACGCGCGGCCTTCCCCATGTTGCAGAGGATCACTCCCCGGTCGCACACCACCGACGCGTCACGCACGTAGATGGAATCCAAACCGACGGCCTCGTCTTGGGGGAGGAACTCCAGGGCTACTCCACAATCCAGGAGCAGCGAGGCAAAGTGCTCGTACTCGTCAAGAGCACGTGCTAAATCGGGACGACTGAGATAGTTGAGCGGTTCCCACTGGCGGTCGATCTCAGCCTGACTCACGAAGGCGTCTCTCGCGTGTTTGATCATGAGACGACTGACGGGCCCGATGTCGGATTGAACGCTGGTGGGCATGAGCGGCGAAGGGTGGGAGGGGGAGTCGGATCGTAGAGATTTCCTAACAATGACATTGACGTCAGACTGTTGCAAGCACCGCCCGATTGCAGATTTCAAATTGGCGATTGCAAATTTGCGATTTGCAATCTGAAATCGCATGCCGCCTGCCCCCGTGCCCACCTCCTCCCTCCTACCTCCTACCTCCTACGCCTTAACCACAGCAACCACAACGACTTGTCTACCAGTCACCCGCCAATTGACCGCGAATTGACCGGCGGCGCGTATAGTGCATTGCCCTCACAGGATTTCCTGAGGTCGAATGAGCACACAGAGCAAGATCAACGCTGTCATCGTTGTCGCCCTGGCAGCCGCACTGGCCATGGGCATTCAGCGCCTGAAGAAACGCCGCCGGTGGGGGCAGCCTCTATACAAAATAGGGAACCCGGACTAAGGCCGTGTCCATAAAAAAAGCTCCACGTGTTGGTTCCACGCGTGGAGTTGTCTTTTGGTGAGAAGTTGGTTCCGTGGATTCGCTGGCCGATATCGATGCCGGCGGTGACCGTGACCGGACTAGCGGCGACACGAACCGGTGCCATCTTATCGATGACCGCCGGGTCGTCCGGCTGACGCCCCGCAGCTCATTCATTCTCACGCGGAACATGGCACAGTGACCGGTCGTCGACTCACACCCCTCTTCGCTCTCCTCATCCCATCACTCGCCATGGCCCAGAGCCGGCCCGTCGTCCTCCGGGTGGGGACGGCGATCGACGGGAGGGGTGGCACTTTTCACAACACCAGCATCGTCATCGAGGGATCGAGAATCGCCCGGATCGACGCCGGGGCCCCTGACGTGACGTACGACCTGACCGGACTGACGGTGATGCCGGGCGGCATCGACACCCACACGCACCTCGACTGGCACTTCGACGGGGACGACAGAATCCACCACCTGTCCCGGGAGGAGGAAAGCGACCAGCAGCGGATGCTCTACGCTGTGGAAAACGCGTACATCACCTTGATGGGCGGAATCACGACCGTACAAAACCTCGGCTCACGACTCGATGCCGATCTCCGAAATTGGATCGCCCGGGGCAAGATACCGGGGCCGCGTATCCTCACCTCGCTACAGTCGATCAATGTTCGGAGCGGAGAGCCGAGCGAAATCCGCCGGCTCGTCCGACGACTGGCAGCGGACGGAGCCGACGTCATCAAGATCTTCGCCTCGGCGAGCATCCGGGTGGGCGGCACGCCCACAATGACCGAAGAGCAGCTTCGGGCGGCGTGCGGTGAAGCGGCTGCGAGTGGGCTCCGCTCGGCGGTGCATGCACACGGTCCCGAGAGCGCCAGGAGATCGGTTGTGGCCGGGTGTACGGTTATCGAGCACGGCGCATTGCTGGACGCAGCGACCCTGGAGCTCATGGCGGCCCACGGAACGTACTACGATCCCAACATCCATCTCATCTTTCGCAATTATTTCGAGAACAAAGACCGCTTCCTCGGTATCGGCAACTATACCGAGGAAGGGTTCGCGCAGATGGAACGGGCGGTGCCCACCGCCCTAGCCGTGTTCCAACAGGCACTCGCCACACCGAACCTCAAGGTCGTGTTTGGAACCGACGCCGTCGCGGGGGCGCACGGCCGCAACTTCGAGGAGTTGATCTATCGAGTCGAAGCGGGCGGGCAGGCACCCATGGACGCCATCGTTTCGGCCACGTCACGCGCCGCAGAATCGCTACGGCTGGGAGACGAATTGGGCTCCATCGCGCCTGGCATGGAGGCGGACCTCATCGCACTCGACGGAAATCCACTCCAAGACATCACGGCCTTGCGACGAGTAGTCTTCGTGATGAAGGGTGGTGTGGTCTATAAGAACGTGAGAGGTGAAAAGAAGTGAGACGTGAGAAGTGCGACGGTAGGTTGGTGGCTAGGGTCTCGTGATGAGATGAGCCATGGAACCCACGGAATCCCCACCTCGCACCGCAAACTTGTGTTTCCTTCTTCCCCACGCTCCGGCTCAAGCTCCGCTCCTGGTGGGTTGAGTGGGGAAAACCAAATTCCCGGGGGGCTGTGGGGGTCCGTGTCTTCCGTGTTTTCCGTGGCTATCACACTTGCCGTAGTCGGTCTCGTCACCGCGGCGTGTGGCTCGCCACCAAGCGGCGATTGGCCGGTCTACGGCGGCGACCCCGGTGCCATGAAATACTCCGCCCTAACCACGATCAATCGAGACAACGTCGCTGACTTGGCGGTGGCCTGGGAATGGAGGCCCAACGAAAAGCGGATCGATAATACCGACACCACCCAGGCCGCCCGCCCTGGCAACTTCCAGGTTACTCCGTTGATGATCAACGACACTCTGTTCTTGAGCACACCCTACAACCGTGTCGTTGCACTCGATGCCGAAACCGGCACCGAGTTCTGGAGCTACGATCCTGGCGCCTACCGTTGGGGTCAGCCCTCCAACGGAACCGGGTTCGTGCACCGAGGTGTGGCCACATGGACAGACGGCAAGCAACGACGCGTGTTCATCAACAGCCGTTGGCGACTCATCGCTCTGGATGCGGCCACTGGAACGCCGATTCCCGGCTTTGGGAACGGCGGCGAGATCGACCTCACCAGAGACCTCATCTGGGAGGTGAACAAACTTCACTACACCAACACTTCTCCACCGGTTGTGTATGAGGACCTGGTGATCGTCGGCAACGGTGTCGGCGACCGCCTCACCTACAGGAACGACCCGCCGGGCGACGTGCAGGCGTTCGACGTGCGAACTGGAGAACGGGTGTGGATCTTCCACACCACTCCGCAACCAGGCGAGTTCGGCCACGAAACCTGGGAAGACGACTCGTGGCGCCACGTCGGCCACACCAACGTCTGGGCGCCGTTCACCGTCGACGTGGGGCGAGGGCTGGTGTACCTCCCCGTCAGTACTCCGAGCAACGACTATTACGGCGGCGGGCGGAAGGGAAACAATCTCTTCGCGGAGTCCATCGTCTGTCTGGATGCCGACACCGGCGAGCGGGTATGGCACTTTCAGACGGTGCACCATGGCCTGTGGGACTACGACATACCGGCGGCACCCATCCTCGCAACCATCCGAGTGGACGGGAAAGCTATCGATGCCGTTGTGGTGCTCGGGAAAACGGGTTTTGCCTACGTGTTCGACCGTGTAACCGGTGAGCCGGTGTGGCCGATAGAAGAACGCCCGGTGCCACAAAGCGACGTTCCAGGTGAACGTACTTCTCCTACGCAGCCGTATCCCACCAGACCGGCGCCGTTTGCCAAACAGGGAATTACCACCGAAGACGTCATCGACTTCACGCCTGAACTGAAAGAATTGGCGCTGGAGCGGTTGAGGGAACTCCGCATCGGCCCGATGTTCACGCCACCGTCACTCCAGGGGACGGTCGTGGTACCGGGAGTCATTGGTGGTGCCGGTTGGGGCGGCGGAGCGCTCGATCCGGAAACGGGCATCCTCTACGTGAAGGCAACCAACTCACCGGCGCTGGTGCGGCTGTTCCAGCCACCGATGTCCGACACGATTCAAGCCGACTATGCACGCCAGCGCGGCAACTCACTCAGCCTTCGGGTGGAAGGTGGCTCGCTACCACTCCTCAAGCCGCCTTACGGAACGGTAACTGCAATCAACTTGAATACGGGCGAGCATCTCTGGCAGGTGCCCGTGGGCAATACTCCGCGAATCAGGAACCACCCACTATTGCGGGATCTGGACCTCCCGCAGTTGGGAGTGAGCGGGTCCCCCGGTCCCATAGTGACGAAGGGAGGATTGGTCTTTCTCACAGGAGGGGGCTCGACTCTATACGCCTTGGACACTCGCGACGGCGGCGTGCTCTGGGAAACCGACCTGGGCACAACTGGTTACGCCGTACCGATGACGTACCAAACCCACACGAACCGCCAGTACGTCGTGATCGCAACCGGAGCGGGGGAGGACGCTTCGCTCAAGGCGTTTGCCCTGCGGAACTAACGGAGAGAACGATGGCCGAAATCAACCGGAGAGGTTTTCTAGGATCGGTCGCCGCGGCATTGCCCGTTGCGGCCGCGTCCCATCGAGCCCTGAAGCGAACGAAGCCGGGCACTTCCGGACTAGATGACGAACTCACCCGAGCCCTGGGCCACGCCGTCCTGCCCGCCGAACTGGGATCGGACGGAATCGATCGGGTTGTAGCTGGGTTCCACAGCTGGTTGGAGGAATACGAGCCCGGGGCCGAGCTGAACCACGGCTACGGTACGGCTGACATCGAGTTCACACCGGACGATCCAACGATTAGCTGGCAGTCGCAGCTGAACGAGCTGGAACGCGAAGCGCAGCGGCGGTTCCAACTGTCTTTCGTGCGTCTAGACTCTGAAGGCCGACGCGGCATCGTCCGGCGACAGATCTCCGGTGACCGCTTGGACCGGCTGCCCAGGCCGTATCGAGCTCGACACGTCGCAGTTGGCCTGCTCGCTTACTTCTACTCGACGCCCGAGGCAACCGACTTGTGCTATCAAGCCGCCATCGGTAAGAACAACTGCCGCCCTCTCGCCCGATCTCCTCGAGAGCCCATCTCCCTGCGGCGGAGAGGTTAGTCGCATGCGCAGAGTCATCGAGAGCGACATCTGCATCATTGGGTCGGGCATCACGGCAGCTCTTGCCGCTGAAAAAATTGCCGCCGAGCGAGATGCCAGCATCGTAGTGGTGGAAGCCGGCGATGATACGGCCAGCATGGGAAACCGTCACGTCTCCCGCCGGAGATACCTGGCGTATGGAGAGAACCCCTGGCCCGACGATCACATCGATGGTCAGACGACAGATGGAATCCAGTCTCGCTCCATGCTGGTGGGCGGGTTGGCGATGCACTGGGGCGGCGTGACGCCCCGGTTCAGTCCCGAAGACTTCCGGGTCAAATCACTGTACGGCGTCGGCGACGACTGGCCTATCACCTACGATGACTTGGATCCCTATTACCTGGAGGCGGAGGAGCGCATGGGCGTGGCCGGCGAACAGGGTCCGCCGGAGTTGGACCCCCGCTCACACCCCTACCCCATGCCTCGGCTGCCTTTGTCCTATAACCTGACCTTATTGAAGGAATGGTCGGACAAAGCGGAGATACCGTTTTGGAGCCAGCCGTCCGCCAAGAACTCACGCCGCTATGCCGGCCGGCCGGAGTGCTGCCGCAACGACACGTGCTCTCCAATTTGTCCCACCGGTGCGAAGTACTCGCCCGATTTTACGTGGAACGAGTTGCGTCGCGCCGGCAGGGTAGAATTGATCAAGCGAACCTTGGTTCGTCAGTTGGTTCTCGAAGACAATTCCGATCGGATCCACCACGCGGTGGCCCTCGATCGTGATGAACCCGACACTCCAGTCGAATTCCACGCCAGGGCCTTCGTGGTTGCGGGTGGGTACGCCTGGAGCCCTCACCTATTGCTCCTCTCAGCCAACTCCCGGTTCCCCGACGGCATCGCCAACAGTTCAGGCGCGGTGGGCAAGTACATGACGGGTCACCGCAACGTGAGCGCGTTCGTGAGCCTGCCCATGAAGCTGTATCCCGGCATCAACTCTTCGCACAGCCTGGTGTCGAAGAGGTACATGCGTCCGGGATCAATGAGCCGATATGTTCGCCACGACTTGCGGATCTGGGAATCCACCGTCGGGCGGGAGCCACGCCTCAAAGACGAGGACGGCTCAATTCTACTCGGCGATGAGGTGCTACGGGACTGGAGGAGCCGCACCGAGCGGGGGACGGCGCGATTGCGTGCGTATTACGACGTCCTTCCCGCTCAAGAGAGCCAACTCACCCTCGATCGGTCGAGGCGCAACCCCTGGGGGGATCCGATGCCACGGCTGCAGTTCCGTGACAGCAAGGCGTCCCGCGATCTGCGCACGCACACCGAACAGAGTATCGAGAGCGTTTTCGCCCACATGGCCCGCGCCGGAGACGGTGAGATATTGTCAACTCGGTCCAGCGACTTTCAGGATCACCCTGCCGGCGGATGCAGGATGGGCGACGATCCCGACACGAGCGTGTGCGACGAGTACGGCAGAACCCACGACCACGACAACCTCTTCGTAATCGGAGCACCTACTTGCGTCACCGGTGGCTGCGCCAACGGAACGCTGACGTTCGTGGCGCTTGGTCTCCGTTCCGCAGCGATGATCGGAGAAGACTTCCCGGCCGCAGATCAACTCAGATGACCGCAGCAAAGGTCAAAGAGGTTTCCGTAGCAACTAGGAGCAGGTAAGAAACATGAAGAAGACTCTCACCCTTGTGATGGGCTCTCTCGTAATCGTATCGCCACTGACAGCACAGCAGGGCCGATTCGATCGAGCGCGGCAGTTGGCGGCAGCCGTACGCACCGCCATCACCCCAGACCGCTTGGCCGTCCACACCCGCGAGATCGTCCGACACGAAAGGCCTTCGGGCAGCCCGGGTGAGAACGCCGCCATCGATTACATCGTTGCGACTCTGCGGGCCGACGGGGTGCCGGTGGAAGTACACGCCTTCCAGGCATATGCGAGCGACCCGGTGTCGGCTCGGGTCGAGGTCGTCGGATCCGACTACGCTCCCGACGCCATCACCATGTCGTTCTCCGGTTCGACGCGGGGACTCGAGGCCCCCCTTGTCGACGTGGGAAGGCTGCGCGACCTACCGAATCTCGCAGTGGGCACCGGCGAACGACTGATTCTGGCAGGGGACGCCAGAAACCGTCGTATCCGTAACGGAGCCGACGTGAGTGGCGCCATCGCTCTCGTCGAGGGCCAACCGCGCAATGCTCCGGTGGCGGTCCTCGCCGAGCTTGGTGCTGTGGGGATAATCTTCGTGAACCCGGAGGAACGGCTCAACGACCTCATCGTCACGTCTACCTGGGGCACGCCGTCCCTGCGGAACCAGCACCGTCTCCCCACCCTGCCGGTTGCGCAAATTCGTAAGAGCGCCGGCGAGAACCTCCGACAGCGGCTCGCTCGAGGCCCCGTTCGTGTGAGACTCGCCATTGAAGTAAGCACGGGCTGGAAGGAGCTACGGATTGCCGTCGCCCGGATTCCGGCGCCGGATCCCGACGCGCCGTTTGTGTTGTTCGGCGGGCATATCGATGGGTGGTATCACGGCGGGACGGACGAGGGAGCGTCCAACGCTGCGATGGTCGAACTCGCACGCGCATTCCATCGATACCGCCACCTGTTGCGCCGCGGCCTGGTGGTTGCCTGGTGGCCCGGTCACAGCAACGGCCGCTATGCCGGCTCCACCTGGTTCGCCGACCACTTTTTCGACGATCTGCGAGAGCGTGGCGTCGCCTACGTCAACATCGACGGCATCGGGCAGACGGGAGCGAAGCGTTTCGGCGGGGCTACCACGTCTTCATTGGCAGCGTTGGCGTCGCGGGTTGTCCACGACCGCACCGGCAGCGACATCAATCCGTCTCGTCCCGGCCGCAACTCCGATCAATCCTTCAACGGCATCGGGCTGCCGTTGCTGCAGATCAATCACACCCGCCTGAGTGAAGACGGCGGGTATTGGTGGTGGCACACCCCAGACGACACGTTCGACAAAGTCGATTTCAACATCCTCAAGGCGGACACCGATCTCTACGTCGACGCCTTGTCGGAAATGCTGGCGGCAGCGACATTTCCAATCGATCTCGTTGCAGAGGTCAGGGCGTTGGGAGACGTCATAGCACAGCGCGCGCGAGCCGGCGGCGGTCGCTTCGATCTCCCAGAAGCAGCTCGTCGGCAACGCACGCTGCTGGGAATCGTCGAAGAGATTCAGGGAAACGATGCCGCAAGCACAGGACCGGAGATCGATCTGGCTAGGATCAGGATCCTGCGGCCCTTACATCGGGTGCTGTACTCGCCTGTCGGCCCGTTCCACCCTGATCCGGGAAGGAACCTAGGGCTCCTACCGGGGCTCGCACCGGTGGCGATCCTCGCATCGGAAGATCCGTCAACCGATCGATATCGGTTTGCGTATGCGACGCTGGTGCGGGAACGGAACCGATTGTTGGAAGCGCTCGACCTGGCGATCGAGGAAGCTAAGCGGCTTCGGTCTTGATCTGCGCCCCCTCCGGCGCCGGCTAAGGCAACGCAGTTCGCGCCTTTCTGTTCCATGAGGTGACGAAAAACCCAAGCGTCACGATGCCTCCCAACACTCCGATCGGCCAGAATGCGCCTCCCGTCCCTCTAGCGGCGGCGGCATCCACGGCAAGCCCTATCAGCGGTGCAACAACCATCGTGGCCACCCGCCGAGACTGGCTCTCCACCGAAAGCAGGGTCGCTCCCTGGAACTCGCCGCCGTGTGCGTCGAGACGACTGATCAATATCGGTCGCCAAAGATTCTGAAGTATGTGCAGAGACACAAATGCGGCGATCACCACGGCAAAGACCTCGTAAAACGCGGCGAGCGCCAGGCCGATAAAGACAACCACAGCGGATCCCCACACGAAAAGCGCCGCTCGATCCTCTCCGCCGGTGGCATTGGCCAGGACGTGCGCCCGCCGACTCGCCATGCCCGAGAGCAGATAGAGCGCCAGGTAGACCGGAGCCACGAGGAGCACAGCCTGTTGGGGTTCAGTCCAGTCCTCCACCACTACATATCCGGCGACCGTGACAGCCGCAGCGGCCGTCAGCACCGGCTGGATGTAATCCTTGACCGCATGGAACACACCCTCGAAGCCCATGGACTCCAGCAACAGCCGCCTCAGTTTCGCGTACTTGAGCGAGGCCACCAGCGCCTGGGACATGTGTCGCCAGACTGTAGCGAGGGAGGCACGCCCTTCCACACCTTCGTCGAGTTCCTTCGGATATCCCGCAAAGTTGACGATCCCGAGCACATAGGGAGGGATGGCAAAGAAAAAAACGGTGGTGTAGGCGCCGCTGATAAAAACCAACGCTGCCGCCACGAGCACCGACACCGCCGATCCGAATTTGCTCCAGGAACGCGTATAGCCGTAATATTTGGTCCGCTCGTCGAGCCGACCCTCGAGACGCAGCCATGCGAAGATCATGGCCTTGTGGGTGCCCGTTCTGAACGCCTCCCCCATCCCAAACAAGAACATGGCCACGAACAACAGCGGCAGCTGCTGCGCCAGACCAAATACCAGAAAGCTCGTGATGTACGCAAGGAAGGAAAGGACCATCGACTTGCGGCGTCCATACACGTCGGCGACGGCACCGGAGGGGATCTCGAGGAGAACCACCGTCACCTCACGGAAGGCGATCAACCAACCGATGTCGAAGAACGTGAGGCCTTTTTCGAGAAATACCAGCAGCAGGAACGGCTCAAAATACCGCTGGTTCTTCAGAAAACCGTAGAGGCTGAATCGAGCGAGCATATGTGCCGGTTCCATCGTCACGACCACTAGAAAGGGGCGGTTCTCAGGCCCTCATTGTGCACCCTGGAGTCGACGACATCTTTTCCTCACCATAGGTTCAGGATCTCGAAGTCGTCGTTCATCGGTCGGAGGTGCGGCCACCGGTATGTTCCTCATCAGGCGAGCCGGACGAACCAGCGCCACATTTCGGTGTATGAAGGTATCACCTGAGCCTTTCGGAGTACGGATATTGATGTTCATGGCTTCGCTGACGGCCACGCGACAGGTGTTCGCCAGTCCCGGTAAGACCCTCGCCCTCAGTTTATCACTCGTTCTGACGTGGCCGCTTTCCCTCTCGGCCCAGATCGTCCGTGGTCAGGTCGTGGACAGCGTGCTCGGAACTCCAGTACCGGCGGTTGCCGTTGTTCTCGTCTACCAGGCAGGTGGCGAGGTCGCCCGAACGGTCACCGATGAAGAAGGACTCTTCTTGCTGAGGGCGCCAGGGGCCGGCCAGTACCATTTGCGAGCCCACGGCGATGGGCATCGCCTCTCGGATTTTCCTCCCTTCGACCTGGCCGCAGATGGAATGTTGGCCTACCGCCTGTTGGTCCCTTCCGTGAATCAACCGTCACCCACCCAGGAGCCGGACGCCGGCGGCGTAGAAATGCTGGTACTTCCCAACTCTGCCCTCCGCATGCGGCCCGTTGCCACAGAGTTGGCGCCCGTCACGGTAACGGCAGAGGCGCCTAGGAACCGCCGGAATCTGGCCGAGTTCGAGCGGCGCCGGGCCACCACGACCGGGAGCTTCATCACCAGGGCGGAATTCGTGAGGCATGGCAACCCGAGGAAGACCACCGACGTTCTCAGGCGTATGCGAGGGATCAGGGTGCGGCCCGGCACGGGTTTCCTCATGACGTGGATCATCACGTCGACGCGGGGCGCCCGCGCCGTGGGCGTCAACACGGCCGGTGAGTGTTCCCCACTCATCTTCCTCGACCGGCGGTTTATCGGGACCACCGCCGCCCTAGTCGTCGATAATGTGATCCCCGTCGAACAGATCGAGGCGATCGAATTCTACCCGGGCATTGCCGGGATGCCGCCTGAATTCAAACGCCGAGGAGCCGTCTGCGGAGTGCTCGTATTCTGGACGAGGTGAATCCGCGAATCGACCCTGATGATGCGGGGCGCCGGCGTCAAACTACTGCTCATACTTGAAGGACAGGCTCACTCTAGCCCGGTAGGATGCGACCTTCCCGTTCTCCACGGTCATATCGAGTTTGTTGATCTCGGCAATCCGCAGGTTCTTGAGACTCTTGCCGGCCCTCTCCACGGCGTTCCTTGCGGCGTCTTCCCAGGATTTGTCACTGGCTCCAACGAGTTCAATTACCTTGTAAACACTGTCGGCCATTCTCGCCTCCTCTTACGGTTGGTTTTTCGATGGACACGCTGCGTGCGAGAAAGCTGCCACAGAGGCACCAAACCCGCCAGGCAGCCTCCCGGCGAGATCGGGCGCTGCACCGGCCATGGTATTTTCAGAAGGCGCGATATCGTGGGGGTGCGATCCCGTGAGCGCGGCAATAGGAAACCAGTTGCCCACGGGTCCAGTAGGCGTGCTCCAGCGCCTGCAGATACACGCGCCACTTCACCATTTGCTGCCCGAACAACTCGGTCTCCATCACGAGTTCCTCCGCCGGGATCGTCCGGAGGCTCTCCATCACCCAGTCGTACGCCGCGTTCACCGCCTCAACCAGAGCTTCTTTGTCGTTGAGGTAGTTGTCGGGATCGCCGAAGCTGGGCCGCTCCCCATCCGTCACCCCCATGACAACGAACATCACGTTGTCCAGAGCTGTGTGCTCGATCTGCTCGGCGAAGTCACGCACCACCTCATCGGGAGCCCACCGCAACGCCGAATCGGGAATGGCGCGCACGAAATCGACGTCCATCAGCCGGTTGTTCTCGAATCCGGACAGGAGCAGCGTGCGGATCGATTCCACATCGATGGACACCCCGGAGCCGGCCTCCTGCGCGACAACGCCCGGCCCGTAGACCGTCGCCAGGAGCAATCCGGCCGAGGCCGCAGAAAAACGAATACGCATCATGACTTCCTCACGTGAAGGTTCCCAGAAAAAGGCGTGCCTCGTGAGATGGCTCCGAGCAGTTTAACACCTCCGCCAAGGAAACTTCGTTGTCCCTCGCAGGGTGACGCCGGCCCGCCGTGAATCAACCGCTGTATATTCCGTCGTGGCCGCGACCGAAAGCCCTCTCCCCGTCATCTGGCACCGAGCGTACGAGGTTGACATCGGGCCACACGTCTTTCCCACTCAGAAATACCGCCTCATCGTCGAGCGGCTCGTGGAAAAGCGATCGATCCGGCGAGACGACCTCCTCACGCCGGAGCCGGCGCCCGACGCCGACGTGGCCCTCGTACACACGGACGAATACATTGGCAAGATCAAGAGCGGCAGCCTGAGCGCGCAGGAACAGTTGGCATTGGAGGTCCCCTTCTCACCCCAATTGCAGGAGGCCATGTGGCTCTGCGCCGGTGGATCGACACTCAGCGCACGGCTCGCCATCGAGAAGCGCGTGGCGGTCCACCTTGGCGGTGGCTTTCACCACGCCTTTCCCGACCACGGCGAGGGGTTCTGCCTCGTCAACGACGTGGCCATAGCCATTCGGACGCTGCAGCGCGAGCATACCATTCAGCGAGCCGCCGTGATCGACCTGGACGTACATCATGGCAATGGAACCGCCGCGATCTTCGCAGACGATCCGGAAGTGCTCACCTTCTCGATGCATCAGCAGAACAACTACCCGCCGAAGAAGCCGCCGAGCGACATCGATATCGGCTTGGGAGACCGAACCGAGGATGCCGAGTACATGGACGCGCTCGATCGGGTCCTGCCGAAGGTTGTCGCGCACCGGCCGGACCTGGTCCTCTATCTCGCCGGCGCCGATCCCTACCGCCGGGATCAGCTCGGTGGGCTCTCGCTGACGATCGAGGGATTGCGACGCCGTGATGATTTCGTGCTGCAAGCCCTGACGAGCCACAACGTTCCCGTCGCCGTCGTGCTGGCAGGTGGATACGCCTTGCGGCACGACGACACCGTAGAGATCCACTGCGGAACCGTACGGGCCGCCAAGAAGGTTGTCGGATTCGGGCCTTGAGCGTTAGGTATAGTAGGATATCCAACAGCAAGCAGTTAAGATCAACACCCAAGATTCACGACTGAGGCCCGACACCTGTCCCATGCCCAAGGTTGATCAGTTCGAAAGTGCTTTCCGGGCCGCGTCCAAGACCGTGTTCGAGTACCAACCTATCGCTGTCAGATCCATCCTGGTCATAACCGACCGAAGCAAGAGCGAGGCCGACATATTTGGGAAGCAGATCTCGGACTTTCTGAGCGTGCTCAGGTCAGACGGCAGCCCCCGGTGGCGGATCGTTAACGGGAGCGAATTCGACACGGTTCCGGAACTCCTCGCTCTCGTCGAAGCAGAGCAACCGGACCTGATCTGCACTTACCGGCACCTTCACAGCGAGAGCTGGAGATGGCCCTATACGCTGGGTGAATACGTGGATGTCCTGACCCAGGTCACCACCCCACCCGTCATGGTGTTGCCGCACCCCGATGCCACGCGAGCGTCCGAACACGCCGTCAAGGACACGCTGGTAGTCATGGCCATGACAGACCATCTGACAGGCGACGCGGTTCTGGTGAACTACGCGGCTCGCTTCACCGAACCAAGCGGTAAGCTGTTCCTGACTCACATAGAAGACGAAGCAACGTTCGAGCGATACATGGGAACCATCTCACGAATACCGTCTATTGATACAGAGAACTCACGGAGAACAATTCTGGAGCAGCTTCTGAAAGAACCCACGGATTACATCCGATCGTGTCGCGAGGTGTTGGAAGCGGAGGGCCTGCCCATTGCGGTAGAAGAGATCGTGACCAAAGGGCATCACCTTCACGAGTTCGAACAGCTAGTAGAAAAGCACGAGGTGGACCTCCTGGTTTTCAATACCAAAGACGAAGACCAACTTGCCATGCACGGGCTTGCTTACCCGTTGGCTGTAGAGTTGCGGCAAATTCCACTCCTCATGCTTTGACCTACACCCAACCAAGGCGACCACGACAGTGATGGCGTTCCCCGGTCTTCAGGAAGCGGCGCACCCCGAGGTGCCATTCGGCACCACTATGCTGTTTGCCGCTATTCTGGTCGGTCTCATCGCCTCCATGGCGTTGGAAGAAAAACTGCACGCCAAGAAATCGCTGATTGTCGGCATCTTCGCTGTGATTTGCCTGTTTCTCGGAGCCGTTCTCCTTCCACTGCCATTCGGGCCGTACGAGATCGGCGGACAGCAGATCGATTTACCCATATACATCCCGGCCATCAACTGGGGTGTCATCGCCATCATCCTTGGGGCGAGCCTCTTCGTGGACGTAACCGCGAAGTCGGGGCTCTTCACGTGGATAGCCATCAGGCTAACCAAGTCTTCGCAGGGCGATCCCCTGAAGCTCCTATGGTATTACGGGCTCATGACCGTTGCTTTCTCGGCGGTGCTGAACAACGTGACCGCCATGATCATCGTTGGATCTTTGAGCACTGTGTCGCTCAGCAAGCTGGATCGTTCGGACAAACTGCTCGGGTTTCTCTTGATCGAAGGGTTTCTGACCAACGTCGGAGGTTTACTCACCCTCATCAGTTCCGTGCCCAACATCATTGTCGGGACAGCCGCCGGAATCAGCTTCGTAACCTTCTTCCTCAAGGCGAGTCCATTCGTAGCCGTAGCGACAGTCGTCTCGTTGGTCATCGGAGCCAAGGTTTTCGGAATACGGAGCCTCGCCACCGGGGAAGAACGCGCCGAGGCGGCCCGCCTCGTGGACGGTTTCGACGAGAACGACGGCATCGAGAGCGAGGCCTTTTTCTGGTTCGGCGCCGTCATGCTCATTCTGTTCATCATCGCGATAGCCACGGCATCCGTAACGCCATACATCAACGACCTGGGAATGGGCTTCGTCGCGCTGACATTCGCCATCGTCATGTTGATCCGTTACAAGCACGAGGTAGACACATTTTATCAAACGATCGATTGGGACCTACTGGGTTTCTTCGCAGCGCTCTTCGTGGTGATCAACGTGATGGAACACGCCGAGGTGTTGGCGCTGATCGGAGTGGGGCTCGAGCGGATGATCGCCCTGGGGCCCACCCTGGGCACCGGAGCGATTCTGGTATCCGCCGCCCTGTTCAGCTCGGTGACCGACAACATTCCCCTCGCCGCGATGCTGGCCAAGATCATCAGCGATATTCCCATGGCGGGCGGCGGCATACGGCCGCCAACCGACCCGCTTTGGTGGGCCGTGATCTTCGGAGCCAACCTGGGTGGTAACCTCACGCCCATCGGATCCGCTTCCACCCTCGTGGCCGTGACCATCATCCACAAACAGAAGATCCCGCTGTCCTTCGCATCGTTCGTGAAGAAGGCCGCGCCATTTGCGCTGGCGCAGATCGTTCTCGCCCTGATCTACGTGCTGTTTGTAATGTGACGCCCAGCTATGCTGAGGCCCACAGCCACGAGCACTCTTCCGGCCTCGCTCGGGACCGACCGTAGAACGCGACAGGCACCCGAAGCGTATATTATGAGAACCCAATGCAGCAAAAGCAGCGAGGTCTTATGCGTAGTGTGAGAACCGTGGTCGGTGTCGCAGCGCTTCTGGCCGGGACACCCCTCCTTGCAACATCACAAGCACTGCACGCTCAGGGACACCCTGTGTGCGCTCCCGACAACGCCGGCCTGACACTGCCACCGGGTTTTTGCGCCCTCATCGTGGCCGACCAAGTCGGTCCCGCACGGCACCTTACAGTGGCGCCCAACGGCGACGTATTCGTGGCGCTGAGCCGGAGCCGGCAGCCCGGAGGGGGCGGGGGCGGAGGCATCCTCGTACTGCGGGACACCGACGGGGACGGAGCGGCCGATATTCAACGTCGCTTCGGCGGAGGCTCGGGTGACGACGTGGAGTTCCGAGGAGACTATCTCTACTACTCGACCAACGACGCAATCATGCGCTACCCGTGGCGCGCGGGGGCCATGGAACCGTCAGGCGAGGCCGATACAATAGTCAGCGGCCTCCCCGCGACCCGAAGCCACCGGTCGAAGAGCATCGCGTTCGGAGCCGGCGGCGCCCTCTTCGTGAACATCGGATCGCCGTCCAACGTCTGCACCGGAGAGTCCGGTCAACCCGATCCATGCCGCCAGCTCGAGACTAGGGCCGGCATCTGGAGATTCGACGCCGACCAGATCGGACAGAGACAGGCTGACGGACGGCGGTACGCGACGGGTTTGCGTAATACCGTGGCCCTCGCCTCACGGCCACACGACGGCGGACTCTATGGAGTGATTCACGGCCGCGATGCCCTCGGCAGTTGGGATCCCTTCGACGACCATTACAACGCCGAGAATCCTGCGGAAGAATTCGTCCGAATCGAGGACGGGGACGACGTGGGCTGGCCGTACTGTTACTACAACCCGGAGACGAAACGCAAGCTTCTGGGACCGGAGTACGGCGGTGACGGACAGCGGCAGGGACGGTGCGCCCAAATGAAAAATCCTCTCATGGCCTTCCCCGCACACTGGGCGCCGAATGGTCTGCTGTTTTATGACGGAGACCAACTTCCGTCCAGGTACAAAGGCGGCGCCTTCGTAGTGTTCCACGGCTCGTGGAATCGGGCTCCGCTGCCACAGGCAGGCTACAGGGTGGTGTTTGCTCCGTTCGAGGGAGATGATCCAACCGGAGAGTGGGAGATATTTGCCGACGGTTTCGGAGGGGAGGAACCAAGCCCGCGTGGGAGCCCGCATCGTCCGGTTGGAATCGCCGAGGGCCCGGACGGGTCGCTCTATGTATCGGACGATCGCGGTGGGCGGATTTACCGCATCGTGTATCGGGGGAGATGACCATGAGCGTTACCGTCTTCCACCGGACCACGATCGGCGATGCGCGACGTATAGCCAAAGAGGGGTTTGGCGACCTCGAATGGGATTTCGGCCTCTACGATGCCCGCAGCGGTGAGGAGGTCTCAGTCACCGGTGTGTTGTTGGCCGATCGGCCGCTGGGAAGGGAGGATGGCATCGACGGCGACGCAGTCCTCGAGGTCAAACTCGACGTCACCGAGGACGACTTGGCCGGCTTCGAGCTGGAGGGCATGCTGTGGGATGCCCGCGTCTGGGTGGCGCCTGCGGAGTGGGTCGCCGACCACGCTACGGTTCGCATAGCGTCCGTGGATCCCTCCACGTCGGGGTTCTTTGACCGCAACAGTGGTGAGCCCGAGTTTTAGGAAAGCCGGCAGGCAGTGGGTAATAGGGCGGTGATTCCCCAGCAACGCCGGCAGTGCTGTGGGTAGTGGGGCATTCCCATCGTCCTTCCGTCCTTATTAGGCGACTCTGTGCTTCACATCCGCACCCTGCTCCTCCGCCAGGACCGGTTTTGTCACGTGGACGTCGAGCACGGCTCCTTCGTGGATCATGAAGCACGGTGTCGTGATCTCGCCGCGAATCACCGCCGATGCTTGTATCTCCACGCGATCCGCCACGATAGGTCCAATGACCTCGCCATTCAACACCGCTTCCCCAGCCTGCACAGCGCCCTCCACCCGGCCTCCCTTTGCCACGAGCACCTGGCCGTCGGCTGAGACGTCGCCGATTACCGTGCCGGCGACCTTGACTACGCCCGCGCAGTGTACGTCACCCAGTATGCGCATGCCGACTCCTACGCACGAGAACGTCTCCTGCGCCTCCGCTGTCGCCGATTTCTGCCGCTTGTCAAAGGGAAATGAGATGAGGTTGTGAGAGTTCTTGGACCGTATCATGGACAGTATCATGGTATTGTCTCTTCGTAGCATATGGTTAGCGTCCCAGACACTAGATGCGTTCAGAACGCCGAAGGTTACAGCCGGCTATGGGCGGCCCCTGACCCCGATTCTACAAGGGTCTGGGACACGATGCGGTGAGGCTCATCACCTCTCGCAGGTACCTTAACAATCGAAGCCAGCCGATAATTCCAAGGAGGCCCCATGCAGCGAGTCCCTGCCATCGTTATCCCGGCCTTGGCCGCGATCCTTGCTTCCCCCGCCGCGGCGACTGCCCAGCACCAGCAGCAGATCCAGATCGACGAGTGGCAAGTGCCCTGGGAACAGAGCCGCCCCCGCGACCCGTTCGTCGGGCCCGACGGCAAGGTCTGGTTCGTGGGTCAGCGGTCCCACTACGCCGCCTACCTGGATCCGGAAACCGGCGACTTCGAGAAGTTCGACCTGGACGACGGCACCGGTCCGCACAACCTGGTCGTGGACGGCGAGGGAACCGTCTGGTACACGGGAAACCGGGCGCGCCACATCGGGAGGCTCGACCCGGAAACCGGAACGATCGAAAAATTCCTGATGCCTGACGACCGGGCCCGGGACCCTCACACCATGGTCTTCGACCAAGAAGGCAACATTTGGTTCACCGTTCAGGGGGGGAATTTCATCGGCAAGTTCATCATGGGCACGGCCGAGGTGCGGCTGGTGGAGGCTCCCAGGGTGGAGGGCTCCCGGCGTGGCAACGGCAGTCGGCCGTATGGCATCAAGATGGATTCCCGCGACAGGCCGTGGATTGCTCTCTTCAACACCAACAAGATCGCGACGGTGAACCCCGAGACCATGGAGCTTCACAGCTACGAACTCCCCGAGGGATCGAGGCCGCGGCGGTTGGTGATCGACTCGCACGACATGGTCTGGTACGTGGATTACGCCAGGGGATACCTTGGCCGACTCGATCCGGCGACGGGCGACGTGCGGGAATGGGCCAACCCCAGCGGCGAGGGGGCCAGACCCTACGGCATGGCCATCGACTCTGATGACCGGATCTGGTTCGTGGAAACGGGCGTACAGCCGAACCGCTTCGTGGGATTCGATCCGGCCACCGAACGCTACTTCAGCAACACCGCGATCGCGAGCGGTGGTGGAGCGGTGCGTCACATGTTCTTCCACAAGCCGACCAACACGATTTGGTTTGGCTCGGACGCCAACACCATCGGTCGGGCCAAGCTGCCGCCAAGGCGCCGCGGAATCAGCTGACCCTCCGGCTCGGAGGCCTCGTTGCGTCTGTTCGGAAGGTCGGTCCTGGGGGGTGAGACCGCCCCCGGCCTCCCGATTCTGATCCTCCAGACCATCGCTGGCGTGGCGCATGGCTTCCCTGCGCCCCGGGTGGCCAAGATACCGGATTGTTGATGTGTCAGGGGTCCTTGCTGGACAACGGCCGAACTCGCTGTACATTGCGAATGCGTTCCAGTCCTCCATATTAACCGGAATCGCATCAATAACGCCTAAAGACTTGCAAGGAGCGTGCCGGCCCAGCTGAGGCGCGGGGTGTTTTTTGTAAGCATTCGTCCGGAGTTAGCGTGTGGTCACCTTGGAGCGAGGTCCCGCCGTTACAATCGTTTGTGATCTCCTATCTAATAGGCCGATGCACCAGCACTCAAACCTCCGGTTTGCGTAATCCTCTAAATCTTCAAGAGGGGTTCTTATGAGAAGTAGAATTCGTTGGATCGTGGGCGCACTCTCGGTAGCCGTAGCGTTAGCGCTAGGGCCGTCGAGTGCTGACGCCTTCCAGTCGGGCGTCGTGCGAGGCACGGTGACTAACGTCAACACAGGCGCGCCGTTGGGACAGGTTCGGATCATGCTCGACGGCACCAACCGTTCCGCGCTCACCAACAGGAACGGAGAGTTTACCCTGCGCGGGGTGCCAGACGGTCAGCTGACGATTCTGGCCATTAGGATTGGCTACAGCTCCAGCCGGGCCAACATTTCCGTCGTGGGCGGGGTGGGTCAGGTCAACTTCCAGCTGTCCACCGCGGTAGTGAGTCTCGATGAGATCGTGGTGACGGCCACCGGCGAGCAGCGCAAGCGCGAGATCGCCAACGTGATCACCAGGATCGACGCCACGAAAGCGATAGAGATGGCCCCCACAAGCCTCTCGAACATGATCCAGGGTCGCGCGGCGGGAGGGCAGATCATCA
>JADFIT010000031.1 GCA_022566515.1 Gemmatimonadota bacterium
CGGGCTCGGCTGCCAAGTGCGACAGGCGCGTCCTACTTCAACCCGGCGGAAAATTCTGCGGCTTGCCGGTCCGTGCCGGTTAGCCAAACAGGTCCGAGTGCGTACCGGTACGGACAAAAACGACTTCAGCTTCTGTGACATACCAAATCAAGAGCCAGTCGGGTTCGATGTGGCACTCCCAGTGCCCTCGATACTCGCCGGCAAGCCTGTGTGCGTGCTGGCTGGGCGGCAGCGTGTCTTCACGCGCCAGCATCGTCATGACGTGATTCAGCTTCGCAACCTCCTTGCCCCGCTTTTTCATGAGCTTCCGATCGCGCTTGAATTGTGCGGTCGCTAGGGGGCGGAACACGAATCACCTGGGTGCGTCGAGCTTCGCGATCAACTCCTCGATCGTCGTTCCACGAGTCAAGTTGCGCCGCGTTTCGGCGTCACGCATCGCCGTGCGAGTCGCCCTATTCGGCAGTTTGACCAGGAACGGGAGGCCGCGGTGTTCAACAATCTGCCGGTAGAAGAGATTAATGGCGGCTGACGGTGACAAACCCAGCTTCTCCAGCGTAGCCTCAGCCTTAGCTTTGAGCGCCGGATTGGTCCTGGCTCGAATCATTGCTGTCTTGGCTGTAGTTTTCGCCATCCTGCACCTCCGATATCGTGGTGGCGCTTCTGCGGTGCCTCTCAAATTGTGGCACAACTGGGGTACAATGAGAAATGTACCCCGAATGGGGTACAACGACAAGAGGCTGGGGCGGACTGTCTGCATGTCCGCCTCGTCCGCCTTTTTGTCCGCTTTTGATCTAGATCGGTGCCCGAAACCGAACGTCTAGAAACCTCGCCACCAGTTCGAAATCCTTCACATTCGACGTTAGCACCGTTGCGCCATAGCTGACCGCCGTCGCCGCGAGCAGAACGTCGTTGCGCAGCCCTCGCAGTCGCGGCCCTCCGATGCGACGGGTTGCCGAGATTTCGCGAAGAACCTGGCCCGACACGATCCACGCGGCCGCTGGAGGGTTTAGCAACCGCCCATGCTTACGGGCAAGATCCATGAGCTGGCTCAAGACCGATGCAACACCTCGTGAGCGAGCCCCGGCCCAAAGCTCTTGCAGCGCAATAGTGCTGAGGAACACCGCCAAGCGACCACCCTCCTCCACATCAAGATCGGCCGTCCCCGCTCGCAGCCACGCGATCCACACATTCGTATCGGGAAGAACCCTCACTTCCGCGGACGCCGGACCAGTGGAGAGCGGTAGCCACGAAACGCGTCGCGACCCGACTCCAGCAAATCGGTAAGCCTCCGCTCGAAGTCGTAGTCCTCGAGCATCCGGTCAATGGCTTCGGTCTCGGTATCGACCCCGAGAAACCGCTGAACCCGTTTTAGCTTAGTGGCGTCGATATTCAAAGTCTTGCGAACTTTCCTACCCATAGACACGCTCCAATATATGGTATGTATAACGTACGTATGTTATCTGTATATTGCGAGCTGTGTCAATCTTATGCGGTCCACGCTGGAGGAAGACCAACTCGTGCTTCAGCAGCGGAGGATGGATGACCGCAACCTCAACCCCGGAGCCGTGGACACGTTCGCCGGGGGTGGGCTGGAAGTCTCGTTTGAGCGGGACCGCGATGGGCGGGTGATCGGCTTGTACATGTCCAGTGGCCGGACGCGTGGGGTGCGCTTCGAACGCGTGAACTGAGGCTCGCGGCGGAGCTGCGCCATCGCCCGTCTTGATTTTTGTTAATGACTATAGTAATATAACTATAGTCATGTTTGTCGAAACAGTCTCCAAATCGCGATTCAAGGCCCACGCCTTGGAGATCTTCCGGCAGGTGGAGCGTACCGGCCGGGGGGTGATTGTCACCGATCGGGGCAAACCGGTCCTGCGGGTTCTCCCTTACCGCGAAGATCCGCATGCCGCACTCCGATCGTTGCGGGAGACGGTGGTGCGGTACGAGGCGCCAACCGAGCCCGTGGCGGACGAAGACTGGGAGGCCGCGCGGTGATCGTGCTCGACACCCACGCCTGGGTTTGGTGGGTGTCAGATCCCGAGCGGATCCCCCAGCCGGCCACCACCCGTATGGAGGGTGCGATCGAAGCGGGCGAAACGCTGCGCATCTCCTCCATGAGCACTTGGGAAGTGGCGATGCTCGTAACTCGCGGGCGACTCGAGTTGAGCGTCGACGTCGAAGAGTGGATCGCCAAGGCCGAGGCGGTGCCGTTCTTCGATTTCGTGCCCGTCGACAACCGCATTGCCCTTCGGTCGGTGCGACTACCGAACTTCCCTCACCGAGACCCCGCCGACCGTGTGATAGTAGCGACGGCCCTTGGACTCGGTGCGATCCTCGTGACCGGCGACAAGCGCCTCCACAGCTACGCCCCCCTGAAGACCGTCTGGGCGTAAGCGCTCTTAGCCCTACCGCCGTACCGCCTTTTTTAGTGCCGCCCCCGCCGCACCGCCCTCCCTGCTTTCACCCCTTCCTGCAGGCGACCGTCCCTCACCACGACCTCGCCGGCTACCAGCACGAAGTCGATGCCGTCGCTCGCCTGCGTCGGATTCTGGTACGTGGCGCGATCGTTCACCCGATCGGGATCGAACACGACCAAATCGGCATCGGCGCCAGGGTTGAGGCGGCCCTTGCGAATCATCGACGGCACCGATTGCTCGAGCCGGCTGGCCGGGAGCACAGTCATCTTGCGGATCGCTTCGGGAAGGGACAGCGCGCTCCGCATTGCACCTGGCCCCGACCCAGCGTAGAATCTTGGACCTTCCAGGGAGATTGTGCATGGCCGCAACTGCATATAAGCCAATACCTTACGAGTTTGAGATCCTCGAGCAGGCTGAAATGGTTCGTCGGGGACGCCAGTTCTCAGAACTGATGAGCCGGCGACGCTCCGTCCGGGACTTTTCCACCGAGACGCCGCCTCGAGAGTGCCTAGAGCTAGCCATCCGGACCGCCGCCTCGGCCCCGTCGGGGGCCCACCGCCAGCCCTGGAAGTTCGTCATCGTCGACGACCCCGCGCTCAAGAAGGCGATCCGCGAGGCCGCAGAGGAGGAGGAAAGGGAGAACTATGAAAACCGCTTTCCCCCCGAATGGATCGAGGCGCTGGCGGCCCTGGGCACGTCGGGAGAGAAGCCCTTTCTCGAGGAGGCTCCGTACCTGGTGGTTGTCTTCAAGGAGTCGTACGGCGTGGACGACGCCGGCGGCAAGATCACCAACTACTACGTGAACGAGAGCGTAGGGATCGCATGTGGCATGTTCATCGTGGCGCTCCACAACATGGGGTTGGTTACCCTGACCCACACGCCGTGCCCCATGGGGTTCCTGTCGCAGCTTCTGAACCGCCCGCCAAACGAAAAGCCGTATATTCTCTTTCCAGTGGGATATCCGGCTGCGGGCGCGAAAGTGCCGGATTTGAAACGAAAGAGCTTCGAGGAAGTAGTACAGATGAATGGAGGGAAGTAGGAAGTAGGAGGTGGGAGGTGGGAAGTGGGGAGGAGAGCCGTGACGGCCTACTGTAATGTGTCAGCCGAAATGAGACATCGAGAGTGATTTGAAGTTGACGGTCTGGCTCGTGGGAGGCAATGATGAACCATTGACCCACGGGGGACCGATGAAGAGAAAAGAGCGCAGAACGTTTACGCCGCAGCAGCGACTGGAGATTGTGCTGGAGGGCTTGCAGGACGGGGCGTCGGTGTCGGAGGTGTGTCGCCGCCATCAGGTGAGTCCCACGGTGTACTACCGCTGGCGGGATATGCTGTTTGCGAATGCCGATCGGATCTTCACGAGGCGCGATCCGGGGCCGACGGATCACGAGGCGGCCTATGAGGTCGAGGCCGGGCGGCTGAAGTCGGTGATCGCCGAAATCACGGCCGAGAATCTGGAATTAAAAAAAACAGTTGGGCCCTCGAGGACACCGCTCGGATTCCGGCGGAGCTCTGGCCGGTGATCGCGGCCGAGGTGGAGATCGCCAAGGAGCGGAGCGGCTGGCCAGTGCGGCGGACGCTGCTGGCGTTGGGCATTGCCCCGGCGACGTACTATCGGCAGCAGGGCCGGACTGCGGGCGGTCGGCGAGCGAGGCCGGTGGTGGTGGCAGAGGCGTTGCCCGAGGAGCGAGCCGCGGTGGAGGCGTTTGCGCGCCGCCATCCGGAGTTGCGACATCGCGCGTTGGCGTGGACGATGGTCGACCAGGACGTGGCCTGTCTCTCGCCCTCGACCGTATATCGCATCCTGCGGCGGGGGGGGTTGGTGCCAGAGTGGGCCCCCCCGCAACGCCGCCGCTCCAAGCCCCTGCCACGCCCCTCGCGGCCCAATGCGCAGTGGCAAACGGATCTGCGGTATGTGAAGGTCGGCGAGCTGACCTACTACTTGCTGGTGTTTTTAGATATCTACAGTCGGTGCATTGTCCACCACGAGCTGTTACGCCGGATGGACGGGCGGACGGTGGCCCTCGCCGCCCAGGCCGCGCTGGAGCAGCTCCCGGAGCGGGCCCGGACGGGCATCTGCATCCAGAGTGACAATGGGAGCGCGTTCGTCAGTGGCGAATTCGCCCGGGTATTAGCCGTGCACGGCGTCGGCCATCATCGGATCTGGCCGCACACCCCCGAGCAGAACGCCTTTGTCGAACGCGTCATTCGCACGGTCGGTGAGCCGCTGCACGAAGAGGAGCTGGCCTCTTTTACCGAGGCGCAACACGCCATCGCGGAGATCATCACCTGGTACAACCACGACCGCCTGCACAGCGCCTTGGGCTATCTGACGCCCGTTACGGTCCACGCCGGACTGGCGTCACACGTGCAGGAGCAACGTCGTCAGAAGCTCGCGGCAGCCCGGGCCCATCGTCGTGCCGTCAATCTCGGCCGGCGTCAGCTCCCGCTGCCGCTCAACGTTACGCCCACGAGCCAGAAAGGCCCGTCAACTGTCAACAGCGCACTGTCTCATTTCGCCTGAAACAATACACTTCCTACCTCTCCAAAACAGATACACCGGAACACCGAGTGCAATCAATCCCGACCCGAGTAGCGCGTTTTCAGGATTGGACGCGATCGAGCTTACCACCACAAACGCTGCTGCTGCGACGAAGAGACCTGGGATCCAGGGATACGCGGGTGTTGCAAACCGAATGTCCTCACCGCGCCGTCTAAACACGAACACCGTAGCCCCTACCAGTCCGAAAAAGATCCAGTCGCCGAACACTACGTAGTCGAGCAGCTGCCCATACGTGCCGCTCAACGTCAACACAGACGCCCACACCGCTTGAAACACAATGGCCGCCGTGGGTGTGCGGTAGCGAGGGTGAAGCTGGGCCATGCGCCGGAAGAACAAGCCATCCTTGGCCATCGCCTGATAGACGCGGGGTGAGACGAGAATCACGAGGTTCAAGAAACCAAAGGTTGAAATAGCAATTCCCGCCGATATGAATGTCGCACCGGCCGGGCCCAGGAGCTTTCGCATGACGTCTGCCGCCGGCGCCAGGCTCGCAGCGAGTCCTATCACTCCAAGCACCTTGACGTACACGATATTTGCCAGCACGTACACGAGCACCACGCCGATCACGCCAAGCACAAGAGCACGTGGTAACGTGCGTTCCGGGTCGACGATCTCCTCGGCGACATAGTTCGTTTGTTGCCAACCACCGTAGGAAAACAAGACCGGCGCCAGTGCGACACCCACGACCGCAAACAATCCACCCATGCCGAGCGTATCAGCTGCCGGCGCGACCATAGTGACCTCGGTTGCACTTCTCGTTACGAACAAGCCCACGGCGATGAGCACCACGAGAGCGAGTAGTTTCAGCACGGTTAACACGTTCTGAACTGCCACCCCTGTATGTACACCCACATAATTGACAACGGAAAGGAAGAGAATCGCACCGATCGCCAGCGGATCTATCCAGCGGTCGCCGAGGCCGGCCAGGTCCGTTGCGTAGCGGGCGAATGTCACGGCAACCGCCGCGATGGCCCCGGTGCTGATGACCAGGAGAAGCGTCCAGCCGTAGAGGAAGGCGGGCAGCGGGCCAAATCCGTCCCGGAGATATACGTACCCGCCGCCGGCCTGAGGGCGGTTCGATCCCAGCTCGGCAAAACAGAACGCTCCCGCCAGGGCAATCACGCCGCCGAGTACCCATACACCGACAGTGAGTGCCGGGGTTCCGACCCTTTGCGCGACGACCGAAGGGTTCAGAAAAATTCCCGCGCCCACTATGCCACCCATGACGAGCATGGTGCCATCGAAGGCACCGAGGCGGCGGGCGTACGTGGTGGAGCGGGCCGAGCCTGCCGTCCCAGATTCCTTTCCGTCAGACAATTGGTCTTCCAATCGCCAAGAGTGCGGGGCAGAGAGAAATCCTCATAATCTCTTCATCGCGCCCAACTGGGCTTCCCCGGAAGTTTCACGGCACACCCATGTAGCCCTGCGCTAACGGGCTTCGAATCATCGGCGCCACAGGCGCCCGATGCATGATGGTTAGGCAGAAGCTGGTTCCAGCCCAGGCTTCCGAAACGTGAGGGTGATTCTCAGCACGCCGTAAACGATTTGCACTGCGCTGAGGATCAGGAAAACATGCGTCAAGCCAGGCTCGTTGGTCAGCATGGCTCGCAATCGCACTCCAGTCATCAATGGCACGAGGACAATCGTTGCCAGCGGGATCAACACGGGACCGGCGAAACTGAAAAAGCGTACTTGCATGATGGACTTCGCGTCCTGTGGGCCTCGAGTCGGATCCTTGTAATCCTGCCAGAGAGAGTAACTAGCCCAGATCAAGATCAGCATCACCAGAAGAAAGGCGAGATCGACCAAGACGTAGCGCGTTGTGAACGAGAGGCCTCGTTGCGGCGGCGGCTCTCTGCCGGCGAGTAGGCTCACAACGCCCCGCGCAACCTGTCGGCGTATCGTAGTGGCTAAAACGCTGCGGACGTTCATCAGAACCACCACACCCCAGCGTTCCTCAGGGCTGAAGGCCACAAAGGATTGGTAGTTGGACACCACGCCTGAATGCCAGATGGCCGGGACACCGTTCACAGCGGTCTTGCGCCAGCCTCTACCATAGAAGGCACCTTGACCGGGCGTGTGCATCGCCTGAACCGCCTCCGGCGAGGCCACGGAGCGATCGCCGAAATACCCGCTGTTGAGTTGCGCGATGAGGTAATGGGTCATGTCTTCCGCACTGCTGATGAGAGCACTGCCAGGGAGTTGGTCTTGGCCGTACGAAATGTTTGCCGCCACGGGAAATCCGAACCAGATGCGATAACCCGTGGCCAGACCCTGCTCCCGGGCGCGCGCCTGTGAAACAAAGCTGTGTCGCATGTCGAGACGATCGAAGACATGCTGCTGGATGTAATCGCCGTAAGACTGGCCGGATACACTTTGCACGAGCAGCCCCAGCGTGGCGTAGTTGACGTTGGAATATGCGAAGCTTGAACCCACCGCGTGAGTTAGCTCGGCAACCTCCAGGTCGCGAATACGCTGTTCGAGGGTCCGCTCTTTGCCGTCTCCTATGGAACTGGCCGCTTGCGACAAACCACTGGTATGACTGAGAAGGTGACCAACCGTGATCTGCGATGAGGCCGAAGCATCGGCGACCCGAAACCAGGGTAAGTAGCGCTGCACGGGCGTATCGAGCTCGAGGCGTCCTGCTTCAATGAGCTGTGTGACCGCAAGAGCCGTGAATGACTTGCTGACTGATCCGAGGATAAAGGGCGTCTGCGGTGTGACTGGTCGTCCAGTGGGGTCGGCCGTGCCAAACCCTCGAAGGTGGACAATCCGGTCGTTCTGTACGATACCGAGTGCCAGGCCCGGGATGTGTGCCACCACCATGGCCGTTTCCAGATAGGCGTCGATGGCAGCAACATCGATGTCTCGAGCCTGTTGCGTCGCGTCCGACGTGAAGTCTTCGGCGGCGATGGCCATCGCCGCAAGCTGAGCAGCAGAGGCAAGGGAAAGAGCGAGGGCTCTCACGAAATCACGCTCTGGTCGCTCGATAGGGAAGCAATCCTACCTGATCCTCAATGCGGCCGCTCCCCCCACTGTACCCTCACTCCCATGATGATGTACCCAACCCAAATGATCAGCGGAAGGGCGAGAGTGGCTAAAATCGTAGGGACGACTGTCCCCCATAACATGCCGCCAATTCCACCCAGGACCGCGCGGAGCAGACCCCACACCAATATGTACAACACATAAGAGTCAATCACCCCCATGACCTGGCGGAAGCCATTACCGCCCACCACCTCAACCGGACAGCCACCCAGATAGATTGCCGCCAAAATCCAAAACAGACAAATCGGCACTAGCCATTCCATTCGAATCCCCTCCCTGGCCTGGCGCAACACAGATCAGAACCCACGGACCCCTCTCAAATAATCAATCGGGAGCCGATTCACCAGAGGTAAGACGGGCCGAAGCTCCCAGCAAGGTGGAATCTGGACAATGTTCGCCCTCACGGTATCGGGTACGGATTCGTATCTTCTGTCCTACGTTCAGCGAGGAGTGAGATAATGCGAAAATCGGCTATCACGTTCCTGGTCGGAGCCCTCTTCCTCGCCTGCACCGGCTCTTTGTTGGCGCAGGGTGGAATCACAAAGTACGTGCGCTACTCCCACGAAGGACGCACGTCCTACGGGATTCTCGATGGAGACACCATTCGCCAACTCGACGGCGATCTCTTCTCCTCTCCAAAAGCCTCTGGTCACACCGTTCCCCTCTCCGACGTCGCTATCCTGGCACCGTGTGAGCCGTCTAAGGTGATCGCCGTGGGGCTCAACTATCGGAGTCACCTAGGAGCGAGGCCCGCTGCGGAATACCCCGGGCTGTTCGCCAAATATCCGACCTCTATCGTGGGGCATGGGGCCGACATCGTTATCCCTCCCGACTCCAAGAACCTCCACTATGAAGGCGAGCTGGTTATCGTCATCGGCAAGTTGGCTAAGAACGTTTCGGTCGCCGGCGCATCGGATTACATATTTGGCGTCACGGCCGGCAACGATGTGAGCGAGCGTGACTGGCAGCGCGACGACCTGCAATGGCTCAGAGCCAAGGGGTCGGATACGTTCGGTCCGATCGGTCCGGCGATCGTGACGGGTCTGGACTACAACGATCTCCTCGTGCAGACCCGTCTCAACGGCGAGATTCGTCAATCGGAGAGCACCAAGGATCTCATTTTCAGCGTCGACGAAATCGTGAGTTACGTGAGCCGGTACTTCACGTTGATGCCGGGTGACGTGATTTTCACCGGGACCCCGGGGACCACAGCTGCCATGCAGCCAGGAGACGTGGTCGAGATCGAAGTCGAGGGAGTGGGAGTGCTGCGCAATACCCTGGTCGCGGCGGGATCCAGTTGACGGCGGTGCGGACAGGGAACTGGTGGTCACGTGGCATTTTGGCGAGGGGTGCAGGTGAAGGGCTGACGCCGCCGATGGCACAATGCACGCCAGCAAGGGAGCCTGGGTGAAGAACGACAAGAAGGTCATTGCGGCCTGGGCCATGTACGACTGGGCCAACTCCCCATTCACAACCCTGGTCGTCACATTCGTCATCTCGGGGGTCTTCATCCAGGCCTTCGCACCCGACGAAATCACCGGCACCCGCCTGTGGACCAGGGCGGTCAGCATCAGCGCGTTGATCGTCGCGCTCTGCTCGCCGTTGCTGGGCGCCATGGCCGACCGGGGCGGGTTCCGACGCAAGTTCCTCATGATCTCCACCGCCGTGTGCGTCCTGGCCACGGTGGGCATTGCACTGATCAGTCCATCCCGGGACAACGCCATCCTCCTGATGCTGACCGTGTTCGTGGTAGCGAACGTGGCGTTCGAGGTGGGGATGGTGTTCTACAACGCGTTCCTGCCGGACATCGTTACCAAAGAGAAGATCGGGCGCGTGTCGGGATACGGGTGGGCGCTGGGATACGGCGGCGGCCTGGTGGCGTTGTTGGTGGGACTGCTGGCGTTCGTGGGGTTGCCCGGCCGCGACGGGTGGCTGGGCCTGAGCACCGAAGGGGCGTTCAACGCCCGTGCGACGGCGTTCCTCGTGGCCGGGTGGCTCGCGGTGTTCAGCATTCCGACCTTTCTCTTCGTCCGCGACCCGGACCGTGTTCCCGGCGCGGCCGTGAGTGTGCGCGGCGCGTTTGCGGACCTGGCCAAGGCGTTTCGCAACATCCGCAAGTATCGGGAGATCGTGAAGTTTTTGGTGGCGCGGCTCGTTTTCAACGACGGGCTCGTGACCATCTTCGGCATCAGCTCGATCTACGCCATCGGGACGTTCGGGTTCACCCTCCCCGAGGTCATGGTGATGGGGATCGTCATCAACGTGGCGGCCGGGGCAGGCGCCTTTGCGTTCGGATTCATCGACGACAAGATTGGCGGCAAGGCGACGGTGCAGGTGAGCTTGGTGGCCCTGGCGTTGGCCGCGCTGCTCGCGGCGCTTGCGCCGTCGAAGACCTGGTTCTGGGTCGCCGCACTCATCATTGGCGCCTTCGCTGGGCCCAACCAGTCGGCCAGCCGGTCGCTCATGGGCCGGTTCGTGCCGGACAAGCACGAGTCCGAATTCTTCGGCTTCTTCGCCTTCTCGGGGAAGGCGACCGCCTTTTTTGGCCCCCTCTTGTTCGGGATGATGACGACGGCGTTCAACAACCAGCGGGCTGGCGCGGCCACGATTTTCGTATTTTTCGTGGTGGGAGGGCTCATCCTCTCCACCGTGAACGAGCAGCGGGGGATCGAGGCGGCGGCAGGAGCCTGACGGCCGTACCGGTGTCCCTGATGATCTCAGTAGTTCAAGAACGTGAACCGTGAGCGTTCGAGCGTCTCGATGAGCGTTTCGGCGTCAGCCTCGACGGAGACACCGTTAGGTTCGTCGAAGTCGAGGAAGCGAACGAGTTCGAGTTGCGGCGAGCCCGACTCGCGACCGTCAGCCCACATCCGCACGTAGTCGCTCGCCGTGATCCGTGGCTTGCCCATGATGAGGCGCATCTCGGGAATCTCCAGGATGCCGTCGTACGCGCGGAAGATGAGTTCCGTGCAGACGAGCCTGTCGGTTGTCTCGAAATCGAAGTCGAAGTCGTACTCCTTGCCTCGGTGGCTGAGCGCCCGGCCGAGTGCGTCCCTCAGCTCATCGTCCGACAGCATCGGCCGCAACACGGCGACGGCGTCCGCCTCGCCCACCGAATGCTCGAAGCTGGTGAAGATGACGCCCTCGCCGATCGCCTCCAGGACCGCGAAGTCGTGCCCCAGCTCGTCCCGCCCCTGGAAGTCCGACATGTGCGGAGCAGCTCGGGGATCCGCCGCCACGCCGAGCGCCGACAGCTCCTCGTATGACCCGAGATAGAGAGCCGCGTGCGGCCAGAAGCCGGGCAACAGGGTGTTGCTGATGTACCAGTTACGACGCTCGATGAGGATGTCGCCCGGCTTCAGCACCGCCCTGAGATCCTCGAGTTGCGTCGGGCTGATGAGTCCCCGGTGAGGGGGGCGCTCCCTGAAGCGGAACCGACTGATCGCCATCGAGATGACCGGCGTGATCTCGGTGGCTGGAGCACGGATCTGCCTGACCATCTCCCGGAACGTGCGCGCGAGCCTGCGCCTTCCGATCCCGTCGAGAGTCTCCACCACCGCCGGCCGCGAGAGCAGGGCCCGGGCCGCCAGGTCTCCCCAGGGAGCCTCCTCGGGGAAGCTGCCGGCAGCCCGGTCGGAATCGAAGCGGCGCAGCGCCACCTGCAGCTCTGCCATGACCGACTGATTCGTGAGACTGCGTTCGATGTTGCTGAACGTGCCGGGCGGAATGTCCCATGCTAGATCCCCCCTGTCCAACTGCTCTCTGGTGGTGGGATTATCGCGGAAGGTGTCGTAGATCAACCAGGCCTTCTCGACCAGGAGCACAGCGGCGGTGTAGGCCGTCAGGAACGCACGCGCCTCGAGCGGATCGTCCGCCGCGACCGGCGCCTGTGTGTTGTCGCCGCGATAGAGCCACACGGTCTTCAGCAACGCCGAGCGCAGGTCCAGGTAGGCGACCAACAGGGCGCGAATCTCGTCGTGATCCTCTTGAGTCAGGAAGTCGCGCTCTCCCCGCGCGAAGTCCGCCCTCAGGACGGACATCTCTTCTTGCATGCGGTCAAGTTGCTGCGCAGCCAGAAGCACACCCTGCGCGTCTCGAAGGAGCCCCCGCTCCGCCGCAGCGGGATCGGACTCACGCGTGGCCTGCCAGGGGGAGGGGCCGAGGGGGAGCCCTTGCACGGACTTGTCCGCATATGCCTTGATGAATAGCACCGCACCCACCGTCAGGGCCGCGATCACAGCCACACGTGCCAAGGCCGCGCTGGTGCTTCGCCTCTTGAAGTGCGCCGGGAGCGGGTCCCATCCGAGAACCTCCTGGCGATATCGGTTGCGCAGGACGTCCAGACTTCCGACGAGCTCGTTCTGAGCCTCTCGAACACGGGCAACCGCCCCGAGCTTGAACCACGAGGCCGTGCGGTCTCCGAGGTGGGCGACGATGGTGCGCATGCGTCTGGCGTAGCCACGCGCGAACAGTCCCGCCGGGATCAGGACGACCGCGAGAAGCACGGTTGCCTGATGGGAGAATTGCCAGGCTACCAACCCCACGAGGCCCCCGTAGAACGACGCGAACGTCAGCGCTCCCACGATGAGCTGGTTGGACGTGAGTCCGGCTCGTCCCTCCTCGGGCGTCGAGGCTCGTCGCACAACGGTCCGTGTCACGAAGTACGGGATGAAGCTCGTGAGGAAGCCGAAAAGTGCCGGAATGGCGCCGAGCGCCGCTTCGGCCACTGCCTGCACGTGTCCCAAGACTCCGGGGAGTAGCTTGGAAGGCTCCTCCAGCAGCCTGCGATTGATCCCGGCTGCCTTTCTGAGGCGGTCGTAGCGCTCGAGCGTCCGTTCCAATTGGGCCACTTCCTCGGGAGCCGTGCTCTGGAAGTGATTCAGGCACTCGGCGACCCTACTCCCGAGTTCCGCACGCATAGTCGTGGCATGTTTCTGACCGAGACCAGTGTCTCGGACGCGGAGCCAGTAGACCTCCGTGATTCGCTCGGCGAGCGGCGTTTTCTCTAGATCGCTGTCAGGAAGGTTGTTCGTGGTCATCGGGACACCGTGTTAGCGGCCCTCCGCTGTGCTTCCGCAGGACGACCGACATGAGGTAAAGTACCGCACTCATAGGGTGCTACGCCATCCGCGATCTCGCTCGGGACGTGCCATAGAAGGATTTGCTTACACCTTCGCTTTGGCTTTGAGCTTCGCCAACTCCTGGTCGCGCAGCTCCGTGCGCAAGATCTGGAGCTTACCACCCTTCGGCAGCTCGTCGCGGAACTCGATCTGCCGCGGAATCTTGTAGGCGGCAAGCTCCTTCCTGCAGTACTCGATCAGCTCCTCGGCTGTAGCCGTGCGCCCCTCCGCCAAGACGACGAACGACTTGACCGTCTCACCCCGCCTCTCATCAGGGACTCCGATCGTCGCCGCCTCGAGTACGGCGGGATGGGCCACGAGCACGCCGTCCACTTCGTCGGGATAGACGTTGTAGCCGCTCGCAAGGATCATGTCCTTTTTCCGGCCGACGATGAAGAAATATCCGTCTTCGTCTGCCACGGCGATGTCCCCGGTATAGAGCCACCCATCCATGATCATGTCTTTGGTCGCATCCGGCCTCTTCCAATACCCCTTCATGACCTGCGGGCCCTTGATGATGAGCTCGCCCTCGTTTCCCGTCGGCATCTCGGTGGTACCATCCTCGAGGTCGACGATCCTGACATCGGTTTCGGGGACGGGAATGCCGACGCTGCCGGGTTTGCGTTTGCCCTTCAGAGGATTGACGTTGCTGACCGGCGAGGTCTCTGTGAGCCCGTAGCCTTCGACGATCGTGGCGCCGGTCATGTTTTCGAACCTTTCGCAGACATCGGTCGGCAACGGGGCAGAAGCGGAAAAACAGGACTTGACGCTCGTGAGATCGATATTGTCGACCTTGGGGGAATTATTGATGGCGTTGAACATCGTCGGCACGGCCGGGAAGACCGTCACCCGGTGCTTGGCAATGTTCTTCACCATCTGCGGGATATCCCGCGGATTGGGCATGAGCACCATCGCCGCGGCCACACTTACGGGATAATTCATCGAGATGGTCATCCCGAAAACGTGGAAGTAAGGCAGAGCCGCGAGGAACACCTCTTCGCCGCGCCGGGCATCGGTGAACCACGCACTCACCTGCTGGACGTTATACGACAGGTTACGGTGCGTGAGCATCGCTCCCTTGGACAGCCCCGTCGTGCCGCCCGTATACTGCAGCACGGCGATGTCGTCGATCGCGATGTCCACCTTGGGTGGGTTGGGCGGCGTTGCCCGAATGAGCTTCCTCATGAAGTGGATCCCCACGCCGGGCTCCACCTTCGCCATCAAGGGCGGATCCGCTCTCTTGAGCTTGAGGGGCGCCAGCAGGTTGAGCGGGAACCGCATGTACTCCGAAATCGACGCGATGACATAGTTCTCAATCGGAAGCGCGTCGCGCATGGCTTTGATGCGACTCTCGAACAGGAAATCGGCTACCACGGCGAGGGAGCATCCGGCGTCATTCCATTGATGCTCGATCTCCCGCTTTACATACAGGGGGTTGGTCATCACCGCCTGCGCGCCTAGGGACAGGGTGGCGTAATAGGCAATCACTGTCTGAGGGAGATTGGGTAGCTGGATCGCCACCTTGGTGTCTTTTCCCACGCCTAGGTCCGCCATCGCCGTCGCAAACCGGTCGACCTCTTCTTTGAGCTTCCGGTACGTCAGGCGGGAGTTCATGAAAATCACAGCGATGGCATCGCCGTACTCGGCAGCCGACCGCTCGAGGAAGCGAGGGATGGTGAGATCCTCGAAGTCAATGCTCGCCGGAACGCCGTCGTCATAGAACTGATGCCAGACACGTTCTTCCATCTTTTCCTCCGTCGTTCTCAACCGTTCAGTTTTTCGAGCGTCATGGTACTCGCGTGACCCACTGCGACCGCGATAGGCGCGGCAGGAATCTCGTAGGGGATGTCACAGGCATCCACCAAGGGAATCGCCTGCGCACGCACCTCACGGCACAATCCGTTCACCAGCGTCCGGATGGCTCGAGAGTCCGTAGATCTTCGGCCAACTGGGCGCGGAGTGCATGCGTTTCTCTGTAGCGTTCCGCATAATACGTCGGATCCTGCAATGCTTTAACCGCTGCCACTTGCGCGGGAAGGCTCACCGCCCAAGGCGGTGAAATCGACTTGAGTCGCTCGAGTTGATGCTGCGAGGCACACAAGTAGGCAGCGCGCACGCCGCTGAGGGCGTAGACTTTCGACATTGACTTACACACAACGACGTTATCCGTGCGTGCCGCGAAGCGCTCGAGCGACTGATCCGATCCCACGTATTCTATATAGGTCTCATCGATCCAAACGCGAGTGCCCGCCGGAACGGACTTCAAAGCTTCCTCGAGTTCCTCCCGGGGTACGTGTCGTCCTGTCGGACTGTTCGGGTTCACCAGGACGATCAGGTCGTAATAGTTATGAAAGCATGACTGGAGATGATGGAGATCGAGCAGGTAGCCGTTGTCGTGCGGAAGCGCGAGTCGGTCCACCTGGCATCCTATAACCTCCTCCAGGATATGCCTATACTCTCCGTACATCGGATCAAGAATGAGCACTCGAGAGGAACGCGTTAGCCACAGGCGAAGCGCCAGATAAATGAGCTCAGACGACCCTGCTCCCGCCAACACACTTTCGGGCTCGACACCCCGCGCACGGGCAATCGTCATCACCATGCCCTCGGAGTGTGTAGGCGGCGATGTGCGAAGGAGCCAGGGGAGATACTCATGCAAGGCGTCAAGCACTTTCGGCGACGGAGGGAACCATGCGTCCATCACGTCAGCGTTGATGATGCTTCGGCTTCTATCAAGGCTATCGAATTCGGTGCCGATGGCATCGAAGAAGGCTCCTCCGTGGTAGCAGGAAGCAGGTGCAAAAAAGGGTATATCAAGGCTCCAATCGACCCTGCTCACGAGTCTTTGCAGCATGCGGTCGTATCGCTTCAGATGCCCGCGTATCGTGTGGACTGTTGCACTCAGCAGCTCGAAGCTCACTGCGCCTGACTGGATCTGGCGATTCAAAGTCTGCAATCCTGCCTTGCGGTAGATGTTCAAGAGTTCAAGTCGGCCCATAGCCACGATGCGCTTGCCTCCGTGCGATTCGACCCAGCGCAACGCGGCATACATTAGCGCGGCCGCGATCTGCCTACCCCGATGCGCTTTGACAACAGTCAATATCCGAATCTCGTACAACGTATTATCGATCAGAAAGGGCAGCTCATCCCGCGAGATATACTTGTCCACCGAGTAGCTGCGATGACAAGGTGGCGTTATGCTGATGAAACCAAGGATTTCACCATCCACAGAAGCAGTGATGTATGTGTTGAACTTGTCGAGAGAGTCCTGGAGCTTTCGCTCTGAATTTTCCTCATGCTGCCCCAACTCGCGAGCGTACACCTCATGACGCAGCCGATAGATGGTGTTTCGATCCTGATTTGTAGCTAGAGCAATCCGGATTCTGTGCGGTTGCTGTGAGTTATTTTGCGCGTCTACTTTCAAGCCAAACATCTGATAGCCTGTTTTCGTTGGTTCGTTAGGTCAAATCCGCTGACGCGAAAGTACCTAACGGATCTGCACATCACCCGCGGCGTGTGGAAACGACAGCCGCGTCGCCGATGGTTACGTTGTACCAAGCCCACCGGCTCGCTCTAACTCCCGCTTCATCGCCTCTAGTTTCTTCTCAATAAGCTGGGCGGCTCCGAGCTTGTCCAGTTCGCGCTGCACAGCATCGCTCGTGGGACGGCTGAGATCATCCAGGGTACCGGACTCTACCAACTCGTCAATGGCAGCTGCCCGGCTCTGCATCTCTTCCGTCTTTTGCTCCGCGCGCTCCAGGCTCAGGCTCAGATCACCTAGCTCTCCGAACAAACCGCTGAGAGCTTCGCCGATGAGAAGCTGCGCCTCACTAGCCGCGTAACGCGCAGAGGTGGCTTCTTGGCGGCTGCGGAGGGCCTCCATTTTGGCGGCCAGGCGTTGCTGCCCCCCGGTGAGCACCTTTTCCTCCTGTTCCAAACCGGCGATCTGCTGGTCCAGAGCCTGGCACTCCCGAAGGATCGTCTGGAAGGACCGCAGAGCCTGGCGAGCCAGGTCATCCCGTCCCGCCAAGAGGTGGTGGCGAGCCAGGTCCTCCCACTCGGCAAGCTTCCCGCGCATCTGTTGCGCCTGGAGCTCGAGCCGGCGCTTCGACGCCTGTATTTGTACGATCCCTCGCTTTACTCTCGCTAGGAGTTCCACCTCCCTCTCTAGGGGAGAAGCCCGTCTCTGGCGAGGATCCTCGGCCGGTGCGAGAAGGGCCCTGGTCAGGCTCCGGATGGAGCTCACAAGTCGTGGAAGCAAACCCACCGTCCACTCTCCCAGTTCCGTAGCGGAGGTCAGGCTAACCGATGCCTGATTCCGTTACCTCGTGCAGCAGGGATCCCCGGGCCATCTGTGCCTTGCGCCGCGCTTCACGCTGGATGCGCCAATACATCGCTCCCACTATCCCAGTGGCAACGAGAGTTACAAGACGTATCACGAGGGGGTACATGCCGCCCCCTGCCTCAAGACCCGCGAAAAGGCAAATTCCAACATAGGCGAAACAGACCATGGAGATTCCAATGGCAGTAATCAACCGAGCGAACACGAGCGCGAAGGCCAGTAAAACGGGGTAGTAGAAGATGAAGAGAGGATTGTCTAACCCGAACTGTCCCTGCGGCAGACCGAGGGAGATCACCGCCGAGATGACTAGCAAATCGATGAGACTGGAAAGCCAGATCAAGGCCCTCCCTGCCGGCCGCTCCATCATGTAGCGACCGTGGAGGTAAAAGTTCAGCGCTATCAGAGCTATGATGGGAAGAATCTTGATCTGGACATCCCTCACGTCGTGAGCTCCCCACAGCGTCAACAGCAGCACACCGGCGATAAGGAACCAGCGCGCCCCGATGATGTTGATCTGACCGTAAAAGATGTCCTCGATTTCTTCTTCGGCAGTGGTGGGCACGTACAATCGATACGACATTGGCTCACCCTCCTTTCGCCTCACAGCCAATGGGCTGTGCGCGCAGGGGTTTGAGAGAAGACGAGCGGAGTGCTTCGAGGCGTCGCCTCTCGACGAGGCGATACCGGTATCCCAAGTATGAAACGGCGGCGATCATGAGCAGGCGGGTGACCAAGATTTGCTGATTCAACTCGACGTTCATAACCTCGGGCATGGAGATCAGGCCGTAGACCGCCATGAGCCCAGCCGTAAGAAGCAGGCTTATTCGGCCCGGGAACACCAGCGAATAGGCGAGAACAGCGGGATAATAGAAGACGAAGGTATGTGCATTAAAGCCTTCCCGAGTGATAACGATCAGCGTGATCACCAGAAGGTCTGCGAGGCTCATCCCGTACACGGAGGTTCGGGCAATCGGCCGGTCTCGGAGGATCTGCACGTGCAAGAAAAAGTTCACGACTGCCAGTGCCAGGACCACCAAGATGCCGATCGTGAAAGCCGCCAAGTCAACCGGGCGCCACATCAGCAACGCCAGTCCTGCCAGGACTAGCGCCCACCGGGCGGTCACGATGACAATCTGGCCGTGCCGCAGTTCCTCGGCGGTCGTCTCCATTTCCTTTTTCGATAGCTTGTTGCGGATGTATGTGCCCATTGTTCCTACTTCCTTCCGCGTAGGTACACCGAATCCTGACGGGATAAGTCCTCCAGCACTCCCACGGTCACCAACTCACCAATGGCCGCCTCGCTTCCCCCAGACTGCAAAAGTTGACGTTGTCAACATAGCACAAGATGTTGACCTTGTCAACATCTATCACGATATTTGTCGCATGACCATCAGAAAGAGACCCTATCACCACGGCGACCTCCGGGCCGCCCTGCTCGATGAGGCCACGCGGATGATCGCCGAGGAAGGCACCGAGAGCGTCACCATGCGGGCGATTGGCCGCCGGCTGGACGTCTCACGCTCGGCGGCGTACCGGCATTTCCCGAACAAGGAGGCCTTGTTGGTAGCGGTGGCCACGCAAGGATTCACCCGTCTCCACGCGCTGTTGCAGGCCATCGATGTGGCGGGCGCCGACAGCGACGTGGCGCAGCTCCGTCAGATGGGAGAGACCTATCTCCGGTTCGCCGTCGAAAACCCCGCTCGCTACCGTCTGATGTACGGGAACGAGGCGCTCAAACGGGAGCGATACCCGCAACTTCAGAGCGCCGCCAACGGGTTGCTTGAAGAGCTGGTTCAGATCATCATGAGCTACCAGCGAGCCGGGGCCATCAAGAACCACGACGCTCGATCGTTGGCGTACGTGGCATGGAGCGCGGTCCATGGCCTGGCTTCGTTGGTAATAGACGGACAGATGCAGGCGCCGCACGATCTCGATGCGCTCACACGGCTGACAACCCAGACGCTAATCGAGGGTATGAAATCGTAACAGGTCATGTCGCCTTGACGGCAGACCCGTTGGCCGTCCACGCACGGCGAGCGCCTTAGCGGCCTTTAAGGAGGAGTCGCGAATAGCCGAGCGCCGCCGCGGTACGGGATTCCTGCAACATGAGAGTTGGTATCGGAGTACTGGAAGTATGTACGTATCGAAGCGCATAGCGTCTAGTAGACTCGGAACGCCGCTTGCCGTCCTCGTCTGGGGCGCTGTTCTGCTAGCACCCCTGACACTCGACATTCCCCGCGCCGCCGCCCAATCCTATCGTTACGGGTGGGGTGGGAGGCGGACAGCTCCCAAGTTTCCGGATCCTAACAAGCTACTGGACGGGCGTTTCGTCTTCTCTCGCATCATGTACGAGCGCGTACGCCGCGAACGGTATGGCCAAGGGTGGTACACGGATTACCCCGGTTCCGATATCAACTTCATGAGCCGCTTCGAGGAGTTCACCGAAGTCGAAGTTGCTCGTGACGAACGGGGCAGACCCGACCATGTCGTCGTAAGACTCACCGACGATGAGCTGTTCGACTACCCATTCATTTTCATGTCCGATGTCGGAACAGCAGGATTCAGCACCGAGGAAGCTGACAATTTGCGCGCCTACCTCTTGAGAGGTGGCTTTCTCTGGGCAGACGACTTCTGGGGTGATTGGGCATGGGGCCATTGGTCAAACGAGATCGACAAAGTTCTGCCTTCGGCCGAATACCCCATCTTCGACGTTCCTCCAGACCACCCGATCTTTCGCATGCTCTACGACGTGACAAAAGTGCCGCAGATTCCTTCCATCCAGTATTGGCGCCGGTCGGGCGGTTATACGTCAGAGCGTGGCACCGAATCCGCTGAGCCTCACCTTCGTGCGATCGCCGACCACTACGGCCGCATCATGGTGCTCATGTCTCACAACACCGATATAGCCGACGGGTGGGAGCGTGAGAACGAGGAGTGGGAGTTCTTCTATCGCTTTTCCTCTGATGCGTATGCGCTTGCGATAAACATCGTGCTGTATGCGATGACACACTAGCACAGGGGAAGGAGGCCCCGCTCTGGCTAGTGCCCAGTGAATAGGCTCTTCGCAATCATCATATGCACCCCCACGTTTCCGTCCACCAACTCCGTGATACTCAGGTCAGCGGCGATGCTGGATAAGGAGTAGGCCTCGCCCTGGTCCAAGCCTTTCTCATCCATCAAGAAGTTGATCATCTCCTGCACCGCGATTTGAGTGGCCTTGGTGAGGTCGCGGTCCATGCCCATGACGATGAAGTGAGTTGGCGTCTCCGCACGCGGCCACTCGAGCGAACGGTCCTTGTGCACGAAGAACTGCAACCGGCCGCGCAACGACGTCTCGATGGCGGTTTGGTTGACCTCTCCGTTGCCCTGAGCCGCGTGGCCGTCCCCAACCTGGAAGAGCGCGCCCTTGGCATGCACCGGGATGTAGAGCACCGTACCGGCAACCAATTCCTTGTTGTCCATGTTTCCGGCGTGAATCCAGGGCGGGTTGCTGCTGATGCGTCCAGAAGCCGGCGGTGGCGCTACACCCATGCTGCCGAAGAACGGCCGCAGTGGAATCTCGATCTCCTCGTTGAACGGCGCGATCATTCTCTCCGTGTCGAACCGGAAGATCCTCATGCGCTGCTCGCCGCAATTCTCCCGGAGAAACCCGCTACATCCGTTGTACCCATACGGAAGATTCAGATCGATGGATAGAATGCGGACCTCCAACACGTCTCCCGCCTCCGCGCCCTCGACGTAGATAGGTCCCGTGAGGATGTGTCCACCGGGTCCGCGGTCGGTGACCTGCTCGTAGATGTCCCGCAGTTCCTGCTGCACTTCGTCAGGCGGAATCCCTGCTCCCTCCAAGCGGCGCGGGCTCGACGTAAGCATGGTTGTGACTTCCACGATGTCGCCGGACTCGATGCGAAGCGCCGGTTGCTTAGTGGAAACGTAATAGCCCCATGCGACGGTCTCGGGCCCGGCCTTCAGCTCGTGAACTTGCTGCGCTTCAGCCCGACGGCCGATTCCATGCAAAGCCAGCGGCACAACAAAAGTGAGTAACAGAGTAACCAGTCGCTTCATCTGAAAACCGCCGTAATCATCTGCCTGCTTCAGCATCATCTTTGGCGGTGGCCCCGAAGGTGATCCCCTGCGCCAGCGGCAACTCCGTACCCCAGTTCACCGTGTTGGTCTGACGCCGCATGTACACCTTCCACGAATCTGAGCCGGATTCGCGGCCGCCGCCCGTTTCCTTCTCTCCACCGAACGCGCCGCCGATCTCCGCACCGCTGGTACCGATGTTCACGTTCGCGATGCCGCAATCGCTGCCGCGATGAGAGAGGAAGTACTCTGCTTCGCGAACGTGTTCCGTGAAGATGGCGGAGGAGAGCCCCTGCGGGACACCGTTGTGAAGGGCCAGGGCTTCTTCAATCTCCGCAACCGCTTCCTTCGGCGACGCCGAAGCGCTGCCGTACCCGATGATATAGAGGATGGGCGCGAACGTCTCCTCTTGAACGATCTCAAACTCGTTCTTGGCCGCGGCGATGCAGGGTTTCACGTAGTGACCACCAGGATAGTCCGGCTCCTCCAGCGGTTCGCCACCGTAGAGAATCTCCCCACCCTCGTTCTTGATGCGCTCGATCGCCTGCTGCATGTCGGACACGGCGTCGCGCGTCACCAGGGGTCCCATCACCGTCCCCGGATCCCGCGGATCGCCGATCCGGATCTCACCGTAGGCGGCGCACAACCGGCCGACCAGTTCCTCCTTGATAGATTCATGCACGATGATCCGGCGGGTGGAGGTGCATCGTTGACCGGCCGTACCCACCGCACCGAACAAAATCGCCGGTAACACGAGATCCATATTGGCGCTCGGTGTGACAACGATAGCGTTGTTGCCGCCCAACTCGAGGATGGTACGACCGAGCCGCTTGCCAACGACTTCGGCAACTCGATACCCCATCCGGCAACTGCCCGTTGCCGACACCAACGGCAGGTGCCGGTCGTGCAGCAGGCGGTCGCCGACCGTCGACCCTTTTCCCACAACGAGCGAAAAGATAGCAGGATCGACGCCGTTCTCTCGGCACACGCCCTCGGCGATCTTGGTACACGCTATTGCAGAGAGCGGAACTTTGCTTGCCGGCTTCCACAAAGTGCTGTCGCCGCACACCGCCGCGATGGCGGCGTTCCAGCTCCACACGGCCACGGGAAAGTTGAACGCGCTGATCACGCCCACGACGCCGAGGGGGTGCCACTGCTCGAACATGCGGTGGTCGGGGCGTTCGGAAGGCATGGTGAGCCCGTAGAGTTGCCGCGACAGCCCGCAGGCGAAGTCGCAGACGTCGATCATCTCCTGCACTTCACCTTCGCCTTCGGCGGCGATCTTGCCCATCTCCAGCGTGACCAGAGCGCCAAGCTCCTTCTTTACCTCGCGCAGCTTGACGCCGAGTTGCCGCACGATCTCGCCACGCCTGGGGGCCGGCACCGTACGCCACTCGAGAAAGGCCTTGTGAGCCCTGTCGACGATATGGCGGTACTCCTCCTCGGTTACCTGCGTGACGGTTGCTATCGGCGATCCGTCGATGGGTGTGATGACTTCCGTCTCAGGGCCGGAACCCATCCACTCGCCGCCAAAACCTCCGAGATTCTGCTGCTCAATTCCGAGACTCTCGAGGTAGTCCGTTGCCGTATTCTCTAGTGTTGCCTTCATGTGACACCGTGCTGTTGCTTGGGAGAGGAACGGAATTCTAGCAGGTCGACCCGCTGGGAGCCAAGGTCACGTCGAAGAAGCTTTCCCCCATCACGCCAACCCAATCCCCACGGCCACCACGATACCAACCATTCCAACCACCGCCACGAGGAGGTACAAGGGAACCGCAAACTTCACCCACTGCTCGTACCGCACACCACCCGTGGCAAGAATCGCCATCAGCGCCCCATTCGTCGGCGTGAGCAAATCGCACAAGCCGGCGCCGTACTGATAGGCCAGCACAGTCACCTGGCGCGACATGCCGAGCAGATCCGAGAGCGGCACCAAGACCGGCATCGTGAGTACCGCGTGCCCGCTAACGCTGGGTACGGGAATGTGCACAGCCGTATGTACCACCATCATGCCGATGGCGGACAGCGCCACTGGTAGGTTAGCAATGGGAGTGAAGAGGCCATGAACGATCGTGTCGATGATCACTCCTTGGTCGAGAACAACGTAAATGGCCCGGGCGAAGCCAATGAGGAGGGCGGCAAACGCCATGGATCTGAAGCCCTTGACGAACGCCTCCGCAGTTCCGGTAACTCGCAATCCACCTATGAGTCCGGCGACAATTCCCATGATAAGGAACAGCGCCGACATCTGGTCGAAGTCCCAGCCCAGGCGAAGTAGTCCAAACGTCAATACCGCAAACGTCGCGAGCACGAGTCCCATGATGACGCCGTTGCGCGCACCAATCGGCTCGGCGCGATCGAAATCCGCGGTATCCGGCTCGGTGCGAGTGCGGGCCGCATGGCGCATCGTTCCCCAAATCCAAATGCCGAGGGCGATCGCGAGAAAGATCATGCGGAACGCGCCCCCCGAAAGTAGCGGAAGCTCGGCAAGTTTTTGTGCAATACCGACCTGAAAGGGATTGATGGGACTAAACGCAGATCCCACGAACGCAGCACCGGCACTCATCGACACAGCGGTTACCGCATCAAAACCAACGCGTCTCGTGAGAATCAACAACACAGGTATGAGGGGGATGATCTCTTCCTGCATGTTCTCGAGCACGCCACCCGTCGCGAAGATCACCGCAATCACGGGAATGACGAGCAGCTCTCTGCCGTCCAGCTTCCTCACAAGCCATCCGATCGAACGTCTCAGTGCTCCTGTCTCGTCTACAACGGTGAAAGCACCACCGATGAGGAACACCAGGAAGATGACCGAAGCCGCATCGGCCATGCCGAGGGGAATGGCCACGAACATCTGAAACGGCCCGACGGGATTCTGCTCCACCTCGTGAAACGTTCCCGCAACAACGACCTCTCGTCCCGTCGCCTCATCCTCTTGCCGATCGTACCGGCCGGCAGGCAGGACGTAGCTCAAGGCCGCCGCGAGAAGGATGCACCCGGTGAGGAGTGTGAGAACGTGGGGAAAGCGGGAGGTGGACAATGAAATACTCCCCCAAGAGTTGACGGCGGAACTCCAGGCGGTGGTGCTGCCGCTGGAATCGGCGCTAATAATGCAGCACTACGCGGCTAGGCGATAGAGCCGCGCGAGCGGTTTACCAGAGTTACGCTTCGTGGGGGTGCGCCATCCGCCGCGCATCCACGCTCTCGTCGAATTCCTCGGCCGAGAGGTAACCGAGCGCCAGCGTCGCCTCTTTCAATGTCGTTCCCTCCTTGCCGGCTTTCTTGGCGATTTCCGCAGCCTTGTCATAGCCGATCTTTGGCGCCAGTGCAGTAACCAGCATCAGGGAATTCTGAACATGCTCCGCGATGCGAGCTTCGTTCGCCTTAAGGCCATCAACGAGGAACCGCTTGAAGTCCGCACACGCGTCACTCAGCAACGTCGCCGAATGAATGAGGTTGTGTACCATGACGGGCTTGAACACGTTCAGCTCGAAGTTGCCCTGCGACCCTGCCATGGCAATGGCCACATCGTTGCCGAACACCTGAACCACCACCATTGTCATCGCTTCACACTGGGTCGGATTGACCTTGCCGGGCATGATCGACGAGCCGGGCTCGTTGGCCGGCAGTATCAACTCCCCGAGTCCGGAACGCGGCCCTGACCCCGCCCAGCGGATGTCGTTGGCTATCTTCATCAAGGAGCACGCCAGTACTCGCAAGGTACCGGACGCCATGACCATCGCGTCATGCGCTGCCAGCGCCGCGAACTTGTTGGGCGCTGACAAGAACGGAAGGCCGGTCAACTCGGCAATCTTGGCCGCACACCTCACACCGAAATCACGAGGGGCATTGAGGCCGGTTCCGACAGCGGTACCCCCAATAGCCAGCTCGTACAGTTCCGGGAGGACCCGCTCGATGCGCTCCATATCCGCATCGAGTTGCGCGACGAAGCCCGAGAACTCCTGTCCCAGCGTCAGCGGTACGGCGTCCTGCAGATGAGTACGCCCGATCTTCACTATATCCTCGAACTCTTCCTGCTTCCGAGCGATAGCGTCCCTCAATTCGCCGACCTTCGGGATCAGACGTTCCTTGAGGATCTTCGCCGACGCAATGTGCATGGCGGTGGGGAAAGTGTCGTTGGACGACTGGGACATGTTGACGTGATCGTTGGGATGGATGGGATCCTTGCTCCCTAACTTGCCCCCCGCCAGCTCGATCGCCCGGTTGGCGATCACCTCGTTGGCATTCATGTTGCTCTGAGTCCCACTCCCGGTCTGCCACACGTGGAGCGGAAAATGGTCGTCCAACTTTCCCTCGAGGACTTCATCGGCCGCTCGGACAATGAGATCGGCTTTGTCGCCGTCGAGCTTCCCAAACTCTTTGTTGGTCAGGGCGGTTGCTTTCTTCAGCACACCGAACCCGCGGATTACTTCTATGGGGAGGATATCCTTACCGATGGAAAAATGGATCAGAGACCTGGCGGTCTGGGCACCCCAATAGCGATCGGCGGGCACCTCGATCTCACCCATGCTGTCGGTCTCGACGCGTGTTTCTCCAGTTTCCGTGGCCATTTGACTTGCTTGCTCCAAAGCTTTGGTGGGACGACATCAAGCATCCGCTGCCTCTTCCAGGCTCACCAACTCGGCCCCGGAAGTCAATCCTCCCAACCGCAAATGGCCGTAAAAGGACGGAAGGGCGGAAGGACGGAAGGGCGACGGGAATTCCTAATTCACATGACAATATCCCGTCTATCCTGTCCAAAAACCTCCGCGCCCTCCGCGGTCTGCGGTGAATACGTCACCGCAATTCCGGCCCGGAGTACACTAAGGTTCCCTCAACACGCCCATTGAGGACTAACGCCCTCGCATCGTTTCTCTTTTTGCTATATCATCGATGGACGTTAGAGAGCCCTTGAATGAGAGAGAGACGGTGCGTACAGCAACCTTTTTGTCAATGTGCCTGCTGGTCCTGTCGGTTCCCCCTCAGCTAGGGGCCCAGCGTTCCACCGTGCCAACGCCAGAATCGATACTCGGCTTTCGGGTGGGCGCAGACTTCTCGCTGGCAACCTACGACGAGTCCCTAGAATACTTCCGGCAGCTAGACGCCGCGAGCGACCGCATGCAGCTGGTGGAGGTAGGACGCACGTCTGAGGGACGCCGCTGGTATTTCGCACTGATTTCCAGCCCCTCCAATCTGGCCAATGTCGAGCGCTACCGGGAGATCGCCCAACGCCTGGCACACCCCGAAGGGCTGACCGACGGCGAAGCTCGCCGGCTCGCCCGGGAGGGCAAACCCTTCGTTCACATCGACGGCGGCCTGCACGCCTCTGAGGTTGCCGGCGCCCAACACACGATTCAGTTGGCCTTCGACCTGGTATCGAACACGGACGATCCCAAGATCCAGGCCATCCTCGACGACGTCATCGTGCTGCTATGGCCGTCACTCAACCCCGACGGTCAGAACATCGTTGTGAACTGGTACCGCTCCAACGTGGGCACGCCCTACGAGGTCGCGCCGTTGCACCAGCTCTATCAGAAATACATAGGGCACGACAACAACCGCGACGCCTACATGCTCAACATGCGGGAATCGCGAGTCATCGGGAGGACGTGGAGGCACTGGGAACCGCAGATTATCTACGTCCACCACCAGTCGTCTCCCTTCCCCACGCGCATCTGGCTGCCGCCATTCGCGGAGCCGGTCGCGTCTCAGGTCCCGCCCCTGATGTCCCGTGAGGTCAACACCATCGGGATGGCGATCGCACAGGCGCTGGAGACAAACGGCCAGGTCGGCGCCACACACATGGGCACGGGCTTCGACGCGTGGTATCCCGGCTACATCGATTACCTCCCGATGTTGCAGAACATCGTGGCGTTTTGGACGGAGACGGCGCTGTACCGCTACGCAACGCCACACTTCTACACGATCGGCGACTTTCCGCAGGACCGCCGCGACCTGCGCCCCGAAACGCTGTACTCGAGTCCCTGGCCGGGCGGCTGGTGGCGACTGCGGGATGCGGTGGAGTACATGGTCACCGCTTCGGTCGCGGTTCTGGACTACGCGGCGAAGTACAAGGAGGACCTGCTCTACAACCGCTACCAAGCGGGCCGCAACACGATCCGCAAATATGAAAACGCGCCGCCTTACGCGTACTTCATTCCACAGGAGCAACGCGATCCCGTTGCACCCGTTGAGCTGCTGCGGCGGCTAGCGTTCAACGGATTGAGGGTCTGGCAGCTGACGATGGATATCACGTTCGACCGGATCAATTATCCACGGGGAACCTGGGTGATTCCCATGAACCAGGAGTTCGCCGAGCTGGCGCGGCAGCTGTTGGACGTGCAGACGTATCCCGACCTGCGTGAGTTCCCCGACGGACCCCCGGAGCAGCCCTACGACGCGGCCGGCTGGACCCTGCCCTACCAGATGGAGGTCCGCGTCATAGCCGCGTCATCGCCGCTCACAGCCGATGTCTGGCAGGCGATGAGACTGGTTCAGGGAACGACAGCGGATTGGATGGCAGGCCGGCCGTGGACTGGGGTGATCGACAGCATTCCCGACGTCGGCTTCAACGCGAGCGCGGTTGCGGCGGGCATCCAGGCCCCTGCCGGCAGGATCACTGGATCGGGCCCGCAACTAGCGATCGATCCGGCACAGAACAACGCCTACCGCATGATCAATCGCGCGTTGCGTGCCGGCGGGACGGTTCGCTTCCAACCGGGCACGCCGGGAGACAGCGGAGATCCCGGATCAAGCGGCCGGTTTGTGATCGACGGCATCTCTCAGTCGGCACAATCACAGTGGGTAGAAGAACTAAGTCTCCGCGCTCAGCGCACACGCAATACGAGCGGCCCTGTAGTGCGACCGAGCATCGGCCTCTACCGGCCGTGGCGAGCCAGCATGGACGAGGGCTGGTCTCGCTGGTTGTTCGAAGAGTACGGTTTCGAATTTGCCAATGTGAGAAACGCCGACATTCGAGCCGGCTCGTTGCGGGAACGGTTCGACGTCATCGTGCTTGCAGCAGACGATCGCCGTGGGATCGTTGACGGTTTTGCGAAGGGCTCGGTGCCTCCGAGGTACGTAGGCGGGATCGGCGCCGTTGGTGTGCGTGCGTTGGACGACTTCGTGCGGCACGGCGGCACACTCGTGTGCCTCAATCAGAGCAGCGCGTTCGCCATTGAGGAGTTGCATCTGCCCGTGAAGAACGTAGTGGCGGAATTGGAGAGGAAGGACTTCTTCGTGAGTGGTTCGATCCTCGAGGTCATCACCGACCCCGCTCATCCCGTAATGACCGGCATGCCTGAACGGGCGAAAGTGTTCGTAGATCGCAGCCCGGTGTTCACGACGCTCGAGGGATTCGAGGGGGCGGCGTTGGCCAAGTACCAGAAGGCTGGTTCGCCGTTGCTGTCAGGCTATCTCTTGGGAGAGGAGCACTTGCAGGGCTACGCGGCGGCACTGGACGTGCATCATGGCGACGGTCACGTGATCCTGATCGGTTTTCGCCCACAGTGGCGCGGGCAGCCGTTCGGCACGTTTCGCGTGTTGTTCAATGCGGCGCTGTTCGGCGGAGGGTTGGCAGCGGGATCGCATGGAAGTCCTGGTTTTTGGAGTGCACCGCCGGAGAAAGAAGAGGAGACTACGGGAAATTCTGGGCAAGTGATGGAAGGGGCGGTTCTCAACCCTTCCACCCCACCCCAAATCAGCCACGGAATCCACGGACCCCCGCAGCCCTGCCCCGGAAACTGTGTTCCCCCCCACGCCTCCCCC
>JADFIT010000153.1 GCA_022566515.1 Gemmatimonadota bacterium
GCGGGAGCGGTTTAAGCAGCTCATGCGCGGATACAACGACGACGAGCTCACGGACATCATCGACTTCGGTAGAGACAGGGGCGCAGAAGTCCGGTTCATTGAGTACATGGACGTGGGCGGCGCGACGCGGTGGTCGATGGACCTGGTCGTTTCGAGTAGGGAGATACTGAGCCGGCTGGAGCGGCACTATGGGCCGATCGAGCCGCTTCACAACGATGGCTCGGCTCCGGCGCACCGCTATGGGCTACCCGACGGGACGACCTTCGGCATCATCGCCTCAACAACCGAGCCGTTCTGCCGTGCCTGCGACCGGAGCCGACTCACTGGGGATGGGATGTGGTTCCTGTGTCTGTATGCGGCCCACGGGATCGACCTTCGGAAGCCTCTGCGACAGCGGGCCTCCCAAGACGAGATCAGGTCGCTGATCGTCCGCGGGTGGACGGATCGTACCGACCGTGGGGCCGAGGATAGACAGGCGCTGAGCTCCCGAGGCCCTCTCTATCAGATCAAGGATCTGCGTAAAGATCCGCACCGGGAGATGCACACGTTGGGCGGGTGATGGCAATGAACGTGCTCCTCATCTCCTGCTATGAGCTCGGCCATCAGCCGTTCGGAGTAGCGTCCGCTGCCGCACACTTGCTCGCTGAAGGCCGCCATCGAGTGGAATGCCTGGATCTCGCGGTCGAGCTGATGGACGAGGCCAAGGTCCGCCGGGCCGACTTCGTGGGGATCTCGACTCCCATGCACACGGCGATCCGACTCGGCGTCAAAGCCGGTGAGCTGGTCCGGGGATTGAATCCGCAATGCCACATCTGCTACTTCGGGCTCTACGCATCTCTCAACGACGACTACCTCCTCGACGGCGTAGCCGACAGCGTGATCGGCGGTGAATTCGAGACGCCGCTCACTCAGCACGTCGACCGCTTGGCCGGGAACGGATCGCCTGACCCGGCAGGCGTCTCGCTCTCGGAACTGCGCGGTCCGCCCAACCTGTCTCGACAGCAATTTCTCCCGCCGGCGCGACACTTACTACCTCCCCTGGAGAAGTATGCCCGCCTGCGTCTCTCGGAGGGGGAACTCCGGCTGGTGGGATATGTCGAAGCCAGCCGCGGTTGTGCTCATCGGTGCCGCCACTGCCCCATCCCCGCTGTGTATGGGGGCAGGCTTCGCATAGTTCAGCAGGAGGTCGTGCTCGCAGATATCGACAACCTTGTGCGCATGGGTGCGCAACACATCAACTTTGGTGACCCGGATTTCCTGAACGGTGTGAAGCACTCGCTCGGGATTGTTCGGGAGATGCGTAACCGCCACCCGGAGCTGAGCTTCGACTTCACGGCCAAGATCGAGCACCTGATCCAGCATCGTGACGTGGTCATGGAGCTGGCAGCGCTCGGGTGCGTCTTCGTATTGTCGGCCGTGGAGAGTGTGGACGACCGTATTCTCCGGTATCTCGACAAGGGTCACACCCGAGATGACGTGGTCACTGCCCTGGAGATCACCCGAGCGGCCGACGTAGCCCTTCGCCCCTCGCTGCTGCCCTTCACGCCTTGGACGACGCTGTCGGGGTATTTGGAGCTGCTCGAGTTCGTGCAGAACCACGATCTGATCTATCACCTCGATCCGGTACAGTACTCCATCAGACTCCTACTGCCTCCGGGCTCATGGCTCCTCGACATCCCGGAGATCCAGCCCTACTTGGGGAGCCTGGTCCAGGAGGACTGCGTGTACACGTGGCAGCATCCGGATCCCCGTGTGGACATGCTGCAACGGCAGGTCGCGCGAGTCGCCGAAGAAGCAGCCAACTCGGGTGAAGACCCGGCAACGGCCTTCTACCGAATCAAGGAGCTTACCGTTGCGACTATTCTTGGCCGGTCGACCGTAGCCCAACCCCGATACCGCCGTCGAGGTGTCAGACCGCCGCATTTGACCGAAGCGTGGTTCTGCTGAGCTGAGCCGACCGAGAGTCAGTTCGGCTCTGTGGCTACGGTGAGACGAGATGCTTCCTGAGGTGCGGGCCGCCCTCAACGAGATCCAATTTCTGAATCAAGCTACGGCCGATTGGGCTCGATTTTCACGTCGAGTCTCGCGTACGCGGCCCTGAGCGCGGTTTCCACCTGCTCCGGCGTCGCTGCTCGGGCGAAGAGAAATCCCAGGTAGCGATCGCCCTCGGGGAGGGGCACGACCTTCTGGCCCACCGGGATCGTGATCTCGAGCCCCACGATGCCCGGAATATCGAGGGCTGCCTCGAACCCGCCCACCGCGCGCAGGACGCCGGCTTCTGGAATCGGCAGCATCATGACACCGCCGGCTGTAGGCGCTCGGGAGTACTCATCGATCGGCATCCCCAATGCATGACGCAGTATGAGCTCCTCCAAGGTCGCCTCCGGCTCGAAGCGGAGGATCGTGGAGCAACGGCCCCCGATGGAGCGCGGGGCGATCTCCAAGAGTGAGGCCCGCTCGGCGTCCACCCGGAGTTCGGCGTGAACGGGACCGTCATCGAGGCCGAGGATGGCCACGGACCGCTGTACGCAGGAGACGATATCGCCCTGAACACTCTCGGGCAGACGCGAGGGCGTCACAAGGATGGTCTCCTCGAAGAACGGCCCCTCCATGGGGTCCGGCTTTTCCAGAACGGCCAGGGTCCGTAGCTCGCCCCCCACCACGATCCCCTCCACAGCCACTTCCCGCCCCTGCATGTACGCTTCGATCAGGATCTCGGCCACCCCGTGGCCGCTGCGTGTGACTGCGTCGGGCTGCTCGAGAATCCTCCGAATTCGGCTCCAGGCGCGGCCGATGTCTATCATGTCGGGGTCGCCGGAGGCGGTCGTCAGAACTTCGGCACTTCTTATTTCCTGGGTCCTCTCGGGGAGAATTCCGAGACCCGTGAGCACGCCTCCAACCTCCGGCTGGCGGACAACCTCCGGGGGAAGCTGCTCCTGCTCCATGGCACTGGCGACGTGAATTCTCCACTCGCCCAAACCATGCAGCTAGTAGACGCATTTATCCAAGCGGGCAAGCCGTATGATCTGCTGCTGTTCCCGGAGAAGCATCATCTGTTTCTGTTGCGGCCCGGCAAGGCGCGCTCGTACTTCCGGGACGCCATATCGAGATACTTTCGGGAGCACCTGAAACCGTAGGCGGGGGGTGCACGAGATGGCGAGGCCAAAGGCCTCGCACCGCTCAGACTTCGGGGATCGGACGACCGTTCTGATCGCCGCGTCGCTATCGCTCGCGCTGATACGCCCAGCCGCGGCTCAGACCGACGGCTGGCGCACCATCGAGTTAGCGGCCGACGTAGCCGTTTCGCCCGACGGCCAATGGCTGGTGTACGCGGTTTCGGGATGGGAGGCGATTTGATCGTGGTCGAGAACTTCTTCAAGGAGTTGAAGGCGAACGTGGGGAACTGAACCTCGTGACTACCCGCGTCTCAGGAGTTGATTAGGCCGAAGGGGTAGTAGCGCCATTCCGAAAAACACCCGCGCATTCTCGACCCCGTGTAGCATCCTTTGAAAGCAGCAGGGCAGGGCACCCACCTTACTAAAGGAATAGGAACCCCTGGGGGCGCGTCTCAGGCGCGAGGACTAAGGTGAGTGGATAAGTGAGTGGATTGAGGTGTGACAAAGCGTGATTTCGGGGCCTAGAAGTGTGACATCGTAGTGCGTTCGGTCGCAGAATTGTGAGGTTTTGTCACACTTCAGTCGTTCCAGCCGCCGCTCTCCAGGCGCGCGCCTTGAGCCGCTCGGCCACCTGTCCCGGCCACTATCGGTGGCTTGTGACGGGCTGAAACGTAACGCTTTAGCCGCGGGGACCAAAGGCGGTGGCCGGAGGGGTGTGTCCACGCGTTTCGGCGGTCCCGACGGCCCGTCTTGCCGTGAGCGCCGAGCGCATCGTGTCCCGATCAGGCGCCTGGTAGCACGTGAGGACGGTCTTTGCGTCCTTCCAGCCACCTAGCGCATAAGTCCGGCAGCGGAACGGTTCTTAGTTGCGGGGCGAACTTGGGGTTGCAGCGCGTGGAACCTGGTACGCGGCGGCACGTCCACCCCCGCGAGCGCGATCGCGCGACGAAACCACTCGGACATGATTACCCGATCGCACGGTTGATCGTTTCGCCGAGATGCGGTACCAAACACCGAGTCGCACGGTACGGATTGTTGCAGACGGTTATCGCCTCGTCGAACTCGCCGAAGATGGCGAGTGAGAGATACTGGCGATTCGGTTCGGCAAGAACTTGCACCGACTCGCCATCCTAGAGCCCCAAAGACCGCACATTTTTCTGGCCACAGGTGAAAGCGATGTGACGTGTTCCTCGCGTTCCGAGAAACAACTCAAGAAGCTCAACCGCGACAACCAAAGGCGAGTCGTCAAAGCCATAGTTGCCCTTGCCGAGGACCCACGCCCGCAGGGATCACGAAAGCTGGCAGGATACGACGACGTCTTTCGAATCCGAGTTGGTCCGTATCGCGTTCTCTACAGCGTCTCGGGGAAGAAGCTCGTCATCATCATCCTGAAGATCGGTCACCGGAAAAACGTTTATAGGTAACGCCGTTGGTCGAGGCCTCCCCACCAATTGTGCCTCATTGCAATTGTAGTCACATGTAACTACATTAACGCATGAAGGCCGTCGGAATCCGAGAACTCAAAGCCCGTCTGAGCCAATACATCCGCGAGGTTCGCCGCGGGGAGGTCGTTCTCGTGACAGATCGCGGCGAGGTGGTAGCCGAGTTGCGCCAGCCGGGCCGGGGACCACCTGGCGAATCTGGAACCGACTATGGGCTCAGGCGGCTCGCAGAGGCTGGAGGGCTCGTCGTTCGCGAGCCCCACGACCCGGCTTTGTACCAGGCGTCCCCTGTGCGCGTCGAACCCGGCACGGCGGAGCGGCTGCTCGACGATGAGCGCGCCGACAATCCGTGATCGTCTACGTCGAGTCGAGTGCGGTCCTCGCCTGGATCCTGGGTGAGGCCCAGGGCGCTGAAGTCCGGGGGCACTTCGGTCGCGCCGAGCGGGTCGTGTCGTCCACCCTCACGGCCGTCGAGTGCGGCCGGGTCATTGCCCGAGGCGCCCGGGACGGAACCTTCGGCCGCACCGAGGAGTTGGCGGCGCTTCACCTCCTCGACCGCGCCGCAGCATCATGGGTGACCCTCGAAATGACGGGCGTGGTGCTCGAGCGCGCTCGCCACGGCTTTCCCCGAGAACCGGTTCGGACGCTCGACGCCATCCACCTCGCCACGGCAGTGCAATTTCAGGAAGCGATTCCCGATCTCGCCGTGGTGTCGCTCGACGAGCGCATCCGCTGCAACGCGCAAGCGCTCGCCATGACCGTGGTCCCGTAACTCCCGAGCTTAGTGAGCTGGGCACGCTGCCGCTACCGCCCCATGATCATTTCAATCTCCCCAACCTCCCTGGGCGCTCCGGCCGAGAGATTCTCGTAGCCGTCCGAGCTATTCTTTCGCAGCGGAAGCTGTTTCGTCGCCGCCCGCGTACAGACGGCCGGGACCTTTTCGGTTCTGAGTAGGGAAGTGCTCTTCGAGTATCCGGGTACGCCGTTTCGGTTGCACACCAATTACGACGTCCATCCCGACGGCGACCGCTTCGTCATGGTCGGGGTAGGTGAGCAACCCACCGAATTGGTGGTGGTGTTGAATTGGGTCGAAGAGCTGCGAAGGCAGGTGCGGTGAGCGCCACGTGTAGGCGCCGTCGATGTATAGCAATCCCAACTGTCGCCACAAACTGCTGCGTTAGGCGGCCCGATCCTACCACCAGGGTTGCCAATCAGTCTGGTATCGTATATGATACCATATGATGCCGCGCATCGTGGTGGACACCAACGTCCTCGTAGCGGCCATACGATCACGACGCGGCGCGTCTTTCAAACTCCTCTCGCTTGTCGATAGCGGGGCGTTTGAACTCGCGTTATCGGTGCCGCTGGTCTTGGAATACGAGGAGGTCCTCAAGCGGGGTGCTCGAGTGGCCGGTTTGACCCACCAAGATGTGGACGACATCCTGGATTACCTGTGTAGGGTCGCGCACCAACAGCCCATCTATTTTCTGTGGCGCCCGGTGCTGCGAGACCCGCACGACGACATGGTGCTGGAGGTGGCTGTGGAATCCGAGAGTAAATACATCGTGACCTTTAACCTGCGAGATTTTGCCGGGGCGCAACAATTCGGCGTGGCGGTGGCGGAACCTCGGACGTTCCTTGATGACATTGGGAGGCTCCCATGAGCGCGATTAGCCTTCGCCTCCCCGAGTCATTACACAAGCGCGTTCGGGAGCTGGCCAAGCAGGAGGACGTGTCCATCAATCAGTTCATCACGACAGCGCTGGCGGAGAAGCTGGCGGTGTTGATGACCATCGAGTACCTGGAGGAGCGTGGCAAACGGGGCTCTCGGCGAAAGTTTCGACGGGCGATTTCAAAGGTACGCGACCGCAAGCCCGACGCCGCCGATCGATTGTAGGTGTTGTTCGGGCCACCCTAACATCAAACCCCCTGCACCTGACGGCGCGTTCGTTTTCACTAGTACTCCGGGTCGTAACTAGGGCTTTGCTCCCTTCTCATACGTCATCGTATTTGTGAAAAGGTGGACTAGCAAGGTCATTTCTGCGCAATCCGTGCTACGGATTCTACGATACCGGCCGCCTCGACCGCCTCCCCGTCTGGATTTCGTAATCCGGCGGCTCCGCGCCGAGTAGATGGCGCACGAAGTAGTCCCACCGGCGACGCATCATGTACGGCTCGTTGCCGAAGCCGTGGCGGCGGTTCGGGAACAGGATGAGATCGAAGTCCTTGTTGGCCGCTATCAGCGCGTCCACCACGAGGAGCGTGTTGGAGGGCGGCACGTTGTTGTCCATCGTTCCGTGGGCAATCAGCAGTTTCCCCTCGAGGTTTTCCGCCAGGAGCTGGTTCGCCTGGTTGTCGTAGTTAGTCGTACCGTCGGGGTTGTTTTCCAAGAGGCCCTGCCACTTCTCGCCCCAATCGTCCTCGTAGTTACGGTTGTCGTGGTTCCCGGCTCCTGAGACCGCTACATCGTAGAAGTCGGGGTAGCGGAGAATGGCGCCGGTCGATGCGAAGCCACCCCCCGAGTGCCCGTAGATTCCCACTCGCTCCAGATCCATCCACGAGTGACGTCCAGCCAATTCCTCGATCATGGCGATCTGATCCGGGATGCCGTTGTCCCCCATGTTCCCGTAGTAGGCGGCGTGGAACGACTTCGAGCGCATGGGAGTGCCCATGGCGTCTACCTCGACGACGATGAAGCCGAGTTCCGCCAGAGATTGCTTGTCGCCCCGGGACGGGTTGAAGCTGCGGCTTCCCACGCTTCCCGTCTGGGGACCTGGATAGATGTAGTTGATGATCGGGTACGATTTTGACGGATCGAAGCTCGTGGGCCGGTACATCAGACCGTACAGATCCGTCTCGCCATCCCGGGCCTTGACCTCGATGGGGATAGGCGGCTGCCATCCGTCGGCTACGAGGCGTGAGATGTCGGCCTCTTCCAGAGCGAGAAGCGTCCGACCATCGGCATCCCGCAGCACGGTGACAGGTGGGTCGACAGGCGTCGAGTAGCTGTCGACGAAGTAGCGGCCGGAGGGCGAGAGTGTGACGGTGTGGTTCGCGCTGTCCGGAGTGAGGAGCCTGAGGTCTGCCCCGTCCATGCGCACACTGTACAGGTACTGGAAGTAGGGATCGCCCGGCTCCCGGCCCGCTCCGGTGAAGTAGAGCGTGCGGCTCTCCTCGTCGATCCGCCGCAGTTGCAGCACGTTCCAGTCGCCGCTGGTGATCCGGCTCTGGAGCCGGCCGGTGCGCAGGTCATAGATGTAGAGGTGCCCCCAGTTGTCGCGCTGGGAAAACCAGATCACCTCATTCGACGCGGGCAGCACATGCCAGTTGACCATGCCGAACCCGGACTCGAAGAAGGTCTCGACCGTCTCCTCCATCACGTCGCGAACGGCACCCGTCTCCGGATCTGCCACGCGTAGCTGCGCCTGCTTGTGGTCGCGGGAAGTCGAGACGAAGGCGAGTTGGGAGGCATCCGGGCTCCACTCCACGTCGGCCCATCCACCCCGACACCTCACGTGATCGC
>JADFIT010000154.1 GCA_022566515.1 Gemmatimonadota bacterium
TGTTGGCAATAACTGCCGTCCACCCGGCCAGTGAAATCATTCCGGGGACCCGGGCGGTCGGTGTGACGCATACCGTCGCAACTCCGACGGGTCAGGGGGGTGGGATTGGAGGTCAGGGATCGCTGATGCATCTGGACGGTTGGACTGTCGAAGAGATGGTCATCGAACCGTCGATCGACATGGTTCTCAACTGGCCCAGCTTCGGCGGTGGTAGACGCGGTTTTGGAGGTGGTGGGCGCTTCAGAGGGCCGCGTCGCCCGTTCAGCGAGATAAAGGAACAGTACGACGAGCAGGTGCGCGAGATCGAAAGCTGGCTCGAAGCGGCCCGTCACTACGCGCAGGCGTTGGAAGGTGGTTCCGAGGTGCGTAGGGACATGAAACTCGAAGCCCTCGGCAAGGTGGTGAGCGGCGAGCTGCCGTTCTTGGTAAATGCAAACACCGAACGAGCGATCAACGACGCCATCGATTTCGCCGAGCGCAATGATGTTCGCATCATCATTGCCGGTGGTCGGGATGCCTGGAAGGTGCGGGAACGATTGGCTGACGAGAACATCCCGGTGATCCTGGGAGCGACGCAGGCGCTGCCCAGCGGCGAAGACGACGGGTACGATCAAGCCTATGCTAATCCGGGTCAGCTATATGAGGCAGGAGTGAAGTTTGCATTCGCCACGTTCAATGCCTCGAACTCTCGTACCCTTCCGTTCGAGGCCGCGATGGGTGTACCCTATGGACTGCCACTGGAAGCTGCACTGCGAGCAGTCACGATCAATGCGGCCGAAATCTTGGGCGTTGACGATCGACTCGGCACGATCGAAAACGGGAAGATTGCCAATGTCATCGTGACCACTGGTGATCCGCTGAGCATCCAGACCGAAGTTAGGTACGTGTTCATCAAGGGTGAGATGATAGACATGCAGAACAAACATCGCGCTCTGTACGAGAAGTACCGCAAACGTTAACCTGGAACATCACGGCGGAATCGAGGGTCGGCTTCGATGGGGGCCGGCCCTCGTCGCGCGTGCAGCTCTTCACCAATGGTACTGATGACCAACGAGCCCACCATCGTTTCGTTGCTTGCGAGCGCCACAGAAATCGTGTGCGGTCTGGGTCTTCGCCACAGATTGATCGGCCGGTCGCACGAGTGTGATTATCCGGAAGATGTTGCCGACCTTCCGGTCTTGTCCGCTCCGAAAGTGGATATCAACTCCGCGTCCGGGGAAATCGACCGGCAGGTCAGGGAGGTAATCCGCGATGGGTTGAGCGTGTATGACATTAGGGTCGATGAACTAGAGCGTCTCCAACCGGATTTGATCGTGACGCAGGATCAGTGTGAAGTGTGCGCGGTCTCCTTGACCGATGTCGAGAGTGCGCTGTGTCAGGTGACGCTCAAGGACACCAAGATCTGCACGCTTCACCCGAACAATATCGATGACGTCACCGCCGACTTTCAACAGGTCGCCGATGCGAGCGGTGTGCCGGAGCGGGGGCGGGAACTGGTCAATGCCTTTACACGGCGGCTCGCCGACGTCGAGCAACGCTCGGCGGGACTAGCATCGCGCCCGCGCGTAGCCATGATCGAATGGGTGGACCCGGTGATGGTGGCGGGGGGTTGGATTCCCGAACTCGTGCGCGTTGCCGGTGGCGAGCCGGTGATCGTCGAATCACCTGAGGCGTTCAAGACCGTCGAGTGGTCCGAGATTGCGGCGGCAGATCCGGACGTGGTGGTGATACTACCGTGCGGGTACGACTTGTCCAAAACGCTCGGTGAACTCGATGATGACGTACTGGCGGTTGCGCTGGAGAGCGTTCCCGCGGTTCGACGCGGCAAATGTTACGTTGCCGATGGGAATGCGTACTTCAATCGGCCGGGGCCGCGGCTTGCCGACAGCGCCGAGATGTTGGCTGCGCTGCTGCATCCAGATCTGTTCCCCGACGCACTGGCCCGGTACCGAGATTGCTTTACGGTGTGGACTAGAGATTGACTGGGTGAATATCCAATATCCAATATCCAATATCCAATATCCAATATTCTAGTATTCAATATTCAATATTCGTTATTCTCTGGTCCGAGCTGAAGGAAAGGTGGGGGAACCCACTCGGGTGGAACGGACTATATACTACGAGCTATGCGAATAATGCGAACAGTGTTGTTCACGGTTCTTCTGTGTTGCGGTGCGACCAGTCTGGCAGGACAGACGCCTGCAGCCGACCCGGACGTGCCGGGTTCACAGATTCGCGTGGCGCTCGTCACCATCGGCCCAGGAGCGCTGGTGTGGGATCGTTTTGGGCACAATGCCATCTGGATACAGGATCCCGAACGCCGGATCGACCTGTTGTACAACTACGGCACCTACGATTTTGACGCTGAGAACTTCATTCTCCGGTTTATCCAAGGCCGGATGCTCTACGAGTTGGCAAGTGGTGATCCCGATACGTGGTTCCGGTACTATCGCTCGGTGAATCGCAGCATTTGGGTCCAGGAACTCAATTTCACGCCGGCTCAGCGCATAGAGCTGCGCGATTTTCTCTTGTGGAACGACCTACCCGAGAACCGCGATTACCGCTACGACTACTACTACGACAACTGCTCGACGCGAATCCGGGATGCGTTAGACCAAGTGTTGGGGGGGCCGATCCGACGGCAAACTGAGCGCCGGCCTCTCGCTGCGACGTTCAGGTTTCACACGCAGCGTCTGACGAGCAACAACGTGTGGTATTACACCGGGTTGTTGATGGCACTCGGTCCGTTGGTGGATCGTTCGATCACGGCCTGGGATGAGATGTTCTTGCCGATGAGCCTCCGCGACCACCTTCGCAATGTTACCGTGCTGAACGCGGACGGATCCGTGCAGCCGGTGGTAGCATCGGAGCGCACCTTGTTCGAGAGTACCGCTCTACCCGCGAGCCAGACGCCACCAGCGTGGTTGTTTGGCTACCTGATCGTGGGTTTGGTGCTGGCGGGAGGTTTGCTTTGGCTTGGCGGGAACGCCGCGGGAAGCAAGGGGTCTCGAGTTGGCTTTGCCGCTCTGGCCACTTCTTGGACTTTCCTGGTAGGCGTGTTGGGAACCGTGCTGTTCGGCATTGTGACTGCCACCGATCACACGGCGGCGTATTGGAACGAGAATCTGTTTCTCTTCAATCCCCTTTCGTTAGCTCTCGCTGTGGCGGTGCCGCTCCTTGTGGCGGGCGTCGGGTGGATCCAGCGGCCGGCTGTTGTCCTCGCCGTCGCCGTCGCCGGACTCTCGGTGTTGGGCTTCGTGGCCCAGGCGTTGCCATGGCTCGACCAGGTCAACGGGCAGCTCTACGCCCTCATCCTGCTTCCGAATATTGCCGTTGGCGTGGGGGTCTACCGGCTCTCGCGGGGAGCAGGGAGCAGGGAGCAGGGAGCGGTTGCACAGTGAACTGTTGAAGTCGTTCTCTATCTAGCCCTCTGTCTCTTCCGCATTCCCGGACTTTGTCGTTTCTTTGAGGTCCGAATAAAACTGGTTCCTGCGTGTATCCTCTTTAGCAAGTTCATACGGCGAGGCCAACTATGAGCGACCTGTTTTTCGGGTCTCCTGCTGCGTGGTTCACCGTCCCCGCGATTGTCGGTACGCTGTTTTTCTCACTCCGGTTGGCATTGATGTTTGTCGGCGGTGCGGACACGGGTATGGACGCCGATTTGGATTTCGACATCGATGTCGATGTGGATATCGACACCGATGCCGGGGACTCGTCGGAGGCGTTCAAGGTGCTTTCGCTCCAAAGCATCGCCGCGTTCATGATGGGTTTTGGATGGGGTGGTCTCGGTGGCCTCAGAGGTACCGGATGGTCGCTCACCATGAGTGCCGCCTTTGGAGTCGCCGCCGGTGCCGGGATGGTGTGGCTCCTGGGCAAGATGCTGGAGGCCATCTATCGCCTTCAGAGCAGCGGAAACATCCAGATCACTCAAGCGCTCGACAGAGAGGGCACCGTGTATAACGCTATTCCCGCCCACGGGCAAGGGAAGGGTAGAATTCGATTGGTGATTGACGACCGTGAGCGGTTCTACAAGGCGATAACTGACGGAGAAGCGTTGGCGTCACACCACCGTGTACGTGTCCTCCGAATCAATGACGACAATTCCGTAACTGTTGAGAGAGCCTAGCTCGAATCCTTAGACGGGAGTGTACATAATGGTCAACTATCCTCTGATGACGTTCATGCAGGCTATTCCGCTGGAGCAGTTTCCATTGATTTGGATAGGACTCGGGGGTTCGGTTCTACTGCTGTTCTTGTTCTTCTTGATGTTCGTGATCAAGCAGTACAAGCGATGCCCGAGCAACATGATCCTGGTCATCTACGGTAAGGTGGGTACCAACAAGGCGGCGCTGTGCCTGCATGGCGGTGGCAAGTTCATCATTCCGCTCCTTCAGGACTACGCGTATTTGAGACTCGAGCCTCTGGTTATCGACATCCCACTAGAAGGGGCGCTGTCGCTCAACAACATTCGGGTAAACGTGCCCGCCACGTTTACTGTCGGCATTTCGACCGATCCGGTTCTAATGAACAACGCTGCCGAGCGGCTTCTCCATCTCGACGAGGGCACGATCCGCGACCAGGCCCAGGACATCATCCTTGGCCAGCTCCGGCTGGTGATCGCGACCCTCTCCATCGAGGAGATCAACAAGGATCGCGAGAAATTCATGGCCCTCATCAACACGAACGTCGGCGAAGAGGTCAATAAGATCGGCCTGAGCCTCATCAATGTGAACATCAGCGACATTACAGATGCGAGCGGATACATCGAGGCGATCGGGAAACGGGCTGCTGCCGAAGCGATCAACCAGGCCCGCGTCGATGTGGCGCAGCAAGAGCGGGACGGTGCCAGCGGTCAGGCGAGGGCGGATCGTGAGAAAGATGTCAACGTAGCAGGTGAAAGAGCGGCTGCAGCCACGGGCGAAAAGGAGGCCGAGCAAAGGCGCCGTATTTCGGTGGCCGCGTTGGAGGCGGAGTCCATCAAGGGTGAGGTGAAGTCGAAGCGGGATTACGAGATCGCCGTTGCGCAGCGGGACGCCGAAACGATAGCGGCAAGCAAGGAAGCCGAGCAGCAGCGGCGTGTCCAGGTAGCCAACGCAGAAGCGGCTGCGGTGCAAGGCGAGAACAAGGCCAACGCCGAGATTGCCGAATCCAACGCCCGGTTGGCGGAGATCCGGGCTGAGGCGAAGCGCAAGGCCAATGTGGCAGTCGCCGAGGCGGAACAGGCCATCTTGGTTGCCGAGCGGGAACAGGAGCTTGCGCGGCTCAGAAAAGAGGAGCTGGCGAAGCAGGAGATCGAGAAGGTGCGCGTCGAGATTGCAGCCGACGCTGCCGCGGAGAAGGCCCGGCGTGAGGCTCGTGGTGAGGCGGATGCCATTCTAGCGAAATACAAGGCCGAGGCCGAAGGAACCCAGAAGGTTCTCGAGGCAAAGGCAGAGGGTTATCGCCAGTTGGTGGCGGCGTGTGCCGACAACCCGCAACTCGCGCCGACGCTCTTGATGATCGAGCAGCTCCCCACCCTGGTGGCGGAGCAGGTGAAGGCCATCCAGAACCTGAAGATCGACAAGATCACCGTCTGGGATTCCGGCGGCAACGGCGGGAAACGAGGTGCGACGGCTGAATTCCTCTCGGGTTTGATCGGCTCACTGCCGGCGATGCACGAGCTGGCCGAGCAGGCCGGCATCGAGTTGCCGTCGGTGTTGGGACGCGTGAGGAACGATGTGACGAAGAAAGAAGTTGAAGAGATGGTCAAAGTGGGTACCCCCGGGAAGTCGTAGTATCGTAAAGCGGTGAGCAGCGTAGGAGGGTGGCATGCCCCTACACCTACGCTGCTCACCGCTCACCACCTCTCAACTCGCTTGCGCGTCGAAGTCCACCGCGTCCGAACTTCACGTTAATGCCATCGACCATGCGAGCGAGGGTGCGGTCGTGGTCGGTTTCCAGATCTCCCTCGGAGCTTTCTTCAAACAACGCCAGCTGTGATGGATCGCGGGCCTCGGAGAGCTGGGAAACCGCTACGCCGAGAAGCCGTGCGCTTGTGCGTCGCGCTCGCCGCAGCTTGCGGAGCAACCGATGTGCCGTCTCGACGATGGGCCGGTCGGCAGAGACAGGCTGGGGAAACGTGTGCCCCGCCTGGCGGGTCGTGAAATCGCCGTCCCGGATCTTGACGGTTACGGTGCGGGCCAGAAAACCCTTCCGGCGCATGTCGGCGGCCACTCGTACGGCGAGGCGCAGAACTTCGCGGTTGAGGTCGTCGTCTTCGGTGAGGTCGTCGAAGAACGTTTCCTCGTGACTGATTGACTTGGAACGTATCCGCGCCTCCACCGGGCCGGTGTCGATGCCGCGAATGCGGTTGTAGAGCCAATGGCCGCCTCGCTTGCCGAACCATTCCTCCAGGACTCCTACGTCATGCCGCAAAGCGTCACGCACCGTTCGCATTCCGTATCGCGCGAGCCGTTCCTGAAACTTGGGGCCGATCATCGGGATCTGAGCCAGATCGAGGCGGCCGACGAACTCCTCCTCCCCTCCCGGCGGTACGATGTGGACGCCGGGTTTATCACCAGCGCGGCGTCGTTTGGCTTCCTCGGCGGCTAGCTTGGCAATCAAGCGAGACGTGCCGCCGCCGATGGACACCGTCAGCTTGGTGGACTCGAGCACCGCAGCACGAATACGAGCGGCGGTCGCGGCAAGGCTTTCGTGGTAGAGTCGCTCGGTGCCTGTGAGATCAACGTAGAACTCGTCGATGCTGGCCGGCTCGACCGCCGGAGAAAACCGCTCCAGCGCCTTGCGTATCTCCCTGCTTTTCTGGCTGCACGCCTCTCGCGGCACGGGGACGATGACCGCCTTCGGGCAAAGGCGCAGGGCATGTGCTGTGGGCATGGCCGAACGCACACCATACCGGCGCGTCTCGTACGACGCCGACGTCACGACCCCGCGCTTCGACGATCCCCCGACGATGAGCAGCGGTTCCTTGCCGGCACCATCAGGATCGACGAGGCGCGCCACGGCTACGTAGAACGCGTCGGCGTCGGCCAGCAGAAGGCGGCGGTGGGTGACTTGGCGTGTGGGCACAACGACGACATGGAAGGCGGTAGGGCGGTACGGCGGTAGGGCGGTAACGTACCGTCCTTCCGTCCTTCCGCCTTTAGCTCCTCCGTCGGCGGCTCGTTGTCCGCACGGGTGGCGCCGATCTGCGCGATCCGCCCGAGCTGCGGCGCACGGAGCTTCCGGATCGACTCGATGACCCGGAACTGCGTGCGGCCGACCTTCCACTGCTCCTCGACGGCGGCGGGCGGCTCACCGAAGACCGGGAAGGCGCCCTGCGCTGCGTGACACTCCGCTGCGGTGCCGACCGGCGAGTTGCCGACCGAGTCGCGGTGCTGCGCTGAGGCGTGGCTCGGCGTCCGCCGCTCGATTGGGGCCGGGCCTGAGACAGCGAGCGGGAGGTGGAACTACGTGCCGGCGTCGCCCGGCGTCCGCTCGAGCTGGTCTGCGGGCGTGCCTGAGACGTCGTGCTTCTGCTGGACGGCGGCGCGGCACGGCGCTGGGGCGCGGGCCGCGACGGCGCCTGCACCCTGCCGCTCTGAGTCACTCGCGCGGACGGCCGCGGGGCTACGCGATACCGGCGCACGGGCTCGGTCGCACTTGCACTCGATCTCTTCGGCGTGGCGCGCCGTACGTTGCCGCCTGTCGTTGGCGAGCGTTGGGGTACCGTACGGCGTTCCCCTTGGCTCGGCGTCGTCCCGGTCACTGCCCGGCCGGCCGTACGTCTGCGAGCGTCCACGCTGGAACCGGTGGTGCGGCGGCCCCCCCTCACCACTGTAGCGCTGCCGGTTGCCCTGGTCGGGAATAATCGTTAACCTGCCGTTTTGGTAACCCCGACGGTGGCGAGAGCACCGCAGGAGACCAGTCGGACCATGAGAACCCCGCTCATCGCCGGTAACTGGAAGATGCACAAGACGCTGGGGGAGGCTCGCGAGCTGGTGGGGGGGATCCGTGGAGGCCTCGAGCAAATCCCCGGCGTGGACGTATTGATCTGCCCGGCATTTCAGCTATT
>JADFIT010000155.1 GCA_022566515.1 Gemmatimonadota bacterium
AACATGAAACGGGCCTATAGAGGGACTCACGGTCCAGGTGAAGAACTCCTTGGCCGGTCCCTGGGGAAGAAACCGGTCCATCAGCGCCGAAAGGAACCCGCCAAGGACGAATCCGATCCCTAGGACCGTGACGTAAAAAGCTGGGCGACGTGGTCCGATCGACACCTGTCAACTCCGCCGGTCTATTGCGTGGGCGAGCCCGCCACGCAGCGCTTCACGCGCCAAGCTCGCGGGAACACCTTCCAACTCCCTCTCGGCGAGCAACGCCAGCTGCTGGGCCCGCTCCCGGGCAACGTCCACGCCACCAACCTGGCACACGATGTGGATCACTTCAGACACGAGATCGTCAGGCGGCTCCGGGTCGCTCAGGAGGCGGCGGACGAGCGCCAATTCGCTGGGCGACATGCGCCCTCGGGCGGCGATCAGCGGCAAGGTGATCTTGTGCTCGCGGAGATCCAGACCGCTCGGTTTCCCGGTAACGGTCTCCGATTCGGTATAGTCGAGAACGTCGTCCGTGATCTGAAACGCGCGTCCCAGCAATTCGCCGAATAAACGCAGCCGTTCGCGGACTTCAGGAACAGCTCGTCGCGCACCGATTTCGCACGCACCGGACATCAACGACGCGGTCTTGTGCTGTATCAGCGCCTCGTAGTCCGCTTCCGAAAAGTCCAGCGCATCGTGCGCCTGAAGTTCCCGCATTTCACCAACCGTCATTTCGTTGGTCACACGACTCATCACCCGCAACGGAACGCGGTCGCCCAGCTCGACCAATTCGATCATGGCGCGGGAGTACAGATAATCTCCCATGATCACCGCCACTTGGTGACTGAACATGGCGTTGACCGTGGGCTGCCCCCGGCGCAGCACCGAGTGATCAACCGAGTCATCGTGAACCAGAGTGGCGAGGTGAATGAGTTCGACGACCGCCGCCAGCGTCACGTCTTCCAGACGCACCTCCCCCGACGTCTGGGCCGACAGCAACAACAGGGTAGGCCGAAGCATCTTGCCCTTCATGCGGAGCAAGTGCTCGTTGACCTCGGTGATCAATGGGAAATCGGCGACGATGATGCGTCGGAGTTCTTCCAGAACCTGATCCAGTTCGTCCCGGACCGGCTCCTGGATTGTCGCCATGTCGACAGATGCAAGCTCCGACGGCACGCTCAACCTTGTGCCTTCGACAGTGCGTCTACCCGCTCGCCCACGTCTTGAAACTTGATGTCCAAGGCGAACACCCGCTCGTAATACGCCAGCGCTGCCGCCCCCTTCGACTGCTCTTCGTCACACCGGCCCAGCCAATACAGCAACCCTATCTTCGCATCGTCACCGGCGGGATCTGTGTCCACCGCCCGGCGCATGACAGTAGCCGCGACCTGAAGCTGCCCCCTCTCGTAGAAACACAGTCCGAGAGCCTCTGCGGCCTGCAGCCGGGTATCGTCGCTCCGGAGTGCCTTCTGAAATTCCCCGATGGCCTCCTCCAAGAGGCCCATCTCTTTGAACGCCACACCGAGATCGTAGTGCGCCTCCGCATCCGCCTCGTCGATGTTCTCCTCGATGCCCTTCTTGAACTGGCTCAACATCACTTGGAAGTCGCGCTGCTCGTCGCCCAACCGCTCTTCCTTGCCGATCATCCTGGCGGACTTCTCTGCTTGGTCCCCAAGTATCAGGTCTCCCAAATCCACGAAACCGGAGCTTCGGCTCGCCTTGGGAGCAGGGGCCTTGGTCGGAACAGATGCGGCCGCAGGTTCCTGAGCCGGGTCTGCGGAGGCAGGTGGGGCGGGCAGAAATGGCTCGACGGTGGCGACCCCCTCCTTGGCCTCTTCGTTTTCGGGGTCCAGTTCCAGAACGCGCACGTACACCGTCCGGGATTCCTCCATCGCCCCCGACCGGAAGAGACCGTTGGCCAGACTGATGTAGGCCGGAACGAGCCCGGATTTGTCGCCGGCCCGGTAGGCGAACTCGACTCGCTTCTGAAGATGTGGGACGCTGTTGGGCTCGAGAAGCAGAATCTCGTTGGCGATGCTCGTGGCGCTGGGCCAGTCCTCGACGTCCTCAAAGGCCTGGAGCGCCGTATCCAGCTCATCGAGTCCCCGATCCCGCTCCCCCTTCTCGAGCAACATCTCCGCCCACTCCCGTCTCACCGCACCGTCGTCGGGACTCTCGGCGACAAGAGCCTCGAGAAATTCGACGGTTCTCTCGGGCGCCCCCGGCAGTTCCGGGACGTCAGTCACATCGGTGTCGGGAAACGCCTCGAGCTTCTCTATGACTTGATCGTCGGCCTCGGGAAGGCTATCCAAGATGTACCCGCCCGTGCCCCGCAGATACTCGTCGAGATTATCCTTCCCCTCTCCCCCACCCGCTTCGTCCAGCGCTTCACCCGGCTCGCCAAATCCCCCCAGATCCAAGTCGGGAACGTCGAATTCAGAGAGTGGATCAGACACACGTGTCACGGATGATGGTTCGTCTGTCACGGATGATGGTTCGTCTGCCACGACACCCGGGTCGTTGGTTACGAACACAACGTCTTCTTCGCTCGCAGCGGGCGGCCTGTGGTCCGCCAATGACCCGACATCGTCAGACCCAATGGTCTCGAGAACCGGCACTTCGTCCAGGTCGATCCCGGCAATGTCTTCACTCAGCTCTCCGGTATCGAGCGGCGTGATGTCGGGCGCCTCGTCTTCTTCGACCTCCTCCAACTCCGCGACGCCCAAGACCTCCACCTCATCGCCTCCTCCACTCTCGACAGCCGCCTCATCGCCTGCAACTGCCGTGGCCTCGATCTCCAACGATTCGGTCTCCACCGCCGACTCGGCCGCGTCGTCCACGGGCTCATCGTTCAAATCGATGAATATCAGAGCGGAAGCGTCGTCGGGCTCTTGCACCTCCGCGACTACCGCCGTCGACGCGCGTCCCGTGAACTCCTCATACAATTTTGCCAGGCCGGCGTTTTCCGGATCTTCCTTGATCGCGCTTTCGAGTTGCTCCGTCAGCATGCTGCGGACCTCTGGGTTGGCACGAGAAGCATCGGCGAACTTCTTGAGCGCCCTGAACGCCTCGACCACCTTGCCCGATTTCGACATCCGCTGGGCGTACTCGACGAAGTGTTGTCTTGCCTCGGCGCCGAACCCACGCAGCAACATGAGTTCTCCCAACATGAGATACGTGGGTGTGCGTCCCGGCGCGTTTCGCAGGATCTTGTTGCAGAGAGCGATGGCGTTGTTGGGAAGCCCCGAATCCACGTACCTGTGCGCCGCCCGCTCGTACATCTCCACCGCGGAATTGACTTGATTGATCTTGAGATACAGGTCGCCGACTTTGTTGTAGACGGCAAGCTCGTGGTCCATGTCCGGCGTGCCCTCGAGCCCCTCGATGATCTTGAGGTAGACATCGATGGCTTTCGCGGGCTGATCCTTCAACTCGAGCTTGCGAGCCTTGTCCTTGAGCCTGTCAACGTTCAGTGCCAGTGGAGCGACCTCAACTAATTTGTGGGAAGATAAAATGGCCTAAGACGGTGAATCTAGAGGATTTAGACTGGGGTGACAAGATACACCAGAGACCCATACCGCCGTGACTAGATTCACCCCGTACCAGTAGGGAAGCTCACGCCAATCGAGGATAGCTACCAGCGCGATATCGGCGGCGAACCCCCTGGCGAGCTGCCCGCGGCGTGTCGCCTCTCCAACAGCCGCTGCGCCGTTCACCGTGATCGCCGTGATCGCCTCCGCCGGTAGCAGGCCGAGCTGCGACACCCCCATCATCGACATCAAGGGAAGGCTCATGCCGGGAGAGCTGCCGGGATTGAAGTCGGTGGCCAACGACACGGCGGCCCCTGCGTCTATCAGCTGCCTCGCCGGTGCCCGGCCGGCACGGCCCAGGAACATCATGGTCCCAGGCAACAGCACGGCGAGGGTTTCCGTCGCCTTTCCCAAAGCCAGAATGCCTGCCGGCGAGATGGCCGCCAAATGATCGGCGCTTATGGCATCCAGCTCAACTGCAAGCTCGGCGCCGCCAGAGCCGTCAAGCTCGTCGGCATGCACTTTGGGACGGAGACCATGCCGCAGTGCAGCCGCGAGCACGGTGCGCGACTGGCGGGGCGTAAACACTCCCGGCTCACAAAACACGTCGCAGAAACGCGCCAATCCGAGGCGTTCAACGGCGGGCAGCATCTCTCGCACGACGAGTTCCACATAGCCGTCCCGATCGTCACGGTGCTCCGCCGGCACCTCGTGAGCGCCGAGGAACGTCGCAACGAGATGGGGACGACTCCCCTGGAGGGCACGGATCACCTCTAGCTGCTTGATCTCGGCGTCGAGCGAGAGACCGTATCCGGATTTTACTTCGACGGTAGTGGTGCCACCCGCCAGCAACCGGCGGAGTCGCGCCCGGGTGAGCGTCTCCAGTTCTTCCGGCGACCGCCCTCGCACGTCTCGCACCGACGACAAGATGCCGCCGCCGGCGGCTGCGATCTCCTTGTACCCGACACCACGAGCGCGACGCTCCTGGTCTTCCACCCGCGGTGCGCCAAAGACGGCGTGCGTATGGCAGTCCACGAATCCCGGGAACAACACCCCCTCAACCTCTTCGACCTCCGCCTCGGGAAACGCGCCGCGCATTTCGTTGTCGGTACCTACATCGAGAACGCTACCGTCGTCGCCGATCACCACCGCACCGTTATCTATGACGTCGAGGTCGGCCATCTCCTTGCCGTGGCGGGCCCGAGCCGGCCCGCGACATGTAACAACCTGAGACGCGCCGACGAGTATCCTGCTCAACCGTCCGAATCCCGCATCGGTATCTCGAGATCGTGTTCCCTGGCCGTAGCGATCGCCTCCTCGTAGCCGGCGTCTGCATGCCGCATCACGCCGATCCCCGGATCGTTGGTGAGTACGCGCTGCAACCGGACGGCGGCGGCCTCCGTGCCGTCGGCCACGATGACCTGTCCGGCGTGCAGCGCGTTGCCCATTCCCACCCCGCCCCCATGATGGAACGACACCCAGGACGCCCCCGATGCCGTGTTCAACAGCGCGTTGAGGATAGGCCAATCTGCAATGGCGTCGGACCCATCACGCATTCCCTCTGTTTCACGAAACGGCGAAGCCACCGAGCCCGTGTCGAGATGATCGCGACCGATGACGATGGGGGCCTGGACCTCCCCTTTGGCAACGAGGTCGTTGAGCGCCAATCCAAAGCGGGCACGCTCACCCTGCCCCAGCCAACATATGCGCGCCGGCAGTCCTTGAAACGCCACTCTGTCCCTCGCCAGGCGAATCCAACGAACCAGATGCTCGTTATCGGGGAATAACTCCAAGACCAACTCGTCCGTCCGATAGATGTCCGACGGCTCGCCGGAGAGGGCGACCCAGCGGAACGGCCCACGCCCCTGGCAAAACAGCTGGCGGACGTACTCGGGCACGAACCCGGGAATGTCGAATGCATCTTGCAAGCCTTGGTCGTGAGCTTCGGTGCGAATGTTGTTGCCGTAATCGAAGACGGTAGAGCCGGCGCGCTGCAGCGCGAGCATGGCCCGCACGTGCGTGACGATGGATTCACGCGATCGCCGCAGGTAGTCGTTCGGATCGGAGGCACGCAGCTCCGCGGCCTGCTCTGGCGTGAGTCCCACCGGGATATACCCGTCGAGGGGGTCGTGGGCGGATGTCTGATCGGTGACCACGTCCGGCTGCCAGCCGCGGCGCACGATTTCCGGAAGCACTTCGGCGCAGTTGCCCACCAACCCTACCGAGATCGCTTCTCCCTTTTCCCTGGCCGCCACAATGCGCGACCACGCGTCGTCCAGCGACGTTGTCATGACGTCTACGTAGCGCGTTTCCAAGCGGCGTTGGATTCGCGCGGCGTCCACCTCCACCACCAGACACGCAGCACCGTTCATGGTGGCGGCGAGCGGCTGGGCTCCCCCCATCCCACCGAGTCCTCCCGTGAGCACGATGCGCCCGCTCAAATCACCGCCGAAGTGGGTCCGGGCAACCGCGCCGAATGTTTCGTACGTGCCCTGAAGTATTCCCTGCGTGCCGATGTAGATCCAACTTCCGGCAGTCATCTGGCCGTACATGATGAGGCCCTTGGCCTCCAACTTCCGGAAATTCTCCCAATCGGCCCAACGGCCGACGAGATTGGCGTTCGCAATCAGCACGCGCGGTGCATCTTCGTGAGTCTTGAAGACACCAACCGGTTTGCCGGATTGCACGAGCAAGGTCTCGTCGTTGCCCAGCGAGCGGAGTGACGCAACGATGGCGTCGAACGCCTCCCAGCTTCGCGCTGCCCGGCCGGTGCCGCCGTACACAACCAAATCGTCCGGTCGCTCCGCAACCTCCGGATCGAGATTGTTCATGAGCATGCGCAGGGCCGCTTCTTGGATCCAGCCGCGACACGAGATCTCGCTACCGCGGGGCGCGCGCACCACCCGGCTCGTGGCGCTGGCAGTCATATGAGAGTTTTCTCCTTCACCAATGTCGTGAGCCGCTCGATGTCGGCCGTCAGCGGTCTGTCCGCAGTCAGCGGCTCCACGTCTTCTCGAACCGTTGCGAGTAGTTTCTCGATCGCCGGCGCCGAGCGCAACGGGCGGTGATGCTCCACGCCCTGAGCCGCACACAGCAGTTCACACGCGACGATGCGCCTAGCGTTGTCACATACGCGGCGGGCCTTGAACGCCGCCGCCATGCTCATCGGGACAATATCCTCTTGGTTGGCATCCGTCGGAACCGACTGAATGCAAGCCGGCACGCTCAACGTGCGGCACTCTCCTACCAACGCAGCCGCCGCGATCTGCACCATCATGAATCCGGATTCGAGTCCCGGATTCGGTGCGAGAAAAGCCGGCAGGCCGTGGGAAAGGTCCGGATTCACCAGCCGCTCGATTCGCCGTTCCGCCATGCCCGCCAAACACGTCAGCGCCACCGTCAGGTAGTCGAGGGCCATCGCAACAGGTTGCCCGTGAAAGTTTCCGCCCGACACGATGTCGCCGTCGAACACGAGCGGGTTATCGGTGGCCGAGTTGAGTTCCACCTCGGCTACTCTGGCCGCGTAGTCGATGGTGTCCTTCACCGCCCCCATGATCTGGGGTATACACCGAATGCTGTAGGCGTCTTGGACTCTGGGGTCGTTGTTTCGATGCGATTCACGGATCTCGCTGCCGGCCAGCAAGTCACGCATCAGTGACGCCGATTCCAACTGTCCGCGGTGGGGACGCGCGCCATGGAGTCGGGCGTCGAACGCGTCGGGAGTCCCCTTGAGCGCCTCCAGTGTCATGGCCGCGGCGCCGTGTGTGGTGCGCCACAGACGTCTCACATCGTAGATCAACAAGCTCAAGCAGGCAGTCTGCGCCTGAGTGCCGTTGATGAGGGAGAGGCCCTCCTTGGCCTCGTACACAACGGGCTCGATGCCCGCCTTGGCCAACGCCACTGCCGCGGGGACTCCCTCCTCCCTCCTCCCTCCTCCCCGGGGGGAGAGGGGAGAGGGGAGAGGGGAGAGGGAGACCTCCCCTTCCCCCATGAGCGCTAACGCCACATGTGCTAGGGGCGCCAGATCTCCGCTCGCGCCGACGCTTCCCTGCTCCGGAACGACCGGGTGAATTCCGTTATTGAGCATGGCCACGAGGCGCTCGGGCAGCAGCGGCCTCACTCCGCTGGTGGGCATCACCAGGCAATTGGCCCGCAGAAGCATCAGGGCTCGAACCACGTCTTGGGGCAGCGGATCGCCCATGCCCGACGCATGACTCAGGATCAGATTGCGCTGGAGGACACGGAGCCGGTCGGGATCGATTTTCACCGAGGAGAGCTTGCCGAATCCGGTATTGATTCCGTAGACAGCATCATCGGAAGCCGCCGCCGCTTCCACCACTTTGCGCGACTCCGCCATCCGGCCCAATGCCTCCCGAGAGATGGAGACCGGCGTGAACTGCCGCGCGACAGCGACGACGTGCTCTATGGTGAGGGAGTTTCCGTCGAGGATGATTTCGGTTGGCATGGCAGGGGAATATAAGGGGAGAGGGGAGAGGGGAGAGGGGCCCGGCCCCAC
>JADFIT010000156.1 GCA_022566515.1 Gemmatimonadota bacterium
CCCGATGGCCTTCGACCGGAACCCCGACGGCTCGACCAAGCGGATCTTCGTGCAGATCACCAATTACCACGGGTTCTATGTGGTGGATTTCGAGAAACGGGTCGTCGTCGATAAAGTCCAGATGCCCGAGCTGCCCTTGACCCAACAGGACAACGACGGGCTGCAGGGTTCGCCCGGCCACGGGCTGGCGGTGTCGCCCGATGGACGGCAGCTGTGGTCCACCAGCAAACCCAACAACCACGTCTACGCGTGGTCGCTTCCCGACCTCGAGTTCTTGGGCGGCGTGCCCGTCGGCCATCACCCCGACTGGCTCACGATGACGCCCGACAGCCGCTACCTGTACACCGCCAACGCCGGTTCGAACAACGTGTCGGTCATCGACACGCAGACGATGAAGGAGATCGCCAGGATCACCGTAGGACAGGTGCCGAAGAGGAACCACACGGCGGTGATCCGATGAGCGCGCGGCGTTTGGTTTTTCCGATCGCGTTTGCGGCGTCCACGCTCTCGATCGCCCCTGTGTCGTCCTCCGGCCAGCAGGCGTTGAGTTTCGAAGAGTACCGAGCCCGGGTCGAACCGATCTTCATCGCCCCTCGCGGCGGCCACGGGCCGGGCAGGTCTCCCTGCGCCACCTGCCACGTGCACAGCGGAACACCGCTCAAGCTCCAACCGCTGCAAGAAGGCGAGGACGGCCGAGTGTTTTGGTCGGAAGAGCAGTCGCGCATGAACTTCGAGGTGGTCTCGCGCTTGGTCGTGCCGGGCCAGCCGGAGCGAAGCCGGCTGCTTAGCAAGGCGCTTGCGGTACAAGCGGGCGGTGCTCCGTTTCACGTGGGCGGAAAGTTCTTCGAGTCGCAGGCGGATCCGGAATGGCGGACCATGGCCGACTGGGTGCGCGCGGCCGACATCTCGCCCGACCTGAGAGCTGCCGAAACCACGCCACCACCGCTCGACTTCGAGTTCTTCCAGACCTGCGTGCAGCAGATCTTCCTGAACAAGCGCGAAGGCCGCATGGAATGCGTGCACTGCCACGGTGGAGGAATCCGCGGCTTCGCGCGGACGCTGCCGGAGGGGCGTGCATTCTGGGGCCTGGAGGAGTCGCGTCGAAACTTCGAGGTGCTCAGGCGCTACGTGGAACCGGGTTACCCTCTGAGTAGCCGGTTTCTGACGCACCCGCTCGCTCCGGAGGCCGGCGGTGACGCCTTCCACAGCGGTGGCCGCCGCTGGTTCTCACAGGACGACCCCGAGTGGCAGATGCTCGCTGCGTGGGTGCGAGGCCAACAAACCACCTGTGTGAATTATTGAGCCAAAACTGATCAATGATCCAGAACCTGGGGGGGAGGGGAGGAGGCCCTCTCCCCTCTCCCCTAGAATCACCAATCCAACGTCTCGCGCCCGGAGTACCGCTCGAACCACGCAATTGCGTACCGCACCTTGGCGATGAGCCGGCTGGGCCGGTTCGAGATGTTGTGGTACGCGCCGGGAATCGTGACCAACGCGGTGGGGATGCGCCGAAGCTTGAGCGCATGGTACAACTGCTTCGACTCGGAGAGCGGGGTACGTAGGTCCGCCGTCCCAACCATCACCATCGTCGGCGTCTCCACGTTCTGCACCACGGACAGCGGCGAGAACTTCCAGTAGCCCATGGGGTTCTCCCATGGCGTGCCGGGATACCGGTAGTGCATGTATCCGTCGTAGTTGTCCGCCACCAGCGTCTTGCTGATCCAGTTCACGACCGGTTTCGTGACCACGGCGGCGCGGAACCGATTGGTGTTCCCCACGATCCACGCCGTCATGATCCCGCCGGCGCTCCCACCGGTGACGTACAGGCGTTCCTCGTCCGCGTAGCCCCGCTCGATCATCGCGTCCACGACGGACATCAGGTCGTCGTAGTCGTTCCCCGGGTAATCGTGGTACAGCAAGTTGCCGAATTCTTCGCCGTAGCCCGTGCTCCCGCGGGGGTTCGAGTACACCACGATGTAGCCTGCGGTGGCGTAAAGCTGTATTTCCGCAGAAAAACGGTCTCCGTAGTTGGAGATCGGTCCGCCGTGGATTTCCAGCAACAGGGGATATTGCGTCGACGGATCGAAGTCCGGCGGGTGCACGACCCACGATTGAATGCGCCGGCCGTCGTGTGAGGATTCCGTCCAAAACATCTCCGCCGGGGCGATCCGGCGTTGCGCTTTCAAGTCGGCGTTGAGCGCGGTGAGGATGCGTTTGGTCCCGTCGGGTTCGATGAGGGCAACTTCGCTGGGATCGGCCGACGTGGTATGGGTTATCGCGACGCTCCCATCCCGGGCCACGGAGAAATTGCCTCCCCCGTATGGACGTCCCACCGCAGTGCCGCCCAGGCTGTCGGCCACGACGCGAAATTCTCCGCTCGGTGTCACGAAGCCCACCTTGGAGAGGCCTTCGTCATCGTAGCCGAAGTAGACGCCGCTGCCGTCCGCCGCCCACACCGGCGTGCCGACGGACCGGTCGAGCTGGTCCAACACGGTGTGGGAACCGGATCCATCGGGCCGCATCAAGTACAGCTCGGTTGTTTGATACGTCTGGATCCGGTCGTCGAAGCCGACGTACGCCACCCACGAACCGTCTGCTGCAACGGCGGGACTGCCGTCCGGCCCGCGCCGGTCCGTCAGCTGGGTGATGCGGCCGTCGCTGACCGACACGGCGTAGACTTCGCTCTCCCGCCGCTCGTATTCCCAATCCGGACTGCGATTCGTGGAGAACAGGATCGAGCGGCCGTCGGGCATCCAGACGGGTCCCCTATGGTGGAAATCGCCCGACGTGATTTGCCGCGGCGTGCCACCGTCGGCCGGGATGACGAAGATGTGGTTGTAGCCGGGTTCGATGAATCCGCTGCCGTCCGCCTCGTGCCGCACGCGTGTCTCCACGCGAGGGGCGTCTGCCCACTGTGCGCCCTCGGGTCGGGGCGGCATCGATGCGAGGTGCGGCGGCGCTTCGGGCACGAGCATGGAAAAAGCGATCCGGCTTCCGTCGGGTGACCAGGCGAGGTCGCGGGGCGAGCGTTCGAGCTGGGTCAGCCGGGCGGATTCTCCGGTCTCCACCCAGTAGACGTAGATCTCCGTCCCGTCGTCGCCCCCGCCCCCGGAAACGAACGCGATGCGGGATCCGTCGGGGGACCAGCGGGGCGAGGATTGGGACTGATCGCTGCTCGTGAGCTGGCGATGCTGGGTTCCATCGGTCCGCACCATCCAGAGCCGGCCTTCTCGACGGTCGCGCATGATGCTCATCGCGGTGCGCACGTAGACGACCCAGGCGCCATCCGGCGAAATCTGTACGTCGGACGCGTACTCGACCTGAAAGACGTCGAGATCCGAGAATGGGGTGTTCTGCGCGGCGGTCGGGATGGCCGACAGGAGCGAGATCGAGCCAGCGGCGATGAGGATGCGGATCACTGGTGTCTGCCGTGTGAAGTTGCTCCGAAAGTACAGGGTGTCGCCCGGCTTCGCGAGGCAGGCCGCGCGACTGGGGGGTGCGTAAATTGCGCGCCCCCCTTCCGCCCGCGCCTTCATCGGCTTCACGATGAGTCTGGTCATGGCGTCGAGATACGCCCGTTGGAGATCGCGACGGTCGGCGGCGATCGTCCCCCGTCCCACCTCACTCCAGATCGCGGTGGTCAGCAATCCCATCAACTCGGGAATCGTCGCGACCTCGTCGGCGCCGAACTTGGTCTCGCCGTCTCGCATCCGGGCGAGCCGCGAGGGGTTGAGCAACTGGTTCAACACCGACGTCTGGAGACCGGGGCGTGTGGTGGCTGACGCTGGAGACCGACCCGGGCCGCACGGCGCGCCGTCGGATGAGCCCGTTCAGGGGCCTATTCGCTCCGCAACGCCTCCGCCGGATTCACCGTTGTGGCTCTCCGCGCCGGCAGGTAGGCCGCCAGCAGGGCGACCGCCACGACCAGGACGGACAGCCGCGAAGTGTTATTCACCAACGAGACGCCGTCGTACGACATCTACCGGATCCCCGTCGACGGCAGTGCACCGGCTCGGCCGGTGGTCGAGAACACTCACGACAAGTATCCCGGATCCGTATCGCCCAACGGAGATGTCTTGGCCTACGAAGACTCGTGGGATGCGAGTGTCCATATCATGCTTATACCGCTCGGCGGCAGTAGTACGCCGGCGCCGTTTGCAGACTCGTCCATGTCGACGAGCGAGCCTACCTTCTCCCCGGACGGACGTTGGCTCGCCTACGTGGGCGCTACCGGAGCGCGCTCGGAAGTCTACGTCCAAGCCGTGGATGGAAGCGGTGGAAGACTACAGGTGTCGGTCCAGGGCGGCACGGCCCCGCGTTGGACCCGCAGCGGACGTGAGATTGTGTATCGGTGGAGTGACGTTCTCTATGCCGTTAGTGTCGATCCCGGGCGACGCGAAGTGGGAGCACCTTCCGAGTTGTTCCGCGGGCGTTACACATCCCTCGATGCTACGGCGGACGGCAACAGATTTTTGGCGCTCAAACCGATCGAGCGGCCCGAAGCACTGCCTCTCCTCGTATGGTTCAACTGGGTCGAGGAGTTCGCGGCCCGATAGATCGTCTCCGGAATCCGCTCCCGCCCGAACGTCGCTCGAACAAGAGCGCGGGGTTCACGGTGAGGGTGTTCAATCTGAGCCGCCGGCGGTAGCGTACGTATTAAGGAAGCTCACGGCGACGGACGTAGGGCAAAGGGAAGCGAGAGGAATCTGAACAGCATGCGTGTGCAAGATGTTGGGAACCTGAAGAGTCGCCTCCCGCTGCGGCTCGGTAAAATCTTCCTTCTTTTGGGGTTCGTCGGCTCTTCCTCTTCCGGCACGAGCACCTTACTGCATTCACAGCAATCGACTCCGGTGTTTTTGGAAGATTTCGAACAAGGTTTGAGCCGCCAGTGGACGGAAAGAAGACTGGCCAACAGATCCACCAGGTACGAGGTAGTGCAAGACGGACGCAGCGCGGTTCTGGTCGGCAGATCTGACAGGTCGGCATCGATATTGTTGCGTGCCTTGGACCTCGTACCGGCCGAGGCCGGAACGATCTCATGGCGTTGGAAAATAGAAAATACCATTTCAGGCAATGAGCGGGAACGAGAGAGGAGCGGCGATGATTACGCCGCACGGCTGTTCGTTGTTTTCGATCCAGAGGGGTTTGGCCCCAACGCGGAGGCCATCTGCTACGTGTGGGCTGCCAGTGAATCTGTCGGCGCCGCATACCCGAACCCGTACTTCGGCCGTGTCGGAACGATCGTTGTTGAAAGCGGAAGCCAGCGCGCCGGCGAATGGGTCGCTGAGCAACGGGACTTGGTCGCGGACCACTGGCAGGTGTTTGGAAAACCACCCGAGACGATCTCGGCGGTGGCCATCATGGTAGATACCGACAACACTAACTCAATAGCCACAGCTTGGTTCGACGACATTGCATTGACATCGGGAATCGGGCGGTGACACCCGCACTCCGGAGCAGATCCGCCCTCGCGCGCTCGCCCCTACCGCCCCGGTATCATGATGTGGGCAGCGCTCGTCCCGGCAGCCATGATATACGCGCCACCTGCACGTCGGTTGTCCGGCAAACCGGTGGATTCCGTGGTGGCGCCCGGCACCGCGATGGTCGTGTGGATCCTCGCGCTCGCCCGATCGGGGCCGTCCATGTGTATCCACACGGACCCATACTCGGGCAGCACCCGTGTGCCGTTCTCCTCGGCGGCGGCCACCATCGCGCGCTCCTCCGCCGCGTCGGCGCTCTCCCCCCGGAACCGCCGGTTTTGCGCGGCCCTGTCTAGGTTCCCCACACTCGTGCACACCACGGCGAACGGCCTGCGGTTGCGCTCATCGGACCGGTTGTAGCAGACCAAGCGGTTCGTGCCCTCTTTGAGGGTCTCGTAGGTGTAATCGGCGTTCCACTTGATGACCGCGGCCTCCTCACGAGCTCTGCGGGGCGCTGCGGCCAGCGCGTGTTCGATCGTTTCCGCCGCGGTCTGCGCGTTCGCGCTGGTCTGGATCGACACCACACCGACGACAGCCAGGATGATGAGCTTCATTGGTTTCCCTCCGTTCTCCGAAGTATGTCCCGTGGTTCAGGTGGTGTCGAGCCGCCCAGATGAGACTTTCGATGCGCCCTTTTCCGGCACCTACACCGCGCAGAGCCACGATCAGCACTTCCGCTCAGTTGATCGCCGGCGGGGAAGAGCGGGGGCCGCCGCCGCGATCTGACAGTCAGCCGTGGTTACGCTCGCCCCGGCCCGCGGACCCTTGACGCCCCAGGTCCCCGGTGATACATAGGTAACATAGGTATCGCCCCGGAGCAGCCCATGGGCAAACCGCACGACAGTCTCATCCCCGGCACGTTGAACGTGCTGATTCTCAAGGCCCTCAGCCAGGGCGCCCTCCACGGCTACGCCATCAGCAAGTGGATCCAGCAGGCGAGTGAGGACGTGCTGCGCGTCGAGGAGGGCGTGTTGTATCCGGCTCTGCACAAGCTCGAAAAAGAGAGATGGCTTAGGGCCGAGTGGGGGGTCAACGACACCGGGCGCCGGGCGAAGTTTTACTCGCCTACTCCCCTTGGCAAACGCAAGCTGCAGGCCGAGGTCGCGCGTTGGAAACGGTCGTCACAGGCGGTGTCGACCGTGCTCGATGCGGAGGAGGCGTAGCGTGTCGCTCATGAAGGGCTTCAAACGATTGTTTCGGTGGCCGAGCCCCGACATCCGTCGTGACGTCGACGACGAGCTGCAGCTCCATATAGAAATGAAGACGCGGGACCTCATCGACGCCGGTGTCGATCCCCTTGCCGCACGAGTCGAGGCACGCCGGCGTTTCGGAAACCTGCGATCCATCCGGCGCCGCTGTACCAGGGTTCAATCGGGGCACGCTCGCATAACCGCCCGACGAGAGTTCGTGGACGGGTTGTGGCAGGACCTCCGCATCGGGATGCGCACGTTGCGCAAGAGCCCCGGCTTCGCTGCGGTGGTGGTGTTGACGCTTGCCCTCGGCATCGGCGCCAACGCGTCGATCTTCAGCTTCGTCAACGCCTACTTACTCCGGCCCCTACCGGGGATCACGGACCCTGACCGACTCGTGGAGCTGGGCCGCACGCAGGAAGGCCGCGGCTTCGACGCCTTTTCCTACCGGGAGTTCACCGACTACCGCGACCGTAACCGGGTCTTCTCGGGTGTGATGGCCTACCGGTCGGTGGTGCTGGACCTGGGTGGCGCCGGCGAGACCCGTCGAGTTCGGGGAGCGCTGGTTTCGAGCAACTACTTTGTCGTCCTCGGCACTCACACCGCGCTCGGCCGCACCTTCTCCATCGACGAGGAACAGCCCCCGGGCGCACATCCGGTCGCCGTGATCAGCCATAGCCTGTGGCAAGGCCGTTTCGGTGCCGATGCCGATATCCTGGGAACCGCGCTGACGCTGAACGGCCGAAGCTTCATCGTGGTGGGAGTTGCAGCCGAGGGCTTTCGGGGCCACGAGGCATGGGACACGTGGGATATCTGGGTGCCGCTGTCGATGTTTCGGGAAGCGAGTCCGGAAACGTTTGCATCGCTCGGGAACCTTTTCGAGTGGCTCAACCTAGTGGGTCGCCTCGAGCCCGGCATCAGCTTTGCGCTCGCGCAGGCCGAGATGAACACCCTCGCGCGCCGACTCGAGCAAGTGCATCCCGACGAGAACAGGGGCGCGGGGGTGGCCCTGGCCTCGGATATCACGCTTCCGCCCGGCTGGAGAACCGACGCCCGCAACTTGTTGGCCCTCCTCATGGCAGTCGTTGGCCTTGTGCTTCTCGTGGTCTGCGCCAACCTGTCGAACCTCGTCCTTGCTCGCACCACCGGTCGGCGGGGCGAGATCGCGATCCGCCTGGCACTCGGCGCCGGCCGAGCCCGCGTCCTCCGGCCACTACTGAGCGAGAACATATTGCTCGCACTGCTGGGCGGTGCCGTCGGCCTCGTTCTAGCTGTCTGGTCGGCCGACCTGCTTGCGGTCTGGGCCTTCGGGGAGGAGG
>JADFIT010000157.1 GCA_022566515.1 Gemmatimonadota bacterium
TGGAAGAAGCTCTGCGTCGAGTCGGACACAAGAACGGCGAATGGACGTATCAGCCGATCAACTCAGTGGTGTTCAGCCCCGCGCGACAGTTCGGGCGTCCGTGCATAGTTGGTACGCGGATTCAAACAGACATTGTGTTCGTTCGGAACTTCGGAGGAGAATCGATTGCAGAGATTGCGTATGATCTCGACTGCGAAGCGACCCTTGTGGGAGACGCGGTCGAGTTCGCCCTGCACGGCAGCCGAGAGACGGGCCATCCACTTGTCGTCCACCACCAACGTCTTGGTCTCGGCCTCGGTGAGCTTGGGGTACTTCGCCAGCACCTTCTCGTCCAATTCGGCCTGGGCGTTCTTAACGACCTTGGCGGCGGCGGATTCGGCTTCGGGTTCGGTGGCGGTGGGGGTGGGGGTGGGGGTGGGGGACTTCGCTTGAGAGGCGCCCAACCCGGTAGGGACAACGATGCCGGCTCCGGCCGCCGGCCGGCCACCACCGTGAACGAGGGTGATCTCGAGTACTTCGAGACCGTCTCCGACGCGTACAAGGAGATCACCGGCATCACCAAAGTCGGGATCAACCGCCAGGCCGAAGGGGCCTTCTTCCAGTTCGGATACTATCAATTCGGCGTGCCGTCCTTCAGCACTCAAGGATGGGCGCTGCCCGAAGCGGCATCCGACGAAGGCGACGACGAGCCTGCGGATGCCGGTGAAGAGCAAGAGCAGAAGCGTGGTGGCGGTGACACGCCGAGCACCGATGCAACGGTGCTGGCCGCATTGGAAGGCGCCGGGATCGACGCGTTCGTCGATTGGACGCCGTTCGCACATCCGGATCTGGGCGACGTCGAGATCGGCGGGTTCCGGCCGTACGCTGTGGTCAATCCACCGGCGGAGCAGTTGGCCGAGCTGGGCAGGGCCCACGGCGCTTTTGCCGTGCGCCTCGCCGGGATGCTTCCCCGGGTGGGGATTGCCGACACCGAGGTGGAAAACCACGGTGGCGGGATATTCACCGTGTCGGTGGAGGTGGAGAACACGGGATACTTCCCCACGTCACTACAACACGGCGTAGTGTCCCGTTCGGTGCAGCCGACGATCGTGCAGATCCAGGTCGCGCCTGAAGCCATCCTGACCGGCGCCGCCAAGACGAGTACGGTGCAGCGGCTCGAGGGTTCCGGCGCCCGAGAGCGGTTCAGCTGGGTCATCCTGGGCCAAGAGGGAACGTCGGTCGAGATTCTTGTCCGGTCCCAAAAGGGCGGGACGGCCACGGCAACCGTGACGCTGAGGTAGTGACATGACAAACACCAACATTCGAAGCCTCATCGCCTTGGCCTGCGTGGCGGTTGTCACGCAAGCAACGGCTGCGCAGGAGCAGCGGGGTTCCGATCCCGAACACACGTTGCCGCTCACCTGGGATCGCTGGCTCGACCACGACGAGATCGGCGAACGTCTCCGGCTCATGGAGCGGACGTGGCCGCAGTTTCTGACCCTACAGTCGGCGGGAATGAGTTACGGCGGCCGCGAGATGTGGGTCATGACCATCAACAACCCGGAGACGGGCGACGAGATGGACAAGGCCGCCATGTACATCGAGGCCAACGTCCATGGCAACGAGATCCAGGGTGCGGAGGTCACGCTGTACACGATCTGGTATCTCATGGAGAACTACGGCCGGATCGAGGAAATCACCCGCCTAGTGGACGAGCGCGTGTTCCACCTCGTGCCGAGCGTGAATCCGGACGGGCGGGATTATTTCCTCGACGAAGCCGGCTCCGGCGCCCGCACCGGCCACGTGCCGGTGGACAGCGACGGCGACGGCGTCGCTGACGAAGACGGTCCCGACGACCTGAACGGCAACGGCATCATCGAGCAGATGCGCAAATACGTCCCCGGACAGGGCACCCACCGGATCAGTCACGACGACCCCCGCAGACTCGAGCCCGTGGCTCCCGGTGAATTCGGCGACTGGATTCTCCTGGGGAGGGAGGGGATCGACAACGACGGCGACGGACTGGTGAACGAAGATCCCATTGGTGGCTACGATCCCAACCGGAATTACGCGTCGGACTGGCAGCCGAATTATATCCAGAGCGGGTCGATGAACTACCCGTTCGAATTGCCCGAAGCGCGGGCGCTCAACGATTTCATGGTGGCGCGGCCGAACATCGCCGGCATGCAATCGTTCCATAACACCGGCGGGATGATTCTTCGCGGCCCCGGCGCGGCGTGGCAGGGAACGTATCCCTCGGCCGATATCAGGGTCTACGACGAGCTGGGTGAGACGGGAGAACGGATGCTCCCCTATTACAACTACTATGTGATCTGGCGCGGACTCTACACCGTCCACGGCGGGTCCATCGACTGGACCAACGACGGACTCGGCATCGTCTCGTTCTCCAACGAATTGTGGAACGGCGGCCAGTACTTCAACAGCCCCCTCCTCCAGGAGCAACAGCAGGATCCCAATTCACCCATCTCGGGGCAGAGATCACGTTTCTTCTTCGATGACTTCCTGGAGTTCGGCGACCAGTACGTGGAATGGACCCCATTCGATCACCCGCAGTTTGGTGCGGTGGAGCTGGGCGGATGGAAGAAACTGTCGGGCCGGGTGAATCCCCGCTTCATGAGCATGGAGTTGTTCCACCGCAACATGGCGTTCACGCTGTACCACGCCGATCAGATGCCCCTCATGAGCATGGGCGAGACGAGCGTGGAGCGGGTGGAGGGGAATATCTTCCGCGTACGCATAGATATAAGGAATGAGAGGCTGATTCCCACGATCACCGAGCGGGGCCGGCGGAACAACGTCGTGCGGCCGGATCTCATCACCGTGGAAGGGGACGTGGATATCATCGCCGCAGGATGGGTGCCCAACAAGTTCCGGCCCGGGCCGACCCAGATGATCGATCAGGAAGAGCTGGATCGGATTCTCGTCCGCAGTGGCCACCCCGGCCGGACGACCCGGACCCTCGAATACCTGGTTCGCGGTTCGGGATCGATGACGGTGCAATACTCGGCGGTGAAGGGTGGGACGGTGCGGGCAACGGTGCAGCTGCGATAACGGGGTACTGAATATCGAATATCCAATATTGAATGTTGAATATCCAAGAATGAACATTGGATATTCGATATTGGATATTCAGGACAGGGTTACCTAACGGGCGCCCATCGCGGACTCAATACTCACGCGGTAGTACTTCAAAAGCGTCTCACGAAGAACAGACCGGCGCATGCGTCGGACCCCGTTGATTTGTGGTTGCTGTCTGAATCATGGCCACCCTCAGCTCCGAGCCATGCACCAACGCAATAACGTACCCCCTGCCCCAACCACCTGCCACCAAACGAGTTGATTCGCCGTTGACATACCCCCTCCATATTCACTCTGGCGGGTAGGCGAAGCGAAGCGGTAGATGTCGAACCGGGGCCCACCAGGCCTTTTCGAGACGCAACACAGCCTACCCGCTCTCCCTCACCCCGAGCAGAGCGCATCCAGCGCCGAGGTCGTGCCCCAATCCGCGGTCATCCGCAATGGTCCGCGTTCCTCTGCGGCACTAATCCAATCTTCCGCGCCTCGCAGGAGTGTGCTACGATCTGGGACGGATTATAGCTGAATATGTCGGCGGTTATCTGCAACACGACACCTATGGTCCGGAATCAGGCCATTCGATACAGCGATAGGAGATTGGAATGACACTCACCACCCGTCGGAATCCACTTGCCGCCACTTCGAGCATGTGCGCCGTTCTCCTCGCTGCATTCGTCACGAGCGCGCCGGCGCAAGAGAAACGCCCTTTCACAACACAAGACGCCCTCAACGTGGCCACCCTGAGGGTGCAAGCCATCACCGACGACGGCCGTTACCTCGCAGCCACGCGCGCCACGCAAAGAGACCGCAAGAACGTGGATCACATGCGGTTTGGCGACCCGACCTACATCTCACCGTCGTTTGCCGACGTGCTGGTGATCGACACGGAGACCGGCGAGGAGCGGTCGCTGTTCGACCGGAAAGTGCAGGTGCGATCGTTCGCCTGGTCACCCGACGGCGACTTGCTAGCCTTCTTCGTGAGGGACGAGGACGAATACTTCCTCCACACCTACGAGCCGGAGCGGAACCGCGTTCGCAAGGTGAACCTCAAGACAGACAAACCCATCGCGTCAAACTCGCCCCTCAGCTGGCGCCCGGACGGGAGCGGCGTGGTGCTGGCACTTCGTGAGAAAAACTGGGCGGAGATGTCCCGTCAGATGTTCCTCGACCTCACCGATGGACCCGTCATCGTGCAGGATTCCCGGAAGCCCTTCTTGGCCTGGGACGTCGTGCGGAACCAGACCTCACTCATGATCCCGGCAATCGTCGATATCCGCTCTCGTGACGTACGCGAGTTGCCGGCTGCAGGACGGATCGGCGGCATGCACCAGAGTGAAGACGGTCGGTTCATCACGTACATCGAGACGAAGCCGATAAAGACCACGTACGACCGGCAGGGTGGTGCGGAATATGCCCTGAAAGTTCTGGATCTCGAGACGGATTCGGTTCGGGCGATCAAGGACAGTGTCGAGCAGCGCATCAATCTCAACTGGAACAGCACGGGCGACCGCTTTGCCTACGCACTAAAAGGCAACGTCTTCGTGCAGTCGATCGCCGACACGGCAGCGACCAACCTGACGGAAGAGCATCGCGCTCCCGTGAGCGAGGACGACTCGACCAAGCTCTCGTACTCCGTCATGCGCTGGCGTCCCGACGACGCGCAGCTCCTGGTGCGCTCCAAGAAGGGGTACCATCTGCTGGACCCCGACACCAAGGCGATCGAGCTGGTCTACGAGCTTCCGGAGGATGAGGATACGGCACCCACGGTCAACGTGGTCAACTGGAGTCCCGACGGCGGCCACCTCTACATGACCTACTCGGCGAAGGATCATTGGGAGCGCGGCCTGGTGCGGTACGATCTCTCCTCACGAGAAACGACCGACTTGGTCAAGGACGGCAATCTCTACGGCGGCTGGCGCTTCACCAAAGACGGCCGGAAGATCTTCTACAACTTCTCCAACGGCGATCTGCCCAACGACCTGTACATGGCGGACGCCGAGTTCAGGAACACGACTCGACTCACCGACCTCAACCCGTGGCTCGCCGACCTGGCCCTCACCCGCAGCGAGCTGGTCGAGTATCTCAACGTCGACGGCAAGGCGCTGTACGGGATTCTCTACTACCCGGTGAACTACGATCCGGGTAAGCAATACCCGTTGGTGGCCGAGATTTACGAGAGGTTCTTCAATAACGGCTTCAATGCCAACATGAACCTGCTGGCGAATGCCGACTTTTTCGGATTTCGGCCTTCGGTAGATCTCGAGATCGGGTATCCCGGCGAGAGCTGGCTCAAAGGTGTGACGGCGGGAATCAACAAGCTGATCGATCGGGGGCTGGTTGACAAAGACAAGCTCGGCGTCCACGGCACCAGCTACGGCGGATATGCAACGAACCTCCTAATTACTCAGACAAACAGGTTTGCCGCCGCGATCAATATCTCCGGCAAGGTGAACATCATCAGTTTCTTGGGCGACAGCCCGAAGATCACGACGCGCAACTACTACGCGGCTGAAAGCGGGCAGGACCGCATAGGGGCGACGCTGTGGGAGCAGCCACAGAAATATCTCGCACACTCGGCAATCCTCAACGCCGACAGAATCGAGACACCGCTCCTCATGCTCACCGGCGAAGGAGACTGGAACGTTCCCGCCACCAACCAACGAGAGATGTACTACGCACTGCGGCGGCTGGATAAAGAAGTCGTGTGGGTGCATTACATGAACGCCGGTCACGGCGCCGGTCGCTCCAGCACGGTGGAAGACTTCCACGACCACTGGAACCGGATTATTGGATGGTATAACGAGCACTTCTTCGAGGAAGGCGACGCGAAGGTGGCAGACAAGGTGTCGGCGGGCATGTAATACGCTCCACTGCCCTTCTCGGTATCAACACGGCTAAGGCGAAGAGCCGCCGACGTCAACAGAGGCAGCCGGCCGGGTAGTCCAATCTGAAATCGCCAATCGCCGATCTGCAATCGCAATGGCACCGCGCATCATTCCTTGGTGCCCACGCTACCAGGCGCTGCTGGCAAAGTACGAGAACTGACGGAACCTGGTTTTTCTTACGACGCCTCAAGCCGCCGGTTTACCCGTGGTTGCGATGGGATGCCGGAAGCATAGGCCACGGAAGGCGCGGCGGATGAATCGTGAGCCCTTTCGTTTCAGGCGAACTTCAACCGACCCCTCGGTTCTGGAATGGCTCGGCCCAGCTCACGGGCCGTCTCGACCCACTCGCCGATCACTAACTCCGCATTGGCGAGGGCTTGCTCGTACGTCGGTCCATCCGCCGCGCATCCGGCAAGCTCCGGAACCTCAGCGATGTACGCCTCGTCCTCGTCGCTCCAATAAAGGATAATCTCGTAGCGGTACTTACTCTTCATCAGGCACCTGTGCGAGCCGGTATGTCAAAATCACTCTGCGAACCTGCTTGACTTGATACGGCTTCGCCTTCGAGCCTTTCGGTTGAAGATTGAGAATCTCCTCGATTCCATCTCGAGTGAAGATATGATGACTGCCCCGAATCCGTTCGTCAAAGCCAAGGGTGAACATCAATTGCCGGAGTTCCTCGAAAGCGATGCTCGCATCGGATGTGCCGCGTAGCACTTTGGAGAGCGTTTTCTCAGAACGTGTCACCGCTATAATTTACCTCCTCGCGGGTCACCGGGCCAGTCGAGATCAGCTCGCCCGTCCACAGGCTGCGGCTCGACCCGCGTTGGGATCCGATCCGTGAGCATCCGCGCTACCAGGCGCTGCTGGCAAAATACGAAACCTGAGGGCGGGTGGAGCCGCAAATTTCTGATAACAGCGGCAACCGAATGATTGGCGATTGCAGATTGGCGATTGCAGATTTGCGATTGGTAGAAGCTCCGGTCGTTCGATAATGGAATACACACCCAATGCCCTCGAGGAACGCCTCATCGACTTCGGTGCGGCTATCTGCAAAGCCGTCCGAGGGCTACCCCGAGACTACGTCGGAACACATCTGCACCGGCAGCTTGTTCGCTCGGCGACATCGCCAGCTGCCAACTACGCGGAGGCGCGAGGGGCCGAGTCGACGCGCGACTTCGTTCACAAGATGCAGGTTTGCCTCAAGGAACTCCGCGAAACGTCCGTCTGGCTCCGCTTCGTACATCGGCTCTGCGGCTCTACCGTCGACACCGACAGATTAACGCGGGAGTGCAGCGAACTGATTGCCGTGTTCGTTAGCGGTATCAACACGGCTAAGGCAAAGAGCCGCCGACGCCAACAGGGACAGCCGGCCGGGTAGTCCAATCTGAAATCGCCAATCGCCGATCTCCAATCTGCAATCGCGATGGCGCGGCGGATGAATTATGAGCCCAGGCTTCCTACCGCCTGAAGCACCTCGTCCTCATCGAACGAGTTCTTGGGGTTGGTGTTCCGGGAGACGTGCCGCACGATCCCATCGCGGTCGATGAGCACCCATCCGCTCTGCTGAATTACCCACAGCGACTTGGTAAAACCGTACGCCCGGTAGGCCCGCCGGCCAGGATCTGCCAGCACGGGAAACGGGGCCTCGAGCTTCCGCGCCGCGAGAGCCGCCGCGGTCTGGCCCCGGGGGCCAATCACGAGAGTGCTCGTCCCACTAGCTGCTATCTGATCGTTCAGGCGTCCCAACTGGACGGCATGCGAGAAGCACTCGCTTCAAGTGAACTCCCGCATGAAGTAAAGCAGGACGTTGCTCCGGCCGCGAAACTCTGACAAGCGAACCTGTCTGCCCTCGTTGGATTCCAGGCTGAAATCCGGTCCGGCAGCCCCCGGTTCAACGCCGTTGTCTTCGGTTCCCATGTTTCCCTGGTTCGACGGAACCACCTAGCCGCCACCTTTGATGCGCTTGGTGAGTGCTGGTTCAAGTCCCATCAACCGGGCGTAGGT
>JADFIT010000158.1 GCA_022566515.1 Gemmatimonadota bacterium
CCTCGCTTGGACGAAGTATGGTATCTACTGTCCTGCCGCTGGGCGAATCAAAATTCCGAAAGACATAAACAGCACCGCGATCATCATCGGCCCCGGGAGCCCCAACGAATAACCGGCCACGGGACACAGCCAACGCTGTTCCGAACCGATCATTTTCGTCCGCGTTCTGCCCCATCAGCCTCGAGAGCTGTGACCAATTCGCACCATCCCGCCGGAACACAAAGACGGCTCCGTTGCCCTCAGCCGGCAGCGCTCCAACGATCGCAAGGCCCCCGTTTAGTATCACTGCGCTGCCGAAACCTCGCACCGCCGCATGGTCGATCGCGGTCAAGGTGGTCGTCTGTGTCCATCCCTCAGGAGTCCGCTGCAGCACACGCACGGCTCCGCGTCCGTCGTTCTGGGTCGGCGCCCCTACGAGAAGTGTGTTGCCGTCCACGGCCATGGCCGCACCGAAGCTGTCGTACACGTCGACGTCGTCACCCGTGATGTGTTCGGCGTCGGTCCACCCGCCCTGGGCGTTTCGTTGGAAGAGATGGATACCGCCCGGTGCCGGATAGATCGATCCGGGCTGCCCCCCACCGGTGCGCCCTATGAAGATTTCGCCGTCGCCGATCGTGACGGAGGCAGCGAAACCCGTGGCGGGCGGCGCGGCTCGTCGATCTTCCTTGGGTGCTACCGTGGCGATTGGTAGCGCTGTCAGTGTCAGCAGTGCCAGTGCGAGTGTGGACGATTGGTACCTCATGGATACGACTTCTCGGGTAGAAGTGCGGAGGCGCGTATATCCACAGCCTCCATTCAGGCATCCTGTGTGCGCAGTTTTTTGGTACAACCCGGCACAAATCTGATGACGGGCTGGCAATCCGGTCCCCTATTGTTCACGTGCAGTTCGGAACGAGTGTACATCCGCGCGTCCTGCCTACGGGATATCAAGATTTGCTACCGAATCGGGTGCTGGCGTGGCGAAATTGGTAAACGCATCGGCTTGACACACCGTTGGGTGAAAACCCTTGTGAGTTCGAATCTCACCGCCAGCACCGCTGCACCATTGACTCGGCAAGCATCAGTTCATACGTTTGAGAATACGGTGTGTCATGCCGCGTAGCCATTCGCTGCGCTCGAAAGCCGGAGGGCTTTGGCCCTTCGGCTTTCTTTTCCACTAGCGACTATCTCCCGCCCAGCTCCGCCATCCGCCTCCGCACCTCCTCGAACCAATTGAAAACGATGACCATCTCGTATCGTGGGTCCTCTTCACGCCTCGTCATGAGGAAGGTGTTACCATCCGGGTGAACGTCAAAACCAGCTCTGACAAAGTCATCCCTAAAGAGCAAATCGCGACTCATCACTCTGAATCCAGACCCCGTATTCACCTGGGCGACCATGAGACTGTCGCCGTTTCGATAGAACAGTTCGCGACCGCTGGGCGCCCAGGCGGGATGCATACCGCCCGCCCGAGACACGGGCATCCTAGCCCCCGAGGCCGGGTAAGGACTGACGTAAACCTCGTTACGGCCGGACTCGTCTGACACAAATGCCACCCAGCGACCGTCCGGCGATGGCGCCGGCATGCGTTCATTATGTTCCGAGTTGAGAAACGGCTCCGGCTGACCGTCACCGCCGAGTGAGAGCACCGAGATATCCTCACCGGTAGCCATGCTGGTCTAAAGCGACCGCGAGCCAATGGCAACGTCGGTTTACCGACAGATCGCCGAGCCGCGGCTTCAGCCGTGGTCAAACCACCGTCCGAATAGACCATTCCGTCTTTCCGTCCTTCCGTCTCAAAAACGGGACGACCGCAACCACACATCGCTCCGCGCCCAATCCCGCTCGTACTGCTCGTGTACCCGGTCGGCCTCCCCATCCTTACCCTGCGCACGCAGCGCTTGCTCCAACCCGAACAACGACCAGCCGTTCCGAGGATGATCTTCCAGCGCCTCGCGATACACCCGCACGGCGTCCCCGGCCCTGTCCATTTCTAGCAAGATTGCTCCCAGAACGTGCCGAGCCGGACGGTGCCACGGCTCGGGTTCGTCGTAGGTCAGACCATCCTCGGTTTCGACGGTTGCCTCGAGGATTCGCACCGCGTCTGCATAACGGCCCTCGGCGGCCGCGATCTCACCTTCGAGATTGCCCGCGGGGATACTCAGCACAACAGATTGGGAGTGAAATCGAAACCGTGCCGACTCGGGGAGTTGCTCTATGATGGTTCGTATCGCCTGCAATTCGGCCTTCGCCAAGCCGAGGTCGTCTGTTCTCAAGCGCGCCATCCCCTTGGCATAACGCAACATGCCCTCCTGGAACGGATCGTCGTAGTTCCGGTCGAACTCCAGCACCTCTTCCCACCGGCCAAAGTTCGCCAACGAGACCGGATAGTAGAACGCCCAGTTGGGAGAAACCTTGGCTAGATCCTTCGCGGCCTGAATCGCGACGGCACTCTGCCCGTCGAGGGTCGCTCCGAACAGCAGCATGTGCAGGTTATGACTGGGATAAATACCCGGAGGCCCGCCGTACGCCGCCTGTTGGTCGACGTGCCACGCGTTTTGATTCGCCTTCACAGCGTCGCTGTACCGGCCGATGTTCATGTAGATATGCGACGGCATGTGCCGGATGTGGCTCGCGCCCGGAATGGCATCGCCCAGGTAATCCGCACACGCCTCGGCACGGGCCGGTTCGAGAGACGCCTCCATAAGATGGATATACAGATGACACGCACCGGGATGCTTGACGTCCCGTTCGAGGACGCCCTCCAGAATGTGGAGGATCGTCTTCACCGACGGGTCTGCGAGATCCACCGATCCGCGGCGCGGCCGTAGCAACATGAGTGACTCGCCGTACAACGTCTGGATGTCGGCATCGTGCGGATATGACTCAGCGACTTCTCGGATTTCTCGAGAATAGAGTGAATCGAGTGGCCGGCGGGTCTCGGCGGTCGGTTCGTCGGTGTACCTAGACTTGAATGCTTCGATTAGCGCCTGCTCGACATCATTCGCGTGACGCGCGGAAAGGTCCTTGGCCTTGTGAATCGCGGCGTACGCTTCCTTTTCCTTGGCGGGCCTCATCCTGCCGTTCAGGTAGGGGCTCAACGCCCATGCCTCACCCCAATAGCACATCGCACAGTTGGGATCGTGTCTTTGCGCTTCGCGAAACGAGAGCAACGCCGAGCTTGGCCCAAACGCGTACATGAACTGGAGACCCTCGCTGAAGTAGGCCTGCGCCATGTGAGACGATGTGGTGATAGTGCGGTTGTGCGGCCCCAGGTTGCCGTACAGTGGCTGGCGGTGGTCGTCGTTGCCTTGGCGGGCGACTGCCGGTGTGGTCAGGAAAAGCATTGCAAAGACGACCTTCTTCATCGTGGATTTGCTCCATTGAGGACCCAGAGACGCAGACCGCGGTACCGCCGTCCAATCAATCATTCTGCGCCGCTCCCCGCAACGCCTCAAAGACCGGAGCCTTCGCACCCTACCGCTCTGGCAACGGCTGCTCCGACTCTTGCTCCTTGAACCCCTCACCTTAATCCCAATCACTGTCCAAAGAAATCGGGGGCTATATACTTTGTGCTAGACTGCAGATTCCGAGCGAACATCACCTCGCCAATCCGAAAAAGAGGAGGCGTTTTATGCAGTCTCAAGGAAATCTCGCCGACAGTCTCACCAGGTTGGGACTGTCGAACATCCCGAGCGCCCGAGCCCTCGGCCTCGGGTTGCTGGTCGTGGTGGCCATCCCTCTGGTCTGGAGCGCGGTGTACACGGTGGCGGCTGAGGAGGTCGGCGTCGTGCTGACGTTTGGCAAGTTCACGCCGCCAGTGACCGAACCGGGGCTCCGTCTCAAATGGCCGTGGCCGATTCAGAGGGTCATTAAGGTGCCGGTGCAGAGTCAACTCAAGGTGGAATTCGGCTTCCGTACCGCCACGGCCGACATACGCACCCAGTATGCGCGAGGCCCGTTCACCGACGAGTCGCTGATGCTCACCGGCGATCTGAACGTCGCCGTGGTCGAATGGACGACGCAGTTCCGCGTCAACGATCCCTACCTGTACCTGTTCAAGGTGAGGAACCTCTTCGACTCCAGGGAGGCGACCGGCTCTGACACCTTTCGTGACATGAACGAGGCGGTAATGCGGGCAGTGATCGGGGACCGCAGTGTCACTGAGATTCTGACCATCGGCCGGCAGGAGATCGCCTCGGAAGTGGAACGTCGCTTGCAGGAACTCGCCGATCAGTACGAGACGGGAATCAAGGTGGAGCAGATCGTGCTGCAGGACGTTAACCCGCCCGATCAGGTCCGGCAGGCGTGGGACGAGGTCGTCCAGGCCCAACAGGACAAGGAGCGGAGGATCAATGAGGCAAGGGCCGAGTACAACGCGGTCGTTCCTCGTGCACGCGGAGAGGCGCTGCAGACGATCCAGCAGGCCGAGGGGTATGCCACCGATCGTGTCAACCGAGCAATGGGTGACGCCGAGCTGTTCAAGGCGCTGCTGGCTGCGTATAGCAGGGCGCCGGAGGGGACCCGCAGGCGCATCTATCTCGAGACCATGCTGGCCGTGTACCCGAACGTGCGGCAGAAGATCATACTGGATGAGACTCTCCAAGGAATCCTGCCGCTTCTGCAGCTGAACCAGAGAGATAAGCCATGAGGAAAAAACTAATACCGATTATCGGCGTCCTAATTCTGTTGGGGCTGTTCGTTGTTGTCAACGCATTATACATCGTCGACGAGACCCAGCAGGTGGTGATCACACAGTTCGGTGAGCCGAGAGGCACTGCGGTCACCACACCGGGATTGAAGATCAAGATCCCTTTCATTCAGAAGGTCAACTACTTTGACAACCGCTTCCTGGAGTGGGACGGCGACCCGAATGAGATACCCACCCGGGACAAGCGGTTCATCCACGTCGACACATACGCCCGCTGGCGGATTAGCGATCCGCTCAAGTACTTCCAGCGACTGCGCAGCGAGCTGGGGGCGCAGTCCCGGCTCGACGACATCCTCGATGGTGAGACTCGCAACGTGATCGCCAATCACGACCTGATCGAGGTGGTGCGCACCAGCAACCGCGCGTTCGCCGTATCCGAAGAGATCGCTGGAGAGGCCGCGCCCGAGAGCGCGGAAACCATCGAGCAGGGAAGGGCGGTGCTCGCTGCCGAGGTGTTGCGGGCGGCGCAGACACGCACCGAGGATCTGGGAATCGAGATTCTCGACTTCCAGTTCAAGCGGCTGAATTATATTGCGGAAGTCCGTGAGGCGGTTTACACCCGGATGATCTCCGAGCGGAAGCGGGTCGCCGAACAGTTTCGTTCGGAGGGCGCCGGCGACGCCGCGGAAATCAGCGGCGAGCGGGAGCGGGAACTCAAAGAGATCACCTCGGAGGCCTATCGCCTGGCTCAGGAGATCAAGGGCCGGGCCGACGCCGAGGCGGCGGACATCTACGCCGAGGCCTACAACCGGAATCCGGAATTTTACCGCTTCATCAAGACGATGCAGGTATTGAGGGAGACCCTGGACTCGAATACGGTGCTGGTGTTGAGCACCAACAGCGATTTCCTGCGCTACCTCGGCCGCGCGAGGTAGGCCTCACCCCTAACCCACCCCTCTCCCACGTGCGGGAGAGGGGTCGTTAGGTCACCGACTCCACCGTCACCTGAGTAGGGTCCACCCACAAGGTCACCTTCGATCCAGTCTTGATGCCGGGTATGTGACTGGCGAGAACCTCGACGATCGACGGTTCTTGGAAATGATCGGTTCTCGTCTCCTCATGGGGGTAGTAAATGATCGCGCGATGCCGCGCGTCCCCGTACTCCACGGCGCAGGTCGAGAAGGAGAAGCTCTCGGGGGGCCAATCCTCGAACCACTGCACATCGAAGAAAACACGCCATGGCCGGGTAATCCGAAGTTGTTTGGGGGCCACCGAGATGTTCAGCGTGGCGGGATACGCCCAGCTCAGGTCGAGTCCGAGCCGCTGGAACACGGGGATCTGCATTTCGATGGTCCCCTTCGGAAACGGCGACCGGGTGCTCTTGCCGGACGCCACACCGTATCCGTCTGCAACGACGCCGGCGATGCCGACGAGCTTGACCGTCGAAGAATCGGATGTTCTCACGGACAAGATTGTAGCCACGTGTCCCGCGCCTCGCAATCGACAATTATCCTCTGCGGCCCAACTCGTCTACCGTGTTCATCCCGACCGTCTTGGTCAACCGTCCTCTCTAGTCCTTCCTCGATGGCAACGATATCTTGGCCCTCGATGACGGCTCCGGGTTCGTGGCATCCTAGATGAGGCAGACGAACGATGACCCTCACGCACCGCGCCACGGCGGCGGTCGAGTGAGGGAGGCCTTGCGGTGGGGAATTGTCAGCACGGCCAACATCGGCCGTGCGGCGGTCATCCCGGCGATACACCGGTCCGCGAGCGGCGTTGTTCTCGCCGTCGCTAGCAGGGAGTACGATCGGGCGCGGGAGTTCGCCGAGGCCAACGCGATTCCCAACGCGCACGGCAGCTACGAGGCGTTGCTCGAGGACGAGTGTATCGACGCGGTCTACATTCCGCTGCCGAACAGTATGCACGCGGAGTGGACCATCCGCTTTGCGGAAGCCGGCAAGCACGTGCTGTGCGAGAAACCGCTCGGCGTCACCGCTGCGGAATGCAACGCGATGGCCGCAGCCGCGGATGCGGCGGGCGTCGTTTGCATGGAAGCATTCATGTACCGGTTTCACCCGCGCATCGACCGGGTGTTGGATCTCATCGACGAAGGGGCGATCGGCGCACTCCGATCGATCTACTCAGCCTTCACGTTCAAGCTGACCAACGCCGACAACGTTCGGTGGCTACCGGAAATGGGTGGCGGCTCGCTCATGGACGTGGGATGCTACTGTGTAAACGTCAGCCGTACGATTGCACGGAGGGAACCGGTCGAGGTGCAGGCGGTGGCGACCTGGACCGGACTGGGCCTCGACGAGCAGATGGCTGGGATGCTGCGCTTTGAGAACGGGGTGGTCGCACAATTCGACTGCTCGCTCTCCATGGAGCGGCGAGAGTGTTTTCACGCGGCCGGAACCGACGGCCACCTGGAAGTCGCCAACGCGTTCCTGCCAGGCACGGGAGACGTGACCATCGAGGAGTTCCACGGTCGAGGTGAGGCCACCTCTCACCACGTCGCGGGCACGGACGAATACCAGATGATGGTCGAACACTTTGCCGCTTGTGTCACGAGCGGTACAGCCCCGCGTTATCCACTTTCCGAAGCCGCCGCCAACATGCGCGTGATCGAGGCCTTGTATCGGTCGGCTCGAGAGGGAGGTGGGCCGGTGTCGGTAGGCGATGCTTGAGCCGTCCTCGACCGTCTCAATGCGTTTTGTCCCTTCCTCGAGATTCGATATTCATGATTCTCTCATGAGGATCGACGACTGCCCGGTTTGGGTTCTGGTCAACCTGAAGCGAGGATCTGCTCGGGAACGGACCCGTCTGCGGTATGGAGCCTGATCCACTGGGTACAACACTAGGCCCTTCGCAAGACCTCAAGTCTCTCTATTTACGGAGTGGCATCACATCGCCGCCGCCGCCGCCGCCGCACCCGCCGCGGCAAGCGCCGCCTGTTGGGCCGCGATGAGCGACTGGACGTCCATCAGCACCTTTGCGTGGGACACCGACCGGCCCTGCTGGGCGGCGGTTGCGAATTCGAGAAACGCGATCCCCACGGCCAGCCCAAACGTCGTCGCCTTCTCTATCCGCGGCCTTATCTCCGCTAGCTCCTCCCGGATGGCAACGACGCGCTTCACAACCGGGGCCGGCTGCTCCCCGAGAATCGACAGCATCGCCAGCTCGTCCCAATCGCGCTGGTAGACGCGGACCTTATGCTCCTTGAACCGGGCCTTGAAGGCCGCCGCCCGTGCCGCTACTTCCCGTGCGCTCCCCGGCGCCAGGTACATCATGTTGG
>JADFIT010000159.1 GCA_022566515.1 Gemmatimonadota bacterium
TGCACGTGTGCGCGTCCGGCGAGAGCCCCTATCTTCTGGCGAGTGGCCCCAGGCCGGGTGTAATGCCGGACCGGGATGGGATTGATGTCATAGGAACTCGTGATCTGCGGATCGGGTGCTGCTAGCTCCCAGGGATCCTCGCCGTGACCACCCCCACCCTGAAAGGACACTTCAACCGTCGTGGGAAGATGAACATCACCGGGCATGATGATGTGGAACTTTTCACTACTCGAAGCCGTCTAACCGCCATCCACTTCCCCCAAATGGAGTTCGCCGACGGCGGCCGCTTCTACGACGAGCTATCGCAGGTGAATCCTTATCCGCACAGTAGCTCCTCGAGCGCCAGGCGCGTCTTGGGAAGGATGTGCTCCTCATCGAAGTAGCGCAGGACGATGGCGAGGGCCTCTTCGAGGGTCGACACGTTCAGGTAGCGCAGCAGGTAACGGACGTCGTCGAGGTCATGGAACTCCTCACCGAGCCGCATGGCAACGCACTTCATCGCCAGGAGATACGCGGGCTGGGCGACGAAGACGCGCAGGTGCTCGAGCTCGAGGTAGGGATCGTACTCACCACGCGGACTGAGGTAGCTCTTCACGGCATCGTTCAGCCAGGAGTCGGGCACGCCCGCGCGGGAGGCCACCCGGGCGGCAGCTTCGCGGATGAGCCTCGTGGGCCGGAAGAACGCATCAACGTCGCGCGTCGCCTCACGGGCGTCGAGCGAGAGGCACATGACTGCTCCTCCAACCAGATAGACCTCGCCTTGGACGTCTTGAGCCGCGAGTTCGGCATCCAGTAGTTCGAAGAGCCGGCGAATATCGGCCTTCGTGAGTTTGAACGTGGCCATCCGGGTGTCACACCCGGGCGCCGACGCCGGAATCGACGAAGATGTTGCGCCGCTTGAACGGTGCCGGTGCCGCGCGCAGCAGGTGGAGTCGCAGGCTCCGGAGCGGCGTCGCAAAGTACGGCGCCTCCAGGGGGGAGACGTCCCGCCCCCAGGATGGTGGTGGCACCTCCCGCTGGTGAGCCGCTTGCTCCACCATCGCGGCCACATAGTTCTGGAGGAAAGGCGAGAGGTCTCGCATCTTCGGCGGAGCGACGGCGACCGCGTCAGGAAGCTGGGCCCGCGTCAGACCCGAGAGCAGGTCGTTGAGTTCCGCGAGCGCGAAGCGATAGTCCTCACGGTTGCCAAGGGCACCGATGATCTCGCTGAACCGCAGGCGGGCCTCCGGCAAGGTGCGCGAAAGCACGTAGCCGGACACGTCTTGACCCGCGCTCCGGGCGAGACGCTTGAGCTGGGCCTTCTGTTCGGGCGTGACGCGAATCTGAAGCTGCTGGGACTTGGTGCTCATGGACGGAAGTTCACAAGTTGGAGCACATATGTCAATACATATGTATTGACATCCAAATGGGGCTATTGATAGAGACCGCAGCACCGAGGAGACAGTGCACTGGAAGGGCCTGCTTCCTGCTCCCCGCTCACGGCTCCCTGCTCGCTCACCGCATCAAGCACCTCCCCAACGAAATTATTGAAATACTGTCCAAACCCACTCGGACTCGGCCCTAACCGCACGATCACCATGTCGCGCGACGGAATCACCATCGTGCGTTGACCCATGTAACCGGCGGCCCAGTATGCGTCCTCAGGCGCACGGCTCATCGCTCCTCCCCGATTCAACCACCACAACCCCCCGTACCCCTGTCTGTCATCTGCCGGTGCGGGTGTCGTGATGAAATCGACCCAGCCCTCGGGTAGCACACGCTCACCCTCGAACACCCCGTCCCACAAATGCAGCAACCCGAATCGGGCCCAGTCACGCCCGCTGCCGAAATCGTAACCGGTCATGATGAAGTTGCCGTACGCGTCAGTCTCCAGCACGTAGTTGCGCGCACCGATCTTGTCGAAGAGGTGTCGTTGCGGGAAGGTCAGGTAATTCTCGCCGCGGGCTTCGACCGTCTCGCGCACAATCTTTCCCAGGGTGAGCGGATCGCTGTTCTTGTACCGCCACTCCACGTCCGGTGCAAACGCCGGCGGTTGGTTGACCGCGTGCCGGAAACCCATAATTCTTGAAATCGAGGCCGCTGCTCATCCTGAGCAGATGCGCGATGGTAATCCGACTACGCGGATCTCCGGACTTGCTCCATTCCAAAACGGGCGCCGCGTCGTTCCAGTGAAAGTGTCCCTGCTGAACCAACACGCCAATCAGCGCCGAGGTGATGCTCTTGCCCATCGACCAGCTGATCTGGGGCGTGTCCTTGGTAAAGCCCGGGGCGTAGCGTTCACCCAAAACCCTTCCCTTATAAACGACGACGATCGCCCGGGTGTTCTGCTCGCTTTGCGCCATCGCCCAGTCGAGCGCCCGGTTGAGCGCCGCCTCATTCACCTCGCTGGGAACGGGACCGACCGCGTTTCGATCGCCCAGAGGCCAATCTTGCGTCGAGCCGTTCGGAAGCGTCGACGACACGTTCACAGGGGTGAAGTAGACGTCGTCCTCGCCGGGCGGCAGGATGGTGCATCCCTGATCGTCGTTGTACTTGGCCTTGCGCGGCGAGATTCCCGGCCCGGTCACGGTCACGACGTGTGCGTCTCTGTCGACGGTATAGGCAAAGCTCTCTTGCCACAGGAATGGACGAAAACGTGCTAGGTCTTGAGCAAGTACTTCGGCAGGAGAGCGCTGATAGTCGCGCCCCACCACAAAAACGCCGGAGCAGATGTGATGGGCGCCGAGTGCCGCGGCGTGCTCGCGCTGTTCGGCGGTTGGAGTTTGGGCCATCGCCGGCCCCGAGAGGCTCGCCCCGAGAATGGCGGCCCAGGTCAAAGCCCGCCGGATGACCCCATCAGTTCTGCCCATGGCTAGCTCGCTGTTAAAGGACACGACCAAAACATACCGGGATCGAAGTGCCCCAGCCACGGATCCGACCCGGCGCTTCGGCCCCCGCGGCCACGACTGATTGACACCTGATGGTCCGATCGATAGGCTTGGGGTAGCTAGCGGGGAACGCTACGACGCGTTTGGACAGAAACCAGCGAACAGTTTGGGAATGGGACCTGGTAATTGGCCGGTCCCTTTTTCATGCAGGGTAAGTCGGCACATCACAAGGAGTAAGCGTTGCGTACAAAAGGCACGGTGAAGTGGTTCAACGAGACCAAGGGATTCGGCTTCATCCAACCGGATGAAGGTGACAAGGACTGTTTCGTACACCACTCACAGGTCGCCGAGGGTGCCTCCCTTCGCGAGGGCGACAAGGTGGAGTTCGAGATCGTCCAGGAGGAGAAGGGCCCCGCGGCTCGCGAAGTAACGAAGGTCGAATAGGCGGTCACCGCTGTAGGTCGAACACTGCGATCCGGGAGTGCCAGGCTCTGTACCTGGCGACGCGCAAGACAGGTGCCGGGGATAGGGTGTAGGGAAAGGAAAGCTGTTGACTCGTCAGACCAACCGCGCCTGGGCCCTCCTCATCGCCCGAGCAATCCTCGGCCTCATCTTCTTCATGGCCGGATTCTGGAAGGTGTTCACTCTCGGTCCCATTGAACATGCCCGCCGCCTGTTCGTAGAGCCGTACTCCGTTACCTTCCTCCCTGCCTGGTCGCTTTGGGCCACGGGCACCGTCGTACCCTGCGTGGAGTTGGTCGCGGGCGCCTTGGTGTTCCTTGGACTTCGGACTCGTCCCGCACTCCTTGCGCTGGGGAGCGTCTTGGTCCTCGTCACCTTTGGCCATCTACTCCTGGAACCCCTGTACCAGTTTCACACCCACGTGATTCCTCGGACGGCCCTCTTGCTGTTCCTCTTGACTATGCCGGCCTCTGACGATCGGCTGTCGTTGGATTACTGGCTCGCTCGCAGAAGGCTCCGGTAACGAGCTTTGCCGAGACCTATTGGGTGAGGGAGAACAAGCCGGATCGCGATAGCCCGCGAGGTTGGTCGCCGGTATCGGCTCCCTCATCGAAGAAGAACCGCTCCTCGCCAAGAGCCGGCTTGAGGTCGTCGAGCCACGTCGCCGCCGTGTCATACTTGGCAAAGAACGTCTTGCCAACCCACGCAGGATTCCTTGCCTGGATGAACTTCAGCACGAACACCTCTTCCCCGTGCACCGACGCGGTTCCCACTACCAGCACTTTGCCCGGCGTGGCGGACATCGCCGGCCCGCGCGCCGTCCGCCCCAAGCCCGAAACTCTCGCGTACGCCTGGCGGAAAATGTCGAGCGCCCGGGCGAGGGGCACCTCGAAGTACCGCTTCGGCCCCGTGTCCCGCTCGACAAACATGTAGTACGGCACAGCACCGAGGCGCACCTGGCGAGTCCACAGCTCCACCCATGTGTCGGCCGCGTCGTTCACGTGACGGATCAACGGCGCCTGGCATCGCACCGTGGCCCCTGCCGACTGAATGCGGCGTATAGCCTTCTGGGCGATGGGCGTCTCCAGCTCCCGGGGATGACTGTAGTGCACCATGATCGCGATGTGGCGACCGGCATTGGCTACGCGCTCGAACAACCGGAGCGCATCATCGGCATCCGGATCAGTGACGAAGCGGTGCGGCCAGTACGCGGGAGCCTTGGTGCCAATGCGAATGCTCAAGACGTGATCCAGTCTCGGATCCAGCAGCGGCTCGATGTACCGACGCAACAGGGACGTCTTCATGACCATCGGATCACCGCCGGTGAACAGCACGCTGATGACTTCTGGATGCGCGCCAAGGTACTCCACCAGCGATTCCGCCTCGCTATTCGCGAACTTGAATTCCTTGATGCCGACGAACTGCGCCCAGCGGAAGCAGTAAGTGCAGTACGCGTGACACGTCTGCCCCGCCGCCGGAAAAAACAGCAGGGTCTCACGGTACTTGTGCTGCATACCTAGCATGGGCTCGCCGTGCAGTTTCGGTACGTTCAGCTCCATCTGGCCCGCCGGGTGCGGGTTCAAGGTGCGCTGAACTTCCCGAGCAGCGGCTTGGATCGTCTCTTCGGACGCCCCACCGGCTACGAGGCTATACATCCGGCCGAAATCATCACTGCTCAACATCGCCGGTTGCGGAAACGTGAGCTGAAACATGGGATCCTGGGGGATGTTCGACCAATCGATCAACTCCTCAACGACATAGCTGTTGACTCTGAAGGGCAGTACCGCCGACACCGCCTTCATGGCATTGAGGTCGCTAAGAGAAAGCTGCTCGAGTTGGGGGATCTGATCGATATGACGCCGCGTGAACACCTTGAATCTACGCGCGTCTGGTTGGTTGCCTGGGATGTAGCCGCGTTGCAGCGCCAGTGAAGTCATTCGTAGCTCTCTTGTGCTGAACCGATAAACGTTCTCCTCGGACGTTCCTGAATTCTTCAGGCATGAGACGTTGCTCTCACGCGCCCGTTCTCGGTCGGGGACGGTTTCCAGTCGGCGCCGACTACAAAGCGCCGCCCGCTGAACGGTGTTGCGTACCTGCTTGCTACGGATCAAGAAAGGATGACGGCGACCTTCTTACTTCCCGTCGTCGCCGGGATCTAGACGGTACCCACCGCAAACATTGCGGTTTCGCCTCGGTTGAGAACTACTCATTGAAACATAACTGTCGGTACACCTTGTCACCACCGGTGCAACAGGCGAAACAAGAACAGCTGCCATATCCGTTTCAGGAGGTGTAATCGCTTTCTCCTCAAGGGGATACCTGTTGTCAATTAGGCAGGTTCATCTGATGGCGGTCGTCTCAATCCCCCCAGATTTGCTATCTTGTTGCGATGCACGAGCTGACATTGCTACGCGACCTCGTGATCTTGGTTGCGGTGGCCATCCCGGTAGTGGCCGTCGCGCAGCGATTGCGTGTGCCCAGCGTTGTCGGCTTCCTCGTGACCGGTGTCGCGATCGGCCCTCACTCCCTCGGGTTCATCCAGGACGCAGCGTCCGTCTCTGGCCTTGCCGAACTCGGCCTTATCCTGCTGCTGTTCACCATTGGGCTCGAGTTGTCGGTATCGCGCATAATCCGGCTGGGACGGCTCGTGCTCCAGGGCGGCGCCGTGCAGGTAGCGGCAACGATTGCCACCACCGCCGGCGTGGCCCTCATCGTGGCGGTCACGCCGCAGCAGGCCGTCTTCTACGGGGCGCTGGTAGCGCTCTCCTCCACGGCCATCGTGCTCAAGATCTACACCGATCGTGGGGAGCTGGACTCATCCCACGGCCGTGTCGCCATGGCCATCCTGCTGTTTCAGGACATCAGCGTAGTGCCCCTCATGCTGTTGGTTCCCGTCCTGGCAGGGGCCGGTGAGGGAATCGGCGCTTCGGCCCGGCACGTGGGTGTCAGCCTGGCGGTGGTGGCCACCCTCATCGTGGTGGGGCGCGCCGCAGTCCCGTGGGTGCTTCAGAAGGTCGTGCTGCTCAGAAACCGCGAACTCTTCACCCTGTCGATCGTCTTCTTCGCCCTCGGTGCGGCGTACGTCACCGCGAGTTCCGGTCTCTCACTGGCGCTCGGTGCGTTCATCGCCGGCCTCGTGATCGCGGAATCGGAGTACGGCGTGCAAGCGCTGTCGGACGTGCTGCCCTTCCGCGACACCTTCACAGGCATCTTCTTCATCTCCGTCGGGATGTTGCTCGACCTGGGGTTCGTGCTCGAGCACGCCGGTCTCGTACTGACCATCACTGTCGGGGTCTTCTTCGGTAAGGCGATCATCGCAGGAGGTGCGGTGCGCCTGCTCAAGCGCTCCTGGCAAGTGAGCGTGTTGAGCGGTCTCGGCCTCGCCCAGGTCGGGGAGTTCTCCTTCATCTTGGCAATGGTGGGAGCCCCGCTCGGCCTGCTCGATGCCAACGGCTACCAACTCTTCCTCGCAATGTCGGTCATCACGATGCTGGCGACGCCGTTTGTCATCTCGGCGGCGGGACCGATTGCCGACTGGTTCTGCCGCGTGACCGGCCAACCGGCTCTAGAGATTCTGCCACATGAGGAGCAGGCGATCGCACAACTCCACGACCACGTGATCATCGTCGGTTATGGACTCAACGGTCGCAACCTCGCTCGGACGCTGAGGGGGGCGGGCATCTCATATGTGATCCTCGAGGGGAACGGGCAGACGGTGCTGCGCGCCCGCGCGGAGCACGAACCGATCTATTTCGGCGACGGCTCGCGACGCGACGTCCTGGAACGGGTGGGGATCGAGCGCGCGCGAGCCGTTGTCTTCGCCATCTCGTCACCCTCTGAAGAACGGCGCGGCGTCGCTATCGCGCGGCAGCTCAGCCCGGATGTCCGCATTGTGGTGCGCACGCGATACGTCGCGGCTATGGAGGAACTCCAAGAGCTGGGCGCTAACGATGTGGTCCCGGAGGAATTCGAGACATCGCTCGAGATCTTCGCCCGAGTGCTCCGTCTCTATGGGGTGCCTAGCAACGTGATCGACCGCGAGGTTCAAACGGTTCGTGATGAGCACTACGAGATGTTCCGCCGGCTGCAACTGCCGGACTTGCAGCTCGACGCCTTGAAGCATTTCGACGTTCATACCGCGCTGGAAACCATAGAGGTCGAGGGGGGCGCGCGCGCCATAGGAGAAAATCCCACGTCCCTCAACCTGAGGGAGGAAACCGGAGTGACGGTGATCGCCGTCATTCGCGACAGCGTGGCTCTGTACACGCCGGACCCGGAGTTCCGTTTCCGGCCCGGTGACACGGTTGTGCTGATCGGCGATCGAGAGGCGCTTCGCCGGGGAGCGCAGGTTTTTCGGGCCGCAGCGTAGACGAGACCGGCATGTGGGGATGAATACGAATAATGAATATCGAATAATGAATGCGGTACGGCGGTAGGGCGGTACGGTGAGTGCAAGGTGCCCGACGCGTTAAAACCCGGGGCAGCAGACTATCGCAGACGGGTGCAGATGAACGCGGACAGAACTCGGTGAGTGCAAAGTGCCTTGCCGGCCCCTGTGCGCTCCATCACGGCCCAACCGGCTTCTTCAT
>JADFIT010000160.1 GCA_022566515.1 Gemmatimonadota bacterium
CCCCCACAAACAGCTGCGGGGGACGATGGTCAGTGACATCGAGGATCTCCAATGGGGCCTCGAACAGATCAAAGCGGGTGGGATCAAGCCGCTGCTCGATCGCGCGCTGCCGCTGAGCCGAGCGGCCGAGGCGCATCGCTTGATCGCCAACAATGAGGTCACCGGCAACATCGTGTTGTTGCCGTGGGCCGAATAAAAACAGGAACCAGACGACCGGTCGTTGCGTTTGACAAACCAACTAGGTCCTTACAGGAGACCCACCATGCCAAAGATCGTTCGCTTTCATGAGACGGGCGGACCGGAGGTGCTCAAGATCGAAGACCTGCCTCCTGTCCAACCTGGCGAGGGCGAGGTCCGCCTGAACGTGGAGGCCCTCGGCCTGAACCGTGCCGAAGTCATGTTCCGGCAGGGACGCTACCTGGATGCCCCCGAATGCCCCTCACGACTCGGCTATGAGGCGGCCGGGATCGTAGACGCAGTGGGGCCCGGTGCCAGCGACATCCACATCGGCGACCGCGTAAGTACCATACCCGCCTTTTCGATGGGCAAGCATGGTGTGTACGGCGAAAGCGCTATCGTGCCGAGCTACGCCGTGGCGGGTTACCCCGACGATCTATCGCCCGCCGAAGGCGCGGCGATCTGGATGCAATACCTGACCACTTTTGGAGCACTGATCGATATCGGTCAATTGAAAGAGGGTGACGCTGTTGTGATTACCGCGGCGAGCAGCAGCGTGGGGCTGGCCGCGATTCAGATCACGAAGGCTGCCGGGGCATTGGCCATAGCAACAACGCGGGGCGCAGAGAAGAAACAGTTCCTCCTCGATGCAGGCGCCGATCACGTCATAGTCACCAACGATGAGGACCTGGCCGAAGCCGTAATGGCCATCACTGTTGGGAAGGGAGCCAATCTCATCTTTGACGCTGTCGGTGGGCCCCTGCTGGAGATGCTCGCCGATGCGGCTGCTCCCGGTGCGCTTATCGTCGAGTACGGTGCGCTGTCCCCAGCGCCGACAATCTTTCCTCTGTTCTCTTCCCTCAAGAAGGGCTTGACGGTGCGGGGTTATACCCTGTTTGAAATTGTAAAGGATGCCGAGAGGCTTGCCCGCGGCAAACAGTATATCTACGAAGGCCTCGAGTCCGGGGCGTTAAAACCATTGATTGATCGCACCTTTACGTTGAACGCGATTGTCGATGCCCATCGGTACATGGAATCCAACCAACAGAGGGGCAAGATCGTAGTGACGGTCTGATCCCCGTAACACTCGCAAATTAAGGAGAATTACAATGACGGACTTTACGATACACACGAAAGACTCGGCCCCCGAGGCATCAAAGGAACTCCTGGGCGCCGCACAGGCCAAATACGGTTTTGTCCCGAACCTGATGGGTGAGATGGCCGAGGCGCCGTCGATGCTCGAGGCCTACCTGAGCGTGGGGAAGGCGCTCGAAGCCAGCTCCCTCACACCGCAAGAACAACAGGTAGTGGTGCTCACGGTGAGTTATCTGAACGAGTGCGCCTACTGCATGACCGCCCATTCGGCCGTCGCCAAGATGGTGGGGCTTCCCGACGGCGAGATCTCGGCGCTCCGAGAGGGCCAACCGTTGAGCGACGCCAAGCTCGAGGCGCTCCGCACGTTCGCGGGGATTCTCGTCGAGAAGCGTGGAAGGCCATCGGAGGAAGAGGTCGCTGCATTCCTGAGCGCTGGTTACACCAGAGCCCAGATACTGGAAGTCATCGTGGGCATCGCGTTCAAGACGTTGAGCAATTACACCAATCACCTAGCCGACACCCCAATCGACAAGCAGTTCGCGCCGTTCGCGTGGGAGCCGGCAACCGAGGCCCAAGGCGCCGCATAGCGGTAGGCGGCACAGCGAAGGGTGGTCGTCTACCATTCCCAGCGCCCCTCCCACCACGAACACACCGGCTCGATCCGCCTCAACCAGTCCATCGCAGGTTCGCCGATTGGCGCGCCGGGTGGGGCGGTCATTGTCGCCGGCCGACTGAACTCGGCGGCTGGACGCTCGAGGAATCTGGCGATGTCCCGGGCCAACAGGTTGAAGTGGGCGGCGTTTCTCCAGTCGGCCTCGGTCGCCTGGTTCGTGAGCGTTCTCACGCGGTCAGTGAGCTGCTGCATCATGCGCTCGAGTCGCAGCGTGGCAATAGCACGCACCTGTGGCATGGATGCGCTTCCACCGAGCCCCATGAGCCGCTCAATGACTACACGCTCAACGGCGCGCCCGACTTCCGCCTCGTAAGGATCCATCTGTGTAACATCGAACGTCGCGGCGAGGAGCTCGTCCAGCACGGCATCCAAACCGGGGAGGGACGGATCGAGGGCGCTCTGCTCTACCAACCGAGCAGCGCGTTGGGAATTGAGGATGTTTGCCACGACGTGGTCTGCCGCAACGACGGCAGGCGTGATCGCGTCGAACATGGGCCCGGTGTAGCGGGGAAACAGCTCGCGGGTCCGGCCGTAGCCTGGGGGCCGCGGCGGTAGCTTGTCGAGCAATGTCCTGGGAAGAACCAATGCTGACGGTTGCAGCGTGGCCAGTAGAGCTTGCAGCGCTGCACGTTGCTCGCCGGCGGGAACGGGGCGAACAGGTTCGCGGCCGTCACCGCGTAACGCGTAGATGTAATGCATCCCGCCGAGAGCAGAGGCCGTCGCCTCCACCTGATAACGATGGTGCATGTAAAGCGGCACCAGAACCTCCTCCATCGTCGCAAGGGGCATGTTACGCTTGATCGCGTTCTCCCCGAACCGTGACAAGGCGACGCGGCGTACTTCCATCATGCGGTTCAACTCGGCGGCGGCGTCGGTGCCGTTGGACCATTGGTCGACCTTGGGGTTGGCGCTGATGTCTTGGTTAGTCATGTACCGGATGTCCCGGTCCCATGCATCGTCAAGAATTTCCTGCAGCGCCGCGTCTTCATCCGTGCCGTCGGGGAAATCCTGATACCCGTACCTGATCGTCACGCTGTCCCACTCGCCGATGCCTCTTTCGTATACTCCGGCGAAATCGAAGCCCCCGTCGCCGTTCAGCGTGATGAGAGGATGCGGGTAATCCATGACGGAGATGCGTCCGGCGCGGCTGTCGTAGTAGTTGTGTCCCAGCCCCAGGGTGTGGCCCACTTCGTGAGCGGCGAGTTGGCGGATTCGTGCCAACGCCCACTGAGCGAGCTGGGGCGGTGTTTCGTCGCCGTTTTCGTAGGGAGAAAGCAGTCCCTCGGCGATCATGTAATCCTGGCGGATTCTCAGAGAGCCGAGTGTCACGACCCCCTTGATGATCTCACCGGTGCGGGGATCGGTCACCGAGCCACCGTAGCTCCACCCTCGGGTGGAGCGGTGCGTCCAGTTGATGACGTTGTAGCGGATGTCCAGCGAACTCGCGCCCTCCGGCAATAACTCTACGCGAAACGCGTTGCGATAGCCGGCAGACTCGAACGCCTGGTTCCACCAGCCCGCTCCCTCGAGAAGAGCCGAGCGAATCGGTTCGGGAGCACCCGGATCGAGATAGTAGATAATGGGCTCAACCGGATCGCTCACAGTGGCGGAGGGGTTTCTCTTTTCCAACCGGTGACGCCGGATGAAACGCTGAGTCATCGGCGAACCCAAGGGAGCTGCGTAATCCCGGTACGTCGACGCGCCGTATCCCGACCGGGGATCAAACTTCCGGGGCGTGTAATTTTCGTCGGGAAGCTCCACAAACGAATGGTGCACTCGCAGGCTCACCGCCTCGGACGTGGCCGCCACGCTTCCTACTCCTTCAAAGGCGCCCCCGCCCCCGCCCCCGCCAAACCCTCCGCCACCAGGGCCACCACCGCCGGGCTGGCGGGTGAACGTAAGCTCGACTTCCATCTCGGTGTTCTTGGGGAAGCCCATGGTCATGGCCATGTAGATGCTGCTACGGCCGTTGTCCAACCGGTACGAACCCGGACGCAGCCGCCGTGTGATGTTGTTGGTATCGCGTATCAAGAAGTCGGTGAGGTCCACCAACACTCGGCCGTCGCTTTCGGCGGCTGCGGTGAACCCCCACAGAACCGATCGGGCGAACGCGTCGGTGACGGCCTTCACCTCGGCGGGATTGTCGCTCGTCGCTCGAAAGCGATAGTTCGGTTGCACCATGAGAATCTTTCGGCCCACCCGCTCGAACTCGACGATTCGCGACCCGGAGAGCTGCCCCCGGTCGAGCCCGATGTCGTTCGATCCCAAGCCCGCCGCCAGACCGTTCAAGTGCAGGACCTCGGTGTCGAGCCGGGAGATCTCCATCCAGAGCTGGCCCGCGTCGTCGTCCCAGTACAAAGGAAAGAAGCCGTCAATCTTCTGCATGCCGGCCGTCTTCTCCTCGATCGACGGGAGCGCGCCCGAGGGCGCCGCCGGCCGGTCCTGGGCACTTAATACGGCGGGGTGGGCCAACGGTGCGAGGAACAGAGTCATGGCCGCAGCGAGACAAAGGCCGGCACGGAAGCTGTTGCGATTGCAGCCTGACTTGGTAACGCACATGAGATCTCCTTGGTCGATTATGTGTGAGATGTAAGGCGGTAAGGCGGTAAGGCGGTAAGGCGTACCGCCCGTCCGCCCTACCGCCCTTAGCGCCTGACGTACTTGCGCAACATCCGCGGGCCGACCTCCGCCCCGTACACGTTGCCCTGACTATCCACCGCAACGCCTTCGGCTCCACTTGTACCGGAGTCGTCCGGGTCCGGCTCTGGGTCCGGAATGAAGGCCGTTACCCAACCGTCCTTGGCGCTCCCTATGTAGATGCCCCGCCTCCAACCCGGATTTCGGCTCGCGCGCGACTCCGAGTCGGCCGCGTAGAGGATGTCGTTGTCGTCGATGAACAGTCCGCTTGGCCGGCCGAACTGCGTCCAGGTAGCGATGTGGTTCCCGTCCTGGTCGAAGATCTGGATACGACTGTTCCCCCGGTCGCCGACGAACAACCGTCCCTGGGAATCCATCGCCAGGGCGTGAGGGTCTCTGAACTCGCCGTTCTCGGCTCCCGTGCTTCCCCAGGCCTTAATGAAGGTCCCGTCGCTCGAGAACTTCACAATGCGGTTGTTCCCGCCGGCGCCATGGCCGTCCGCGACGAAAATGTCTCCGTTGGGAGCCACCAGGATGTCCGACGGCTGGCGGAAGGTGTCCGGACCGTCTCCGGCGACCCCTTTCTTCCCCAGGGTCATCAGCAACTCGCCGTCGGGGCTGAACTTCAAGATCTCGTGCCCCCTGCCCTCGGGGGCGGCGCCGAATCCGACCGCGTCGGTCACCCAGACGTTGCCGTCCCGGTCCACGTGCATTCCGTGGGGCCAGAGGATCAACCCAGCGCCGAAGCTCTTCAGTAGCCTGCCCGATGGATCGAACAAGAGGATCGGGTCTACTTCATCCTTTCCGGCGCAGCTGTTCTGACCACATCTCTCAGCTATCCATATGTTGACACCGTCGAGAGCGGGATACACCGCGCTCGTCGCTCCCCAGGTCCTCCCGTTGGGGAGCTGTCCCCAAACCCCCTCCACGGTTCGATAGGGATTGTCTTGGGCGTGTGCCGCTCCCACCGCGCCGATGACCGCGAACAGGCCCACCGCAACTGTGGCTCCAACTCGAGCTAGATAAGACATCGCAGTCCCTCGATCAGAAAAAGAGTTCATGTTACGAGATTTATCCCCGCCACTTCAGTCGTGAAAAACCACCGCAGCGCCCCGCTCCAGAAGATAGCGAAGCTTCGTGAACGCCACCCATCCCAGGCCTGCAAAAATCACAATTAGCACCAGCCACACAATCGCGCTCACCAGCAGGGCAAGGTTGAACGCCGGCAGGATTTCATACTGACGCAGCACGCCCCAACGGTCCGTCATCCAATGCCACCCGGTGTGGGCCACCAGCGCCGACAGAATGATCGTCCCGATTCGTTCCTTGACAGCGAACCGGAACAGAACCACGAGCGCCGGCACCATCAGCAAGAGCACCAGGAGTTGCCCAATCTCGACACCAACATTGAACGACAGGAGCGATGTCACCAAGTGGGACCCCGCGAACTGCAGCGTGTCGCGGAGGGCAAATGAAAACCCGAATCCGTGAACGAGACCGAAACCGAAGGCGATCATCCACCGGCGATGCAACTTGGCCCCGAGTATGTTCTCGAGGGCCATGTATACAATCGAACCCGCGATCAACATTTCGACGAGGGGCGGAAACCACAGAGCGTCGGGAGCCAGGCCGAAGGCCGACGCGATGAGCGTCAACGAGTGCCCTACGGTGAACGCGGTGACGATCAGGGCGAGACCGCGGAAGCGCCGGAACGGGATCACTAGGCACAGCAAGAACAGCAGATGGTCGATCCCGTCCAGGATGTGAGAGAACCCCAACGCGACGAACCGCAGGGCGGCCTGGTGCCACCGGGGATCGAGCCTGACCAGGCCCGGATTGCCGGTATATTCGAACGTGCGAAGCGTGCCGCCGGGCGGCGCGAACCGAAGCACGGTGACCACGCGCAGCGCCAACCGCTCGACCCTGAGGTCGATCGAAAACTCGGATTGATCCGACTCAATCGGGTACTCGAACAGCACGTCGAGCATTGCCTGTTCCCAATAGAGTTGCGTGTTGTTCGGCAGCGGAGGGCCGGTGACGTGCGCCAGGGCGTCTTCAAAGCTTCCGAAAGACCTATCGGAGGGGATCGACGCACGGACGGCGACGAGTTGCATATCCGTGAGGCGGCTATCGCCTTCGTACAGCTCCAGTTCGTTACCGATCCATAACATCGCCGCGTTGCGCAGCTCTGCGTCGGCTCGGGCGATGTCCAAGTAACCCGGACCGCGAAGCGGAAACTCCATGTCGCGCATGGCGCGGAGCGGCACGCGAACGAGCAGGCGCAGCCGTTGTCCTTCCGGCTTGACGATCGCGTGGATCGTGATGTCGCTGGGGATCTCGTGGGCCGGGGAACCGGAGGGCAGCGCGACAATCAGCCCCGCCACCAGCGCAGCCACGATGCTCGGGATGACGATTCTGCGGTTGCTCCTCAGCACGCCTCTCATCTCCTTAGGGCCCGCCATGGTGTCTGTGAGCGTGACGAATGTCAGCTCATGGCCCTTACGGGACCAATGCACGGCTACTAGAATGGGGCGGCGACTGATGATCGGCTAGACCGTACGCGAGGCCCGCGACGAGGCCATGACCGGCCGCTGAGGGGGCCGGTGGGTAAATAAACGAGGCACCGCGCATCGAGAACGGGAGGAAGGCAATGAACAGGACGCGGAATCTTCCGCTTGGGGCGACCTTGCTCGCAATCACGGTCGTGTCCGGAGGCTGTCAGATCCGGGCACAAGAATCGGCGGGCGGAGTGCAGGCGCCGATGTTCGAGGTGGACCCGCTGTGGCCCAAGCCGTTGCCGAACCATTGGATTTTGGGCTCGGCCATCGGCGTGACGGTCGATTCCCAGGACCACGTCTGGATCATTCATCGGGGCAACGGCAACGCCAGGACCGAACTCGGCGCCGCGGCCGACCCGCCCACCAGTGAGTGCTGTATTCCGGCCCCGAACATCCTCGAGTTCGATCAGGAGGGCAACCTCGTCGGATTCTGGGGCGGCCCGGGCGAGGGTTACGATTGGCCGTCGTCGAACCACGGAATCACCGTGGATCACATGGATAACATATGGATCGGCGGCAACGGCCCGGACGACGCCCACATCCTGAAGTTCGCCCGGGACGGAACGTTCCTGATGCAAATCGGTCGTCCGGGCGCGAGCACCGGCAGCCACGACACCGTTAACTTCGGGAGGGTGGCCAAGATCGCCTTCGACGCGAGCGCCAACGAAGCGTACATAGCCGACGGCTACGGCAACAAGCGCGTGGCCGTGATCGACATGGACACCGGCGTGTTCAAGCGATATTGGGGCGC
>JADFIT010000161.1 GCA_022566515.1 Gemmatimonadota bacterium
CGGAGGCCTACATGGGTATCAAATCGCCAACCCCTCGTGCTGATGCACAGCCACCAACGGTATGCCAGACCCAAGGTCGTGCCCCAGGAGAGACCGAGGATCGTCCACCGGTCGACTCCGAACTGATCGCGCAGCAACTCGATATCGGCGATGAGGCCGTGCGTCGTCTGGGCGGTCAGGTCGGCATCGGCGGCGTTCGCGAGTGGTCGGCTCCGGCCGCATCCCCGCTGGTCGAACATCACGACCCGATACGCATCGAGATCGAACATCCGCCGAGTCCGTCGAGAAAACCCACTGCCCGGCCCGCCGTGGAAATAGATCGCCGGCCGGCCGTCGGGATTCCCGTGGCACTCCAGTAGACCTGCTGGCCGTCCTCGACGTCCATCATCCCGCTGTCGTATGGCTCGTCCATGGTGCCACTTTCGGTTCGGCGCATAGCTCTCCGTCTCTAGCACGGTGCATCGTAGCAAGTCGTCATTGGGCCGAGTAGCCGCCGTCTATGACCAACTCACTGCCCGTAACGAAGCTCGACTCGCCCGAAGCCAAGAACAGCGCGCCGTATGCCACCTCCTCGGGCTCTCCGTACCTGCCGAGGGGCGTCCGCTGCTCCGTCAGTCGGAGGCGCTCCGGGTCGGTGCGCCCCGCCCGCGGTCATCGGCGTTGCTATAGGCCCCGGGTGGATAGAGTTGACGCGGATGCCGTCACCGGCGATGTGCTCGGCCTGAGGGCCTCACGCAAACGCTCCGACCAGCCGGTGGAGATCCTGATGGGTGAGGTGGACGAGGAAACCAACCCTCTCTCCGGCGAAGTCATGTTACGACGCCGCGACGTGAAGCGGCCGGAGCGCATGTATCAGTTCATCGAGTTCGAAGCGACCGAAGCGACGCGCGTGCCTGTTGCCTACTTCGTTCCGTCGAACGCGACCGGCGTCATACGAAAACTCGCGGCGCACGGTGTGCAGTACCAGACGCTGGCCCGTCCCATACGTCTCTCGGTACAAGTCTTTCGGATCGATTCCACGTCTGTCGCGGAGCGCGAGTTTCAACAACACAACGAACGCACGCTGTTCGGCGCGTACCGCATGGCCAGTCGTGAAATACCGGCCGGGACGGTGGTGGTACGCACCGACCAACCACTGGGACGGCTCGTGTTCACACTACTCGAGCCCCGGTCCGACGACGGGCTACTGAACTGGAACGTGCTGGACAGACTCTTGGAGGGCGCGGAGGAATACCCGATCCTGAGCACGTTCGGAACGCTAAGGGCGTTTTAGCGAGCTGCCAGCGACCCAGTGCCAGAGGACGCTCTAGGTGCGATCCGAAGGCAAGTAGAAGGGCGATTCCGGCGGCGATGGGAGTCCCGCCTGCTGGGGCGATACCCGCTCGATTCCCTCGATGTGGAAGACCGACCGTATCTGGGTCTAGTAGACCTCTACGCGTCGGCGGGCCGTCCTGATCTGGCGCATCCGTGGCTGGCCGCCCACGAGCGTGAGTTGAGTGATTGGTATAAGAAGGCTCGAGAGACCGGCTATCTAGGGGCGCGCGCCGCCATCGAGCTGGCCGAAGGGCGCTTTGCGGAGGCGATTGCTTCGTATCGCGAGGCTCATGATCTCGGTACCAGCCCAATCGCTCGGCTGTTTCTGCTGGGTCTGGCTTTCGACCGCGCCGGGCAGGCCGATTCCGCGCTTGCGTATTTCGAGGAATTCCTCGACACCCCATATCTGTTCCGCGTTCGAAATCCGACACGGCCCGCCATCGCGTATCGTCGGCTTGGGTCACTGTACGAGGAGCGGGGAGATACGGAGAAGGCGGTCGAGTACTACAACCGGTTCGTCGATCTCTGGGCCGAGGCGGATGCGGAACTGCAGCCGAGAGTGTCCGAGATAAGAGAGCGGATTGCAAGTCTGGTTCGGGAAGGGAGGTAGTAATCTGGGACGGTCTAGGACGGTCTAGACTCCTCCCTCCTCCCTCTCCCTCCTCCCTTTTTACGACGCTGGAAGCCCCTTCTTCACTACCTCCTCGAACGCCTCAATAAACGTGTCAACCTCATCAAGCGTCGTATACACGTTCGGCGTGATGCGCAATCCGGTGCAGTCCTTGTGCCCAATCCCCACCACAATGATCCGTTTCGTGTTCCAGAGGTGATTCACGATCTTCCCCGGCTCGATCGCGTCCACCTCGATATTGGCGATGCCGCAGGATTGTGCCGGGTCGAAGCTCGTGTGAATCGTCACACCGGCCATACCGTCGAAGTGGCGCATGAAGCGATCCCGCAGATAGCGCAGCCGGGCCCCCTTCCGCTCCAAGCCGATACCCCGATGGAATGTCAGTGCCTCGGCAATGGCGTTGTGGTTCCCAGCCGGGTGCGTGCCGATCTCCTCAAACTTGCGGATGTCGTTGTCCTGCTTTTTCTGCGCTGCCATCAGCGGCCAGGTGGACCCGATCTTGTCCCGGCGGACAAAGAGAAAACCCGTTCCGTGCGGCGCCAGCAACCACTTGTGAAGCGAGGTCCCATACCGGTCACAGTCGAGATCGGCCAACTTGAACGGGAAGTGGGCGTACGCATGAGCCCCGTCCACGATCGTCTCGATGCCCCGAGCGCGAGCCATCCGGCAAATTTCCTTCACCGGGAAGATCTGGCCGGTGAGGTTGGTGATGTGACACAGGTGAACGATCTTGGTGCGCGGCGTGATCGCCTGCTCGAAGATGTCAGCGAGGTACTGCATGCTCGGCGGGGGCGTAGGGAACGAGACCTTCTTCAACACGATGCCCTCGCGGCGCACCCGCTGCTCGTACGTGGTCAGCATGCGGCCATAATCCTGGTCCGTCGTGAGGACTTCATCCCCGGGCCGTAGATCGATACCGAACTGACAGATCTCCAGCGCTTCGCTCGCGTTGCGCGTGATCGCCATCTCTTCGGTGTCACAGCCAAAATCGTCGGCCAAGCGGCGCCTGACGCCCTCGATCTGGGGCTCCAGAATCTTCCACATGGTGTATACCGGCGCCTGGTTGGAAAAATCGACGTACCGGCGCAAGGCGTCTTGCACGATCTTCGGCGAGGGACTCACGCCCCCATTGTTGAGATTGATCAGGCTGCGGTCCACCGTGAAGGCCTGTTGGATCTGCATCCAGTAATCTTCGTCCTGGGCCACTTCCTCCGGAGAGCGGTGTGCCACGGCGGACGTGGCCGAAAAAACCCGCTCCAATCCGCCTCTGCGGAGAGTTGGAACGGTGACGGCGGCGGCTCCGGCAATCGAGTGGAAAAATTCGCGGCGAGTGGCCATGCCTAGGACTCCTGAAAGGGAGGACTAAGGAGAGAGATCGCAATATGTCAGATTCGCGCCCGGCTATCCCGGTGTCAATAGCCTGGGAGGGCGGCTTTCAGGCGGTCGAGGATGTCAGTCACGGCGCTGCGTTCCGGTTTGGCGCCACGTCTAAGATAGGGCGTGCGGGCTCAGGCGGCCACGTTACTTCACCCACTGAACGAAGCAGGACTACTAGACCGGCACTGGCGCCTTGGTCAGCCTGGGCCGAGTATCGACCGACCAAAACCTGGGCGACAAAGTCCGGGAGAAATTGGAGTGGTTCTGGAAGAGAAAATGCCAGACGACCTAACTGGTTGTCTGGCATTTGGTTAGAAAGTGGGGACCGAGGAACTCGCGTTGCCCGGGGCGAGCGATCACCTCGGGCGCTGTCGTGTTACTGCTTCTTGAGGACGAAATGCGCGCCGGGCATGCTGAACCGCAGCTCCGTCACCGGACCGCTGTTGCCGTTCGCGCGGCGGAAGATCAGCCTCGGGAGCCCTCGCCCAAACGTAAGTCCCTCGATCCAGGGGATTGGACGCGGCGGTGCACCGTCAATGGCAAACGTTGGTCCCCGCGGCGTCTGCGCCACCTCGACGATCATGTCTTCGCCCCGTCCCTGGCCCACATACCTGCCGACGAGCGGCGCGGGGTCGCCGGTGAATCGCTGCGGCGGCGGAGGCGTCCAGCCGAGCACCTCGTTGGCGAGGTTGGTCACCACCTCCTGCGGATCGAGGGGGCCGACGTTGTTGATCATGACGACCACCGCGAGCTGTGCATCGGGATACCAGCCCACCTCGACCCAGAAGCCGGGGGCTCTGCCGCCGTGGCCGAGGTACATGAGGCCGCTGGGGTCGGGTCCGACCTGCAGGCCCATGCTGTAGCGCAGCGGCGTCCCATCGTTCAGCCGGGACGGCGTGATGAACTCGGCGTACGACGCGGGCGAGAGTACGCGGCCGCCGTGGAGGGCCTGGAGCCAGGTGACCATGTCGCCCACCGTCGAGCACAGCGAACCGGCGGCGAAGGGCCAGGTGTGCACGATGGTCCACGCGCGGCGAATGACACTATCCCGCGAGACGAAGTAGCCATGCGCGCGGCGCGGGACGTTCTCCAGGCTGTTGCAGTACATCGAGCGCGTCATGCCGAGCGGCGCGAAGATGTTCTGCTCGATGTAGTCCTCGTACGTCATCCCGCTCGCCTTTTCGATGACGAGCCCCAGGAGCCAGAAGCCAGAGTTGTTGTAGATCTGTATCTCGCCCGGCGCGAATTGGGAGGGAAGGCGCTGGAGCAGCGCGTAGGCCGAATCGCGGGGGAGGCGGATGTTCGTCGACAGGTTGCGGAACTCCGGAGCCTCGGTGAAGTCGCCGATGCCCGCCGTGTGGGCGAGCAGGTGGCGCAGCGTCACTGTTTGGCCGCCCGTGTCGAAGTCCGGCAGCCACCGCGTGATCTCATCGTCCAGGCTGAGCTTCCCCTGGTCGCGGAGCTGGAGCACGGCGACGGCGGTGAACTGCTTGGTGACGGAGCCGATCACGAACATCGCATCGAGCGGCATCGGAACGTCCCACTCGACGTCGGCCCGGCCGTAGGACTGCATGAGCAGCGTGTCGTTGCCTTGTACCACGGTCGCGACGATGCCCACGGCGTACTGCCTCTGCACCCAGTACCCCGCGATGGAGTCGAGCCGTTGGACGAGGGCGGAGTTCGCCTGCGCCGCCGCCTCTGCGGCCAGCGAGACGGTGAGCAGCACGGCAAGAAGCAGTCGTTTCATCATCGGGGCACCCATCAGATGTATCGGAACACGGGCGGGAAGACGATCACGACGATCGCCGCCCACACGGCGTAGACGGGCAGGTAGTTCGTCTGCCAGCGTTCGAGGTCCGCGAACGCGCCGCCTCCGCGCAGAAAGCGGATGGAGAGCACGGCCGACCACGCCAGGTTGACCAGCAGGATCACGTTCATCCCGAGGGCGGCCACGCGGTTGGGCGTGAAGCCGAACTCGGTGATGCGCGCGGCAATGGCCGACAGCGCCACCGCATCGGCGAGCAGCGCGCTGAGCTCTTCCTCGCTTATCAGTGGTTCCCGGGCCAACTCTCGGGAGACCGGTGGGTCAGCTACCTTCGGAACGTTTGAGGTCGGCCCGCGACGGTCGGGAGCTTCACGGTGTGGACCGTTTTGGTAGCGTTGCCACGGAACCCGAACGGGACCGCTGAGTGAATCTTCGTCGATCGTTTCGTCCTGCGCTTCGACCCTATTCTTACCCGCGCAGCTCGGTTCTTCCGCCACAACCGTCGCGCATTGCTCCGCATCCACGCCTACGGACCATTCCGGTTCGACTGTCGCCGCGGAGTCCGCAGAAGCTTGCGCCGGTGCCGCGTCGCCGTGGCCAGCATCCTGAACGTTGAATTGCTCAGGCAAAAAAGCCGCTCTTTCGGTAAGTTTGCGGATAACGTCTTCAGTTGCCTCGGCCGTTGCCCCCAGCTCGATGGCCGAGGCCACGCGCGCGGCTGAGCGTTCGTTGCCGTATACGTAGACGCTGACGTCACGCCGAATCCGCGGGATGAGGGAAAAGAATTCCATTTCCGCCGCGCCCAAACCATCGACGCAGGTGATGATAGCACGCGGCGAGCCCGGCTCAGTGCGGGTCACACGCGCAAGACCCTCGTACACATCGCCGCACACAACCACTTCCAGGGATGCGGCCGTCAACGCCGTGTCCATTTCGCCGGCCGCCGTACCGGCCACGGGCTCCGGTCGAATGTGCAGTACGTTCGTTGTGGTGTTGCTCACGTTGTTTGACACGTTTCAGACGCAGACGCGCCCGGACATGTGGGCGCACCATCTTCCCGTTGACTTTAGCCGTCTCCGAGACCTCAGTCAATCCTCACACGATGCGTCTTCACTTAGGGCGTGGGACAGGCTTCCCAGCCTGTCACTTGACCGACTGGAAAGTCGGTCCCATAGGAGTCGGTTCTGCCGGAATGCGTTATAGCGTTCGTTGGGCACGTGAGGGGCCGGCGAGCGCCGGTGACGTTTTTTTGTCGTCGGTTCTTCAGGAAGCGGCCGGCAACCGGGCTATCGGACGTGCCGACCGCGAACGAGGGATGGGGAACCGGCCGGCAGGAGCACCAAGGTGAAACGAAGAGAAAGACGTGGAGTTGCTCGCCGGCGCCGCGTATGGTTTTCGGCTAATGCCGCCCCAGGTTGGGCGATACTGATCCTCCAATGCGGATGTGTCGGCGATGCGCGGGTCGGGTTGGCGGCGGCGGATTCCATCGACGTCCTCACGGCGAGCCTTGGCGCGGTTCTTGCCGAGTATCACGCCGACATAGAACGGTCTGACGATTCCCGCGAGCGCACCGCCGTTATGGCGCTGGTTGAACGCCTTCGCGTCGACATGGGCGACCAGGCAAAGACCGACGCGCATACGAACGACTTGCTCCAGGCCTTGGAACGCGTACATGCAGATCGCCGGGTTGCGTACAAGCGCTACACGGCCTCAAGGGACAATGTCTCGGCGCTCCGTGAAGTGGCTGAGGGGCTTCGCCGGCTGGCGATCGAATCCCTTTCCCTGAAAGATGAGGCCGAGCGTTATTTCACAGACCTCCTTGAACTTTGGCGCGCAGAGCGTGCGGAACCGGGAGACGAATCCAATCCTTAGCAGTTCCAGAGGCGGGAGAAGTGGGAGGACACCGGTATGGGCGACGTGACTGACAACCTCAGTCGGATCCTGGAACGCCTTGAGAAGAACCTCGGCGGTTCCGGTCGAAATGATGCGATCGATGCGATTCTGGCCGGCTCGCCGCGCGAGACGAATGCCATCTCGCTGCGCGATCACGAGGTGGTGAAGCAGTTTCGCCGCGAGCTGTCCTCCGGCCTGATTCGAGTCGACACTGTAAGCCGCCTGCTGGGCCTGATCCGAATTGCGGTCGAGGCGGGGCTGCCGTGATAGGCGCGTCGCTCGTGGAGTCAGCCGGCCCGCTGCTGACGGTTCTCACTCCTCTGGTGGCCGTACCCCTGACCGTTATCACGTTCTACCTTCGATCGCTTCGCGAGCACCAGGTGTCATGGCACGCGGATCTGGTCCGTCGGGTGGAATCGGTGGAGGCGTCGGTCGTAACTGTGCGGGAGGCGGTCGCCGAGTTCGAGCGAGATTACACCACTAAGGAGGAGTGGCTGCGGGAGTGCATGATGGCCCGGCGGACGCTGGAACAGTTGAGCGAAACAACGGTGCGAATTGAAACAACCATGCAGGGCCTGTTGACAAGCGAGCGTACACGTCCGGATGCTGGACTCACGCCGGTGGGTAAGGCGGTGAGGGATCAAACGGACGCGCCCAGCCGCGCGACCATGACGGGGGCCGGTGGTAATGGCTAACGGACGCAACACGCGGGAGATAAAGCGAATCCGCAACGAGATTCTCGTAGCGCTGAAGGTGATCTACCCGGCTGCGCTGCAGGCGGATCATCTCATGCGCAGCTTGCTGGCGCTGTTCCCCACGTTGGAGTTCGATCATCTCAAGAGGGATCTGCACTACTTGGGCGAAAAAGGTTACATCGGCCGAGTCCTGACCGGCTCTGAT
>JADFIT010000162.1 GCA_022566515.1 Gemmatimonadota bacterium
TGGGGGGCGCCGGTGTGACGGTGGTCGCCGGGCGGCTCCATCCCTCCGACGGCGTACACCGGGCCTGCGAGGCGGCACTGTCAGCCGTGGCGCGTTTTCATGAGAACAATCCCCTGCATCAGGGTATGCCGATGGAGGTTTTCCGGCGCAGCGCCGGCGGAGCAGACATGGCCGATCACGTGCGGAAGCTCCTGGAGGTGGAGGGGAAGATCGAGGTGGCTTCAGGGTGGGTTCGGCTGCCTGGCTTCTCTCCGGAGCTGTCGGGACCCCGTGCCGAATATGGTGTAGTAGTAGAACGGAAGCTGGCGGCGGCGGGAGCCCGTGGCGTGACCGTTGACGAAATGGCGCCCGATGTCCCGCCGGAAATGGCAGCGGAACTCGCCGAGTTTTTTGTGAGGAGCGGCACCGCGGTACGGGTGGGTAGCGACCGATACTATGATCGGGAGGCCCTGGCCGAGATCTCGCGCAAGACGGTCGCCGAGATAGAGCGCCTCGGCGAGGTAACCCCCGCGAATCTGCGGGAGGCTCTCGGCCTGTCGCGGAAGTACCTGATCCCGCTGCTGGAATGGCTGGATGCCCGCCAAGTCACTGTGCGGGTTGGGGATGCGCGCCGGCTGGGGCCAAACGCGCATCAATAGAAATGCTTGACAGCAGTAATTCCCGGGTCTAATCTAGGTTAACCGGGATATCAGGTCTCAATTCAAGGAGTTTGGCCAAGGACACTTTGTTGTCAGATAGGAGTTAATTCATGAGGTACTTTGCCTGGGCGCTTGGAGTGCTCGGGCTCCTTCTGGTGATTCCTGCCGCGGTTGAGGCACAGGTTGGAAGCGGTCGTGCCGTTCAGCTGGAGCAGAATTCACCAAACCCGTTCAACCCCGAGACCACGATTCCTTTCACCCTGACCCCGGAATTGTGGGAAATTGAAAACCCCGTGGTGAGTCTGCGCATCTACAATGTGCTGGCTCAGCTTGTGGCGATTCCTGTTCTGCCGGGGACCGGCGAGAGGTTCGAGAACATCGAGCTGGAGTGGAACGGAACGGGGCGATACGAAGCCTTCTGGAACGGAAAAGTCCTCGACACGGGTCGGGAGGCCGCCTCCGGGGTTTATGTGTATCAGATCATCGTGAACGGCAGAGCCGAGGGCTCCAAGAAGATGACAGTGATTAAATAAGCCACAGGTATCCGCCGTTTTGCCCCTCGCCTCCATGCCGTCCCCGTCTCCCCATATTGATGCCTCCAGGCTGCTGCCCGATGATTCGGCTGCCTCCCGTGCCTCTCAAGCGCCGCCTGGCTGCCATATTGGCAAATATACCTGCCATTTTGGCAGATATAGTCGGCATGTCGGTTGCACATATGCCTTTGGGTAGCAATTATCGCAAACAGATGAAGGCATAAATGCTTCGATCAGATCGTTTGACACTCAAGGCCACCGAGGTGGTACAGCGGGCCGTGGCAATGGCCACGGATCGGGGCAACCCGGTAGTTAACGACGCCCACCTGTTCGCGGCCTTGCTGGCCGAGGACGAGGGCATCGTCGTACCGATCCTTCAAAAGGCCGGCGTCAACGTAACAGAGCTTCGGACTGCCACCGAGAGCGAGTTGGACCGTCTCCCGAAGCAGACCGGGGCAGGGCAGGGGCAACCTCAGGCGGCCCGGGAACTCAATGACGCTCTCGCGTCTGCGGACCAATTGGCCACCGGTCTCGGTGACTCCTTCGTGTCGACCGAGCATTTGTTGATTGCCTTGGTCGAGACCAAGGGCACGACTGCTCGCGCGCTACTCAGTACATACAGCATCGACAGCGAGACCTTGCTTCAGGCGTTGGATGCGGTGCGCGGCAGTCACCGTGTCACCGATCAGGAGCCGGAGGGGAAATACCAAGCGCTCGAGAAGTACACCCACGATCTCACCCAGCAGGCCAGGGCCGGCAAGCTGGACCCGGTGATCGGCCGCGACGAGGAGATCCGCCGCATCATGCAGGTTCTGTCGCGGCGCACCAAGAACAATCCCGTGCTGATCGGCGAGCCCGGCGTGGGAAAGACGGCGATCGTCGAGGGTCTGGCGCAGCGCATCATCGACGGTGACGTGCCCGAGTCTTTGAAGGGAAAGCAGATTGTCGTGCTCGATATCGCGCTGATGTTGGCCGGGGCCAAGTTCCGCGGCGAGTTCGAGGAACGCCTCAAGGCCGTGTTGAAGGAGATCACGAGCCAGGAAGGGCGCTTTGTGGTCTTCATTGACGAGCTGCACACGATCGTAGGTGCCGGCGCGGCGGAAGGCGCCATCGATGCTTCGAACATGCTCAAGCCGGCTCTCGCTCGTGGTGAACTGCATGTCGTAGGTGCAACCACGCTGGACGAGTACCGCAAGCACATCGAGAAGGACAAGGCGCTCGAGCGGCGCTTTCAGCCGGTACTCGTTGGAGAGCCCAGCGTGGCAGACACAATTGCGATCCTTCGCGGTTTGAAGGAGCGGTACGAGGTACACCATGGCGTCCGTATCACAGATGGAGCGATTGTTGCGGCTGCCACGCTCTCCGATCGCTACATTGGAGATAGGTTTCTGCCCGACAAGGCCATCGATCTCATAGACGAGGCGGCGAGCCGCCTGCGCATCGCCATCGACAGCTTGCCGCAGGAGATCGACGAAGTGGAAAGGCGCATCACGCAGCTTCGCATCGAGGAGCAAGCGCTGGCACGTGAGAAGGACAAGGCGGGCAAGGAACGACTCGCGGCGGTTCGGCGCGAGATTGCCGAGCTGAGTGAGGCCTCTCAGGCGATGAAAGCTCAGTGGCAGGCGGAGAAAAGTGCGATAAGTAAGCTTCAGGAAAGGAAAGCTCTGCTGGAGGCTGCACGCATCGAAGCCGATCGGGCAACGCGGGCAGGCAACCTGCAGCAAGCGGCGGAGATAACCTACGGTCGCATACCACAGCTGGAGCGGGAAATTGCAGAGGAAACCGAACGCCTCGGTGATATCCAGACGCAAGCCAAGTATCTCAAGGAAGAAGTGGACGCGGACGAGATTTCTGAGATCGTAGAGCGATGGACCGGTATACCGGTGAGCAGGATGATGGAATCGGAACGTGAGCGTCTCACGAAGCTGGAACGCGAATTGGGACGTCGAGTCATCGGCCAGAGTCAAGCGTTATCGGCGGTAGCCAATGCCGTGCGGCGTTCACGGGCGGGCTTGCAGGATCCCAACCGCCCGGTAGGCAGTTTCATTTTCCTGGGGCCGACGGGTGTTGGAAAGACCGAGACCGCGAGAGCGCTGGCGGAGTTTCTGTTCGATGACGAGCGTGCCGTCGTGCGGCTCGACATGTCGGAGTACATGGAAAAGCATGCAGTGGCGAAGATGATTGGTGCGCCGCCAGGGTACATAGGGTACGAGGAAGGTGGGCAGCTCACGGAAGCGGTCCGGCGCCGTCCCTATTCGGTGGTACTGTTCGATGAGATCGAGAAGGCGCATCCGGATGTGTTCAACATCTTGCTGCAGGTATTGGATGACGGTCGTCTCACCGACAGCCAGGGGCGCACTGTAGACTTCCGCAACGCTGTAGTCATCATGACGTCCAATGTCGGCGGGCAGTTGATCTTGGAGCACGGAGCCGGCAATTGGGATGAGGCCGAGCGCCTGGTGCAGGATGCCCTACGTCAGACGTTCAAACCGGAGTTCCTCAACCGGGTGGACGACATAATCGTCTTCCGGCCGCTTGACCGAGACGATCTCCTGCATGTCATCGATCTCCAACTGGCACATGTGGAGGAGTTGCTGGCGGACCGGAAAATAAAACTACAGGTAACTGATGGTGCCAAAGAGGTGTTGCTCAGTGAGGGATTCGATCCGGCGTACGGGGCGCGGCCGCTCAAACGGGCGATCCAGCGGCGTGTGCAGAACCCGCTGGCCATGTCGCTCTTGGAGGGGGAGTTTGGTGAGGGCGATACCATACAGGTGAGCCGTGACGAGGTGACCGGCGAGCTAGCTTTCGCGCGAGTTCAGGTGACTGCTGTGGAACCTTCGAGTGCCGGTGTCTAACCGGCCTCCCTTGTCTCCCGACGATCAGCGCGGGATGACCGCGGCCCTCGACGCCGCGCGCCGCGCCGTCGTGCTCGACGAGGTACCGGTGGGTGCCGCTATCGTAGTGGGGGGAAAGGTCCTGGTGGTGACCCACAACGAAACTGTGGTGCGTCGCGATCTCACACAACACGCCGAGATTATCGCGATTCGCACGGCGATGGAAGCCTTGCAGACCGACCGACTCGAGGGGGCTACGTTATGCGTAACGCTCGAGCCGTGCGCCCAGTGTGCCGGCGCCGTCGTCTTGGCCCGGGTGGGCCGCGTGGTGTTTGGAGCTTACGATCCCAAGGCCGGCATGGCGGGCAGTGTGGGAGACCTGCTGCATCATCCGCAACTGAATCATCGGCCGGAAGTGATTGGTGGGGTGATGGAGGAGGAATGTGGCAGCCTGCTTACCGATTTCTTTCGGGCCAAACGATGACAGACTATCCAATATCGAATATTGGATATTGAATATTCAACATTGGACATTGGATATTCTCTAGTTTCCATGGTGGTGTTCCTCCACCGCCTTGGCGATTTCCCCTCCCAGCAAGAACAACAACGCCGTTAGGTAGATCCAGAAGACAAACAACAGGACTGCGATGGCATTCGCGTGGGAGATCACGCGATTGAGGGTGGCGAAATGGACGAGATAAATGCCGAACAGGAATTTCGAGATCTCGAAGACCACGGATATAATGAACGCGACGAGGAGCGCTACGTGCCATTTGAGTTTGTCGGTAGGCGCCAGGTAATACACCACGAAGAAGAGAACGGTGGCGAACCCAGTGGCCATCATGAGCGCCACCAAACGGTCTAGGCGCAAATCCAATCGCCGGGATCGAGACATAGGAGTTGGCGACGAACAACGCCGTGGTCAACACAACGAGAACTATGTCGTACGCCAGGTCGTGGAAAAAACGGCGGGGCGTCTTTACGCCGCGGATTTTATCCAGGGCGATGCGTGCGGACGAAAAGAGACGTGTGGAGAACAGCAGGAACAACGGCACGCCGTAGAGTGACAGTTCCCGCCGGCTCGCCACGACCGAATTGATAATCCGCTCGGCGTTCGACAGAGGGGCCTGCGGGTCGCCGGCTCCGGCGGGCATTACCACCTCCATCACCGATCTGAGGTCCGCAGCCCCCATGACGGCAAGCACGAGCAGGGCGAGTGGCATGGCGGCCAACAGGGCGTCAAAGCTCAACGCGCTGGCCAGGAACAAAATGTTGTCCCGGTAGATCGTCACCAAGAAACGGCGTATCCGTATCTTGCGGCTGTAGGATTCCGGGATGTGGTGCTCGTGCATGTGCATTTCCCCCCAACGGTGCAGGGGCTACGGTTACGCCAAGATAGGCAGGCGGGGCACGAAAGATGTGACGGGAGGTACGATAGGGTGCTGAGGGGGCAAGACGGTGGGTTGCGGGATTCCGCGTGGTGACTAGCATTCAGCTTCGTGTTAGGATCGGCTGATACCGAGCAATCCCGGATCGTACATACCAATGGCCCTACGCAAATCCCACCGCTTGAAAAAAGAGCTGCACCTGTTAGACGTGTACGTGATCGCGACAGGTGCCATGTTGAGTTCCGGCTTCTTCCTGCTACCGGGTATTGCCGCAGCCGGCACCGGGCCGTCGGTCGTCCTGGCTTACCTATTGTCCGGTCTGCTCATAGTGCCCGCAATGCTGAGTCAAGCCGAGTTGGCCACCGCCATGCCCCGGGCCGGAGGTGCGTACTACTTCCTAGACAGAACGCTCGGGCCACTGATGGGGACGATAGGGGGGATGGGTACCTGGATCGCCCTGATCCTCAAGAGCGCGTTTGCCTTGATAGGGATGGGCGCATATCTCGCGCTCGTCTTGGATGTACCGGTCAAGCCGCTGGTCAAGCCGCTTGCAGTAACGCTCACGGCACTGTTCGCAATCCTCAACATTTTGGGTGCCAAGCAGTCCACCAGGTTGATTCGTGTTCTGGTGTTCGCGGTGCTCGCCATCCTGGGCTTTTTCATCCTTCATGGCGTGGTTGCCGTGGTGTCGCAGGGTCTGGTTGAGACACATCGAACGCAGTTCACCCCGTTCTTTTCGCAGGGCGTGGACGGGCTGATCGGTACCGTGGGGCTCGTGTTCGTGTCCTATGTCGGACTGACACAGGTCGCGAGTCTGGCGGAAGAGGTGGAACATCCTGATCGTAACATTCCTCTCGGGATGGTCCTCGCCTTGGGCACGGTAATCGTCGTCTATGTCGTCGGTGTGTACATCATGGTGGCGGTACTCGGGACCGACGCGCTCGGCCAGAGCCTCACTCCCGTCGCCGATGCGGCGGGCAAGTTCGCTACGTGGCTGCCGGCAGGGGCCGGTGTCGTGCTCATCGTGGCGGCGGCGGTGGCCGCCTTCGCCTCGATGTCGAATACCGGAATCCTTGCCGCGTCGCGATATCCGCTGGCCATGGCGCGCGACCATTTGCTCCCGGAGGGATTGGCAAAACTCGGCCGCTTCCGCACTCCCGTACATTCCACGATCCTGACGGCCGCGCTGCTGATCGCTTTCATCCTGGTGCTGGATGTAGTCCAGGTAGCGAAACTCGCAAGCGCGTTGCAGTTGTTGCTGTTCGGTCTCATCAACATCGCCGTAATCGTGATGCGCGAGAGTCACATAGAATCGTATGACCCCGGGTTCCGCTCGCCACTCTACCCCTGGGTGCAAGTGGCCGGCATCGCGTTTCCTCTGATTCTCGTTGCAGAGATGGGGTGGCTCGCTGCCTTGTTCTCCATCGGCATCGTCGTCGCCAGCGTTGGTTGGTACAACTACTACGCCCGCGGCCGGTTGGTGCGCGACGGTGCCATCTATCACGTGTTCGAACGATTGGGACGCCGCCGCTACGCGGGATTAGACCGTGAGCTGCGTGACATCATGAAGGAGAAGGGCGTCCGCGCCGAGGATCTCTTCGATCACCTGGTGGCGCGAGCCTTCGTCATCGATACGGAAGAAACGGCGGACCTGGCCCGCATCATTCACCAGGCGTCGGGCTTGCTGGCCCAACGCGTCCCGGCGACGGCGGAGCAGATCGCCGAGGACATCAGCCGGGGTGTGAAGATGGGTGGGACGCCGGTATCCCACGGATCGGCGCTGTTGCACGCCCGCTTGCCGGATGTAGACGTTTCGGAGTTGGTGATCGTACGATGCAAGTCGGCGGTCGATCTCAGCGAGACCGGCGAGTACATGTCGCGCCAGGCTGGAGACGCTCCCATCCAGGCCGTGTTCGTGCTGGTGAGTGGCGAGAGCGACCCGGGACAGCACCTCCGGATTCTCGCGCAGCTGGCCGGTCGCATCGAAGACGATGACTTCATGGATGAATGGCTGGCCTGTAGTGACGAACAGCAACTCAAAGAGACGCTGCTCCGCGACGACCGGTTCATGTCTCTCGAGCTGAAGACGGGAACACCATCGGAGGTCCTCATCGGTTCCGCGCTGAAGGACCTGCACATGCCGGAGGGAAGCTTGGTCGCGTTGATTCGACGGCGTGGTGAAACCTTGGTGCCGCGAGGCAGGACCGTGCTGCACGAGTGGGATCGGCTTACCATTATCGGAGAGCCGCTCGGTTTGAAGGAACTCGCAGAGCGCTATCAGTCGTACTAGGCCCAGTGGCCCACGAGGGAGTAGAGCCCTTCTTTTCGGAGCATGCCGTTGACAACCGTACTCGAACTCGATGAGATCAAGCGCCTCGTAGACATCCCGCAGGTGATCCGGGAGATGGAGACCGGATTTGTTCTCTATTCCGAAGGTCAGGTGGAAGTCCC
>JADFIT010000032.1 GCA_022566515.1 Gemmatimonadota bacterium
TCGTGATTTCAACGGCTTCCTGAATCGGAAGTTGCTTCTCACGGTTCAGGAGGTCGCGGAGCGACTCACCTTCGACGAATGGCATGACATAGTAGAGGAACGTGTCCGCCTCTCCCGAGTCGAAGAGCGGAACGACATGCGGATGTTGCAGGTTGGCCGTGACTTCAATCTCTTTCAAGAACCGCCCGGCGCCGAGGACGGCGGCCAGTTCGGGCCGCAACACTTTCACCGCCACCTTGCGGTGGTGCTTGAGGTCTTCGGCAAGGTAGACGGTGGCCATGCCGCCGGCACCAATCTCTTTCTCGATGGCGTAGCGGTTGGCGAGGGCAGCTTTGAGCCGGTCCAGGGAATCGATCATCGGCCGACAAGATGCCCTATAAAAGCGACGTACCACAAGGGTCGCCTTGGCGACGGTCACTTCCGCCGAGGCGCGGGTTTAGCCGTGGTCCATTCTCGTTGCTGCGTTGCTATGGCATCGGTGATCAGCGTGGTCTCCCCAGAAACTGGCTCTGAGCACCTTGCCCGGCCGGTTCTCGCGCGGGCGTTGCGGCCCTTCCCCACTCCCGTGCGCATGCTGGACGCACTCCATCTCGCGTCGGCGATGTTTCTCCGCGAACGGGGTCACGATGTCGCGCTGGCCACATACGACGCGCGGATGTGTGAGGCGGCCAAAGCCATGGGGCTTGCGGTGTTTGAGGTTTAGTCGGAAGGACTGCCACGGATAATTTTAAGAGCACGGATTACGTCGTGCTCGATTCGGGCCCCGGGCTGCGCGACGAACAAATCCGCGCTCAGACAATCAATCCGCGGCTGTTTTACCTTGTTGCCGACGCATTTACGATCTCACAACGTCTGAGGAACGGCAAAAACGTCGGGAACTAGATATCCTTGGGCCGGCGCTTGGAGCCACATCATCGCTTCATCCATGTCGCGGAATGCCTGCACGTCGATTCCGGCCTCTTCCACGAGCGCCGAATACATCCGGGCCAATCCGTAGCCCACGTCAGTCCGTGCCACGACGGCTGAACGACGACCGCCGACGAACTTGCGCACGACCTCCGCTATTCCCCTGACCTCCTCCCCCGATAATATCGACCGAGCCTCCCGAATATCCCACAGACGCCCAAAGCTGGGATCAAAATCAGGATCCTCGAGCATCTCCTGGAGCGTCGTACGGAACTCGTCGAAGGAAATCTCGCCGAACACCCTTGCCCTGATGAGCTTGGCTGTCTTGTCGATGCAATATGTTATGGCCATATGCTGTAACCTGGGTGACGGGCCTGACCTGCCGCGAACGGATACCTGCCCTTCCTAGAATGAACCCCTCTAGGCGCCCATGACCGCTACCCGCCGCTATTTCCTATACTGCCGCACCTGCGGCGACACGCGGGCACACGAGATAAAGGCCCTGCGGCACCGGACGCAGGCGCTGTTCGCCGCGCTCACGTTGGGACTGTGGCTCCCCGGCTGGCTCGTCCTTACCCTGCAAGGCCGACGGCCGAGGTGCAGGGCGTGCGGAACCAGGCGGGCCCTGCCCAAAACCAGGGTGTCGGCTGCGAAGACCCCGCCGAGGAACCGGGTTCGGGTGCCCGGGCCCCTGAACGACGCAGCGTAGAGGCGAAGCCAAGAGGCTTCCCTCCTAAAACCCCCACCACTCCGTTATTATTTGCCTTCCGACGGACTTTACCGTCTCGACGGACTTGGAGGGGTGGCCGAGTGGCTGAAGGCACCGGTTTGCTAAACCGTTATAGGGTTTAAAGCTCTATCGGGGGTTCGAATCCCCCCCTCTCCGTGATTGCTTCCTCCCCTGACTAGGTAGGAGAGACGACACCAGGTGAATCAATTGTCTCCCGCTCCCTGCTCCCTGCTCCCTAAATGACCGCCGTCCGCGTCCGGTTCGCTCCCTCCCCGACAGGCTATTTACATGTTGGCGGCGCTCGCACGGCGCTTTTCAACTGGCTGTTCGCCCGGAAGACGGGCGGGCAATTCCTGCTTCGCATCGAAGATACCGATCGGGAGCGGTCTTCCGAGGAGCATACCCAGGTCATTCTGGACGGGTTGCGCTGGCTCGGCGTGGACTGGGACGAGGAGGTGGTGTTCCAGGGCGCCCGCCTCGAGCGGCACCGGGAATGGGCCGAGCAGCTCATCGATACCGGCCATACGTATGAGGACGGCGGTGCCGTGAGGTTCCGCATGCCGGATGAGACGCTAGCGTGGGACGACGCCGTCCACGGAACGCTTTCGTTCGAGGGGAGGGACATAAAAGACTGGATCATCCTCCGATCTGACCGCACTCCGACCTACAACTTTTCCGTAGTCGCTGACGACATAGACATGGGACTGACCCACGTCATTCGGGGCAGCGACCACGTCTCCAACACCCCGAAGCAGATCGCCCTGTATCGCGCGCTGGGCGTTGACCCGCCGACGTTCGGTCACGTTCCCATGATCCATGGGACGGACGGTAAGAAGCTCTCCAAGCGCCACGGGGCAACAGCCGTTGGCGATTACCAACACATGGGAATCCTTCCTGCCGCGCTGACCAACTTTCTGGTGCTACTCGGCTGGAGCCCGGGCGACGACCGCGAACTGTATTTCGATATCGAGGAACTAGTCGAGGCCTTTTCCCTCGAGGGCGTTCAAAAGAAAGCCGCGGTGTTCGATCCCACGAAACTAGAGTGGATGAACGGCCAATACCTCAGCCGCACGCCCCCAGAGGACCTCCTTGCGCTGACCAAGTCGGAACTCGCCGAGAAGTACGGCATCGAAGTCGATGCGAGAAGGGAGGACATACTGCACGCGATAGAATTCGTGCGGACGCGGGCGCGCACCACGACGAAGGTCGCGTGGCAAACGGCGGTCCGCCTCGACGCATCCTACATAGAGCGGGAAGCCAAAGCCGACAAGATGATCAGCAAGGATCCGGAAGGCTTTCGCGATGCCCTCGACCAAGCGGCTACGCTCCTCGACGGGCTCGACGATGAGGCATGGAGTCCCGAGCAGCTAGACACCGCACTACGAGGCCTGGCCGAAAGGCTGGACCTGAAGGTCGGCAAGATCATGCAGCCGATCCGCATCGCCCTCACCGGTCAAACCGTGTCCGAGGCTGTGAATGACTTGCTGGTGGTGGTGGGAAGGGAGGAATCTCTGCAGAGAATACGAGCGGCGCAGAAGTGGGGGTAAAGAATGTTCAATATTGAATATTGAATATTCAATATTCAATGTTGGCTATCTCCCTACGCTGGAGTCCCGTGCCGCCACGATCCCCCGGCGCCTGCGCTCGTCGTCCCGCTCCTTTCGCTTGCGCGCCTCAAGCGCTTTCACCGCGCGCTTGAACTCCTTCATTTGATCCATCCTCTGGGCCTGCGTCAAAATCTGATTGCGGACGTCGGCCAGCCAGGCCTGCTGCTGGGCCAACTCGTAGTTGCCCAACTGGGGCAGGTTGGAGAAGGCGAGCAGCGCGGCCAGAACCGTGGGGATCTTCACCGGCCCCAAGTGGATGTATTGGGAATCGATTCCCCACTCCTGCCCGCCGATCGTCGTTACCCAGCTAGGGATTTCCCCCCTCACCAGGAGCGAGTCCTCGAGTATGTCCGCCAGCATCTCGGCGACCTCCAAGGCCAGCAGCGTCTCCTGCGCCCCCCACTCCTCCTCCTCACCGATGATCCCGACATCGGCCTCCTCCCAGAGCAGTCCGTCGCCGAACGTCGGCCCGATGCGCCGGCCCGTTCCCACGATTATGGCACCTGGAATCCTGGGGGAAGCTCCGGGAATCCCTATGCTCAACGAATCGGGGAACGCGCCCGGTCTCCTGGCACCAGGGGAACCGTAGGCACCAACCGGAACCGCCGAGATGCTCACGGGCCCCATCCCGCCGCTGATATTGGTCGAACCCCGCTTCGTCCCAACCCCGACAGGATCCGACACACGCATGGTGAACTGACGACGCGTGACATCCGGGGCTTCAAAGAACGTTACGAGGCGCATTACGTGGTATGTGTCTCGTGTGTGAGTACTCACCCATACGAGGAGACCAAGAAACACCACGTGGACCGCGGCGCTCAGTGCATACCAGCGCGGCCCCACAGCCGGTGGCTTCGGAGGGAGGAAGTTACGCACGTCCCTTTGCCGCACAAAAACGGTCTAGGGCACGGGCCATCCTTACGGCAGCCTCGCGCAATCGCTCGGGTTCCACGATAAATGACAATCTCACAAATCCTTCCCCCCCTTCACCAAACACAGACCCGGCGAGAACTGCAAGCCCTTCCTGCTCCAACAGGTTGCGTGCGAACTCTCCAGACGGCACTCCTTCGGGCAGCGGCACCCACAAATACATAGTCGCTCGGGGCGAGGCGCAATCGATTCCGACGTCGCGGAGGGCAGTCACCAAAGCGTCTCTCCCCACTCTGAACTGCTCGCGGACGGGCTCGATCAACTCCTCCGCTCTATCGATCACCGCCGCGCCGGCTCGCTGCACCGCGAGAAACGCACCGGTGTCCACGTAACTCTTTACTTTAGATAGTCCCTTTATAACCTCGGAGTTCCCGACCGCCCAACCGAGCCGCCAACCCGTCATGCCAAAGCTCTTGGACAACGAATGGAATTCCACGGCCACCTCTCGTGCGCCTGGTATCTCGAGGATGCTCGGCGCACGGTATCCGTCGAACGTTAGCTCGGAATACGGATTGTCGTAGGCGATAACTATGTCGTGCTTTCGGCAAATGGCAACCGTCCTTTCCAGGTAGTCGCGCGGGGCGATAGCCGCGGTGGGATTGTTGGGATAATTCAGGAAAACGAGCTTCGTCCCTGCGAGACGTTCCCGCGAGAGATCTTCCAGCTCTACGAGAAAATCGGCCTCCGGCCGTAGAGGAAATATCTCGACGTCTGCGCCCGCCAGTCGGGCTCCACCCAAGTACGCCGGGTATCCTGGCTCAGGCACCACGCAGACATCGCCGGGGTCGAGCACGGCGAACGGGAGGTGCGCCAGACCTTCCTTCGATCCGATGAGGGGAAGGATTTCGCTCAGCTGATCGACGCTCACGCCAAACCGCCGCTCCATGAAACGCGCCACCGCATCGCGGAATTCGAGCGACCCTATCTGAAACGCGTAGCGACTCATGGCACGCTCTTGCGCCGCCCGGTACAAACTCTCCACCGCAACCGCCGGCGGGGCGATGTTCGCGTCACCAGCGCCGAGATCGATGACGTCCACTCCTTCCGCGATGAGTTGACGCTTGCGCTCTGCGATTTGCCCCACGGCGTATGTGGGGAGACGCATTACACGTTGGCTCAGGACATTCATGCTGGAGCCCCCACATCGTGCAGCGCGAAGAATTCCTCCGCGGCCGCTCGTACCTCCTGCCACGTGCCGATCGCCTGCCTGGCCGGAGGCAATGACCGGATCAGAACCTTGCCGTATGTCCGGCTCAACACGCGAGGATCCAGCAGCACCACCACACCAAAGTCAGTGCGGGAACGTATCAAACGCCCGAAGCCTTGTTTCAACTTGAGTGCCGCGTGCGGCACCAGGTATCGCGTGAACCCGTCTTCGCCGCCTTCCTGCAGCAGTTCGAGGCGCGCGGCGGTGACCGGTTCACTTGGCACCTTGAAGGGAAGCTTCACGATGATGAGGCAGCGGAGGGCTCTCCCCGGCACGTCGACCCCCTCCCAAAAGCTGTCTGTGCCGAAGAGAATGGCCGATCCAGCCTCGCGGAACCTCCTCAGCAACCGGTCTCTCTGACCCTCGCCCTGAATCATCAACGGCCATCGGCTCCCGACTCGGCGACGCACGAGTTCGGCGGTTCGTCGCAGGGCGGCGTGGCTGGTGAAGAGCACAAACATGCCACCGTCAGAGGTTTCGGCCAGCTCGACGATGGCAGACGCAACGGATTGGTCGTAGCGGGGCTCGTCACGCTGGGGCTCCGGCTGGTCGGACGGGATGCCGAAGAGACACTGCTCGCCGAAATCGAACGGCGACGCCAAGATCTCCTCGAACCGCATGCGAGTCGGGGGTAACGACAGGCCGATACGACTCTTGATGAAGTCGAAATCGCCGCCTGTTGCGAGCGTGGCACTCGTCAAGATCACGCTGTCAACCCGATCGAACAGTGATTCCTTGAGAATGGGTGCCAGATCGAGCGGTACGCTGGCCAGCCCAATCGGGAACGGGAGAGGTCCCGTCGGTTTCTTGCCCCGCTGTTCGATCCATCTGACAGTGGCGGCGTCGGGTTGCGGCCGCAGAGTAAACAACATGCCGTCGAGCACGGCGCTGAGGCGCCGGACGACACCTTTGAGTTCCTTGAGCAGCTGGGTTCGACCGTCCGGCTCTTCGTCCAGCTCCAGCCGATCGGCCACGGTCTCGACGCCGTCGCGCAACTTCTGCAACACGATGACAAAGTTGTCGAGGGCAACGCTCAGCCCTTGCTCCCAAATGGCATCCTTGGAAAACTCATCTGTCAGGCGCAGTACCTGTTCGCCCCGATCCACCAGAAGATCGGCGAGCAAGCCAAACACGCGCTGCGCATGAGTGCGCGCGTCCTGGAGAGCCGGCATCAGGTCCGTTTGCAGTAATTCGACGGAAGCCGCGCTCAACAGATCTTCGCGACGGCGCAATTCGGAGATCAGAGCCGGGATCAACCCTTTGCCGTTGCGCTCGAGCCGCCCAAGCAACCGGATCACTCCGAACCACGTGACCTGATGCCCGAGGTGTTGCGCCGCGGTGTCTTCCAGATGGTGGGCCTCGTCCAACACCAGACGCTTGTAGGGCGGGAGCACCGCCGCGTCACGCCAGTTGTCGGTGTTGCGCCTGATGGCGATGTCGGAGGCGAGAAGATGGTGATTAACCACCACGATGTCGGCTTCTGCGGCGCGACGCCTCGATCGAAAGAGAAAGCACCTATCGAAATGCGGGCACTGCAGCCGTGTGCAAAGATCGGCCTCGGCACACACTTCGTCCCACACCTCCGAAGATGGTTGATCCGGGAGGTCGGCGAGTGAGCCGTCGGTGCTGTGCTCCGACCACTTCACCAATGCCGCCAGCTCCTCCGTTCTGTCCTCCCCCAGCAACGAGCCCTGCTCTTTCTCCGCATACGACAGGCGTTGGAGACAGAGATAGTTACGCCATCCCTTGAGGAGGGCGAAAGTAGGCGGCCTGTCGCGGTCGGCCGCCGCTCGCACCAACATCGGGAGGTCCTTCCCCACTAGCTGCTCCTGAAGGTTGATCGTGTTGGTCGAGACGATCGTGCGCTCGTCGTTGACCCGGGCCCACTCGATGGCCGGGACGAGATAGGCGAAAGATTTTCCCACCCCGGTGCCGGCTTCGAGTATTGAGACGCCGCCATCGTTGTAGGTATCCGCCACGTAGGCCGCCATGTCGCGCTGGCTTGGCCTGTTCTCGAACTGACCGAGCACACCGGCGATCGGCCCGTCGGGGCCAAGCAGGTCGGCGACCGCCGGGGCGTCGAGCAACTGATACGACGGAGCGCGCGGCACCTCGACGACCACGTAAATGGAGGTGGCTTCGTTATCGACAATTGCGAACCCGATGCCTGCATCGTGCAACCGCGAGGCCACGGTGAGGTCGGATTGCGAGGGCTCCAGCACGCCACTGGGATGGTTGTGGAGCAGCATCTCGCCGCGGCTCGCAACTCCGGGAAGGGCCAACACAGCTTCCACCGTGCCCCGAGCCACGGCGCGCGCCGCCACGAGCGTCCCGTCGTCGTCCACTGTAGCGACAAACGACACCTCGCGCCCCCCGGCAGCAGCGATCTCTTGACGAATAAGCGCGCCGACCGAAGGGGCGATACAGCTCACGTCTTCAGCTCGCGCTTCTTGGCTGCCGGGAAGAGCACATTGTTGAGGATCAACCTGTACCCTGGGGAATTCGGATGGAGCGAAAGATCTGTGGGAGGATCTCCAATACGGTGCTGCGGGTCTTCCGGATCATGCCCGCCGAAGAACGTCCAGGTACCCGAACCGTATTCCCCGTGAATGTATTTCACCCAGGGAGCGCCTTCCTCATCGGCTAGCACGGTAACTCCCGGCTTGAGTCGCTCGCGCATGAAAGATGTGGTGAGCCCATAGTAATCGGAGATGATGGATCGGTGGTTCTGCACCAACATCGTGGGAACCGGGTCTATCTTGGCGGCGAAGTTAAACAGCTTGAACGCTCCTAGCGGCTGCCGTTTGGCGGCATTGTTCACCTGGTGGCCGTCGACATCCGAGAAGCTAGCGGTCATTGGCGACCGCTCCAAGCGCACATTATCGAACGCCATTGTGCGGTCCCACCGTAACTTACCGGACGCCTCGGGATCCATCGGCGTGCCATCGGCATAACGCGCAGCAACATCCACACCGTCAGCCGCCAACGCGATTTCCAGCGTCTCCGTGGCGGTGCACATGGCGAAGAGAAAGCCGCCCCGATCCACGTAATCTCGAATGTTCCGAGCAACAGCCTTCTTCAAATCCGGAACGGAGGCGAAGCCCAGGGTTCGTGCTGCCTGCTGGTTGCGCTGCACCATTTCCGTGAGCCAGGGGGTCCCGCTATAGGTGAGGTAGAACTTGGAGTACTGGCCGGTGAAATCCTCATGATGCAGGTGCAGCCACTCGTAATCGCTCAACTTTCCTCCGACCACATCCCCATCCCAAATGCGGTCGTACTCGATCCCGGCATATTCGAGCGACATCCGCACGGCGTCGTCCCACGGCGCGTTGTTGGGTGGCACGTACACGGCCACCTTGGGGGCCTTTTCCAACGGCACGGCGTCCATGTTGTTCGCCGCGATCGTTCCGCGCACGTCTACGACGTCCGCGTCCGTGAGCTGTATGGTGGAAACACCCTCCAACGCGGCATCACGCTGTGTCGTCGAGTCGAGCGGGAACAGAAAGCTACCACTGCGGAAATTCAGCAGCCATTCGGCCCTTGTGCCCCGTCGCAGCGCACGGTACGTGACGCCGTAGGCTTTCAGATGATTCGACTGGTCGCCGTCCATGGGAATGAGCAACCATGCCGCCTCGCGGGGGCGTGGCGTCCCCGACGCGCCCAATCCCGCGGCGGCGACCACCCCACCAAGCGTCTCTACGAATTGGCGTCGCTTCATCGTACCGGCACCGCCCCCCTCAAACGATCCAGCATGCGTCGAGCCAGCGGCACGACGGCACTCTCGGGATACTCGAGAATCAGGCTCTCCAAGCGGGCGCGCGCCTCCTCGTTGCGGCCAAGTTCCTCGTGCACACGCGCGAGATGGTATCCGGCCGCCGGTGCGGAGGCCGATGCCGGATCTGCGGCTATGGCACCGAGGAAGGACTCTTCGGCCCTTTCGTAATCTTGCCGATCCAACGCGAGGCGGCCGGCATGGGTCAACACGCCGGCACGCCCTCCGCGAGGGGGAAGCGCAGCGGCAGTCTCATGGAGGGCTTGCAGCGCCGTGGCAGTGTCTCCGCGAGCTAGTTGCAGTAACGCTCGTCCCAATAGCGGCACAGAGTCAGGGGTGATGCCTTGCAACAAAGCCAGCACGGCAGTGCGCTCGGTGACCTCCTTGCGCGACCCAGCCCGAGGGCCTGCACCGCGAAAGAAATCTGTCGCTATCCGGATGTTGCCCCTATACAGCGCGATCCAGCCGCGCACGGCTAGGACGGTGACAGTAGAGTCGTCTCCCAGTACCGCTTCGGCTCGGTCCAACTCGCCCTTTCCAACCCAGGCCCACGACAGCTGCTGCCGCAGAGAGGCAGCGTCGCCAGGGGTGAGTCGATCTTCCCAGTCCCGCAGCCGGGCTTCCGCTTCCTCGACTCGCCCCGATTCCACCGTTACGGCGATCAGAGTGGCAACTGCCGCCGCTTTAGAACCACTGCCTGCCCCCGCGGCCACGGAAATCTGTTGGAGCATCCGCTCTACAGCGGCTCGCTCTCCGGCATCGGCATACGCGCCGGCGGCATCGATTCTCGCGCGCTGAGCCGCAGAGCCAACGGAGAGTTGAGCCAGCCGTTCGAGGGCCATGCCGCGAGCGCGCGCCCCTTCTTCGGACCGCACGAGGCCGGCACGGTCGGCAAACCGGCGCAGCAGCCGCACGGCCTCTTGGGCGTCGCTCGGCAGCGAGCGGTCGAGCGACACCCAACCCTCCTCCGGCCGGTTCCAAGACACTAGCAGATCCGCCGCCATGCGCCCGCTCGAACGATCGTTCTTGTCGTCCGCCAGAACATCCAAGATCGACTCCCGCGACCCCAACGGCGCCTGGATCAAGTTCGTCACGGCGGCGCTCAACAAGGCTGGGCTCTCCAGCGTGGCGTCGCGCCAGTACCGCGCGGCCGCCACCCAGTCAGCATCGAGCACTGCCAGCTCGGCCATTTCCTGTGACAAGGCTGCCCCACCGATTCGCCCGGATCCCACATCGAGCACGGCCCTCGCGGCTGCAACGTCACCCATCCGCTCCAACGCCGAGGCCCACTCCCGGTACGGCTCCGCACTACGGGGGCTCGCAACAATCCACTCCCGTGCAGCGTCGGTGAGACGATCGGGGCGACGGAGACTGGCAAAAACCCTGAGCTGCAGCGAGCGCACGGACTCGTGCCCACTTTGCAGCACCAGCGCCGAACCGATGTAGGGAAGGATGGAGTCCAACTGCCCGATAGGCGGCAGCACCCGCTCGAGGCCAAGCAGCGCGGACAGATTGGTGGGACTCCGCTCCAGGATCGCCATGAACCGGCGCGCCGCGATCTCGTAGCGGCCACGTCGCTCGAGTTCGAACGCCTCAGACAATTCCGTCGACTGCCTCTGTTGCGCCACCACCAGCGCCGGGGACAGGAGAAGCCCGAGGGCCAAAGCCGCGCTCAGCCTACTGGCGGCGTTCCGCATTCAGCCTCCGGAAGTAGTCGAGAATCAAGCGGCGCTCCTCGGGTGTAAACCGGCGCAGTTGGTCCCATCTGGGATACGGATAACGTGCCTCTGGGCCCGGCGGCCCCGACAGCTCCGGAGGCATCCGAGCGTTGGCCTGGTCGCCCGTCTCGCTTCGGCGTTCCTCGCGCTCGTCCTCCTCGTCGCTGCGCAGGGTCCTCCCGGCATCCAGGAGTCTGCGGAACAGTCGTTCCTGCCGTTCCACTGTCTCCCGGTCCAGCAGGCCGGCCTCGAGGTCGCGGGCGAGCTGCAGCGCTTCCTCGGCCAACTGCTCGGCGGCGTTGGGGGCGCCCTCGGCGTCCATTCGTTCGAGTTCCTCACCCAATGCACGCTGGCGCTCTGCCAACTCGCGCAACTGTTGCAGCAACTCTTGCCGGCCTTCGACCATCATCGGAAGCATCTGGCCGGATTCGGATGCCATAGCCTGTTGTTCCTGCGCCATTTGCGCCATCTGTTCCATGGCTTCGGCCATTCCGGAACCAGACTCCGATCCCTCGATGTCTCCCCGGTTTCGCAGCAGTGCGTACGCGACTTCGTTCAAACCGTCCAGCGCCCGCCCAGCGCGCTCTCCGGCTTGTCGCGTGTTGGGTGTCGCCTCCTGTAGCTCCTGCAACGCCTCTGTCATCTTCAACCGTGCCAGACCGAGGGCGGCGCTCAAGTTGGGAGACACGAGCGCGTTCTTCCCGGCGGCGTTCTGGAGCCGATCGATGACGCGGTCGACACCCTCGCGAATCGCCGCCTGATCGCCCCGCACCTCTCCCCCCGACTCGCCGCGCCGCAAGCGTTGCTCCACAGATTGCTGGCGTTCGGCCAGGTCCGCGGTCTCGATCAGCGCGTCATCCATCATCCTCATCACTTCCTCGCGCCAATCTTGGCGCATTTGCTCGAGCTGCTCACGCAGTCCGTCTCCCGCCGATTCGAGGTCTTGGCTGGCACTCTCACCAGATTGTCGGGCCTGCTGTTGCTGCCCCTGTGACGCCTGCTGGGCTGCCTGACGCATCTGCTGTACTGCCCGCTCGGTACTCTGCTGAGACTGCTGCACCTGCTCGCCGCCCTCCTGAGCCCGATCGAGCGCCTCCTGGAGCTGATCGAGTCGGTCCCGCAGACGCTCCGCTTCAGCGGCCAACGCCGCTTCGTTTGCAGCGAGCGTCGAATCCGACTGCCCGGCGTCCTCCACCGATTCGTTCCACTGATTCTGCCGGTCGGCCAGCTCCGCGGCGTCGTCGGCCAGCGTGGACATCTGTCCTTCCAGCGCCGCTCGTTCGAACAGTTCGCGGCTCCGCTCCAACTGCTCGCGCAACTTCTCCTGGGCTTCCGCAAGTTGCTCTAGGAGTTCCTGCACCGCCTCCGCGTCCAGCTGTTCCAGCGCCTGGTGCAATTGCTCGAGTGTCTCCTGCATCTCGGGCGTGATGGCCTGCTCCAGCATCTGTTGCAGCTCGGCTAGCCGTTTGTGCCATTCCGGATCTGTGATGCCGGCGTCCCACCCCGACTCCGCTAGCTCTTGAAGTTGGTCCGTCAACTCCCTGGCACGGTCCAACAGTTGCTCCTGCTCATCGGTGATCTCCGCCGCCTCTTCAGCCGAGCGGAAATCCATGCGGTCGTTCGCATCGCCGCGCGCCGCGTCGTCGCGCCGGTCCCCTTCGGCCGCCAGGTCGCGCGTTGCCTCCGCCAAATCGCGTTGCGCGCGCAACAGCGAATCGGTATCGCTCACCAGATCGTCGGCTGCGTCACGCACGGCGTTGCGAATGTCACCGAGCGACGGGAGATAGAGCGCGAACTCCCTCGTCTCGCTCACTTGCGGATTCGGAGCGTTGTCAACGGCGCGGACTCTGTAATAGGCGGTGTCGCCCGGCAGGAAACCGCGGTCGTTCAGGTCGATCACCCACTGCAACACCGCCCTGTCTGTGCCTCCTACAGGGAGTGGAATAGTGTCGGTTTCCGTATGACCGCCGTTCCCGGTGCGACTCGCACGCCGGGTAGTCAACTCGATCCGAGTGAGCAAGTGGTCGTCCCGGGCATCGATGACCAGCAGTTGGCGCAATGACGGGGCAACGGTGGTGTCGACACCCGGAACGGGCACCGTTATCTGCGGCGCACTGTCGGGAACTGCCACCACATGGAGCACCGGATTGGCGCTTTCCAACTTGCGGCCAGCTTCGAGCAACACCACGAGTTCCCAATCACCGCCCCGACGAACGGTGGTGCGACCGAAAAATCCGCTGCCCTGCACCTCCAGGCTCACCGAGTTAGCAGCAGCAATGCTCCACGCAGCCGAACTAATGGGAACGGTGGCGCGACCCTGCACCCGTATTCGAGTGCCCACAGGCAAGAACACGCTATCACCGGGATAGAGCGGCACATCGGCACGCTCCAAGTACGCCGGAAACTCCGCTGAGAGAATGAGGTCGCTGAGGAAAGCCGGAAACGCGACACGCACCTGCACGGTTTCGGAGGTACTCCGCCCGCTCACCGCGCGGAAAAACCGGTCGCTGTCCAAAGGCCCGACCGTGGTACTCGCTCGTCCCACCGTGTCCAACTCGATTGCAGTCGTGTTCCAGGGCTCTCCAGGGGCGCGACTCCACAGTGTGGCGGTGCGGCGCCCTTCAGCGATTATGGAAACCGTCACGCTGTCGCCGCGACGGACTTCCTCTCGATCGAGAGTGATGGTTACGGCACCTCGCGCAGCGCCGAGCACCGATATCGGATGCCAAAAAGTGGAGCCTCGACGGGAGGCAGGACCGGAAAGTGCAAGCAACGACACACCGACGACTCCGGCGACGGCGCTCAAACGAAGTGAGCGGATGCCGGCGCTGCGTACCGGGGCGATCGCTTTGCCACCCTGTCGATCCAGCCAGGAATGGGCATGATGGTCCGCAGCGTCGAAGAGCATCGGGCTCCCACGGATGCCGTCGTCCACCACACCCTCCACGGAACCCCGCCGCAGGCCGCCGATGGCTTCCAACTTTCCCGCCAAGCGATGCACGCTCGCCTCCCTGATACGACGGCGATACCTGCGCACCCCCCAGACCACCGCGGCCGCGGCCGTGAGCCAAGCCAGCACAACCAGGGGCGGAATCAGCTGATATGCCCCCACCCGTCCAAGGACGACCCCCACAGCCAGGGCCACCAGCGTGGCAGCGCCGGTCGACAACAGCGCCGTTCCCAGCTCACGGCGCGCGATTTCGCTGCGCCAAACCTCCAGCCATAGCCGGGTCTTGGTCATTGCCCAGCGACCACCGCAAACACGTACAAATTCACTCCCATCTTGAAAGCCAGCTCTCGCACATCGGCCGGGTCGCCGTGCACGTCGGCATCCTCCCAACCATCTCCCAGGTCGGTTTGGTACGAGTAAAAGACCGCCAGCCTGTTACCCACAAAAATGCCAAACCCCTGCGCCGGCTCACCATCGTGCTCGTGGATCTTCGGAATTCCTAGAGGCATCTCGTATACGACGCTGTACACCGGATGGTCGAGGGGCACTTCTACGAGCGGCCGCTCCGGAAAAACCCGGGCAATCTCCCGCCGGAACGACTCATCCATTCCATAGTTGTCATCGGCATGGAGAAAGCCTCCGTTCTCCAGATACCGCCGCAGGATCAACACTTCCTCATCAGAAAACAGGACGTTTCCATGGCCGGTCATATAGATGAATGGCATGTCCCAGAGATCGGGACCCGTGATAGTCACGACCTGCTCTCGGGCGGCTACCGGGAGCGACGTGCGCCTGCCGATTTCGGCGAGCAGGTTCGGAAGGCTGGACGGGTTGGCATACCAATCCCCACCGCCGCCATAATGGAGGCGGCCGATCGTGAGCGTGGGACGCGCTTCCTGGCCGACGACTTGGACGGGTGCAACGCACGCGATCCCTAGGACCACGGCGCGCGACACGATCGCTCTCATAGCGCGGTGACCACCCGATAGGTCTCCTTCCGGGACACGTTCATTTCCACCGCCAATCGGGCCGCCACGTCTCGACGACTCTCGCCCATAGCCAGCAACTCGCGTGCTCGCGATCGAACAATCCCTTCATCAAATACGTTGCGCTCCCGAGGCTTGCTGGCGATGAGAACGGTAACTTCACCCTTGGGAGCCTCTTCGCGATAGTAACCCGCGAGGTCGGGGAGGGTCCCGGCCTTGACGCTTTCATGCACCTTGGTCAACTCTCTGGTAACGACCGCACGTCTCCCGGCACCACACACCTGGGAAAGGGCTTCCAGCAATGACACCAGCCGGTTGGCAGCCTCGAAAATCACCACGGTCATGGGACTCTCCGCCGCCACGTTCAACAGGCGATCCCGATCCTTGCCCTTGCGAGGCAGAAACCCCAAGAACGTGAAACGGTCAGCCGGGAGACCGGAAACGCTCAAGGCCGCAACTACCGCCGACGGACCGGGAATCGCCACAACCTCGACGCCCGCCGCCCGGACCCGCTCCACGAGCGCAGCACCGGGATCACTGACGGCAGGAGTACCCGCATCGGTGAGCAGGGCCACCGACTTCCCCTCCTCGAGCATGCGCACCAGCTCGTCCATTCGTGACTGAGGAGAGTGGGCGTGAAAGCTCAATACCTTGGGTCGTGCCGCCACGTGCCTCAACAGAACGCGACTCCGACGCGTGTCCTCTGCCGCCACCACGTCGACGCTGCACAGCACCTCCCCCGCTCGGGAAGAAAGGTCCCCCATGTTGCCCAAGGGGGTGGCGACGACGAAGAGTTTGCCCGTCACCGCCCTCCCCCCCTCATATCGGACAGACGGAAAGACGGAAAGACGGACAGAATCGGCCTCTGGCAACGAAAATCGGACGACCAGACTAGAATACTGTCCGACCGTCCGTCTTTCCGTCTGTCCGTCCAGGGGTGGTGGACCCCGGGGAGCGGTGGATTCACCCCAAGTGGGCCTCGATCTTCTCCACGAGATGTGCCTTGGGAACCGCCCCGACCACCGTATCGATGTGCTTGCCGTTCTTGAACAGCAACACGCTGGGAATCGAGCGCACGTTGAAGCGCATAGCAGTCTTCTGGTTGGCATCGACATCAACTTTGCCCACCTTGAGCTTCCCGTCGTATTCCTCAGCCAGCTGCTCGATGATCGGCGCAATCACCTGGCACGGCCCGCACCACGTGGCCCAAAAATCGACCAAAGCCAGACCTTCGTGTTTTCCAATCTCCTCATCGAATACGTCGTCGGAGAGTTGTACAGGAGCTGCCATTCTTCCTTCTCCACTGTTATGTTGGGCCCGTAGACGACCGGGCGTGTTCAACGAAATGTAACTTCCAATTCTTCCTCGGAGGATCAGTGCCTTCCGACCACTCCTCTATCGCTCATATAGGCGTTGCGGTTCCCGATATCTCCACCGCCATGGCCTTCTATAGGGACATTCTCGGCGCGTCTCCCAAACCGCTCGAATCGACCGACGGGGCCACTATAGTCTCTCTACCCTTTGGCGACGTCGATATCGAACTGCTCGAGCCCCAATCCGACGACGGTCCCGTAGCCAAATTCTTGGCCAAAAGGGGGCCGGGCATCCACCACATCTGCTTCCAAGTACCTAATCTCGACGCCGCGCTGCAACTCTGCCGTGACCGAGGATACCAATTGGTGGACGAGCAACCGCGCACCGGAGCCCACGGCCGCCGCATCGCCTTCGTGCACCCAAGATCCACCTCGGGGATCCTGCTCGAACTTACTGAATAACCAACGCCGCTAAGCGGCAGCCGGTTCCACCGCCTATCGGCATGTCCGGGCGGGGTTCCCTGCCTTCGTCAGATCGATAACCGACACCAACCACCCCTCTCCCACGCGAACCAACTCGAAGGGAACGTCTACCTGGCACCCCAGCCTCACTAGACGGAGGTGGTACGCGCGGGTCTTATCGTCGAACCCAGCCATTGACGCATCGGCCGTTATCTCGTATCGGTCGTGTTTCAGCATGATTTGCATCACCCTGAGCCGCTGGTTCAGTTCGGCTCTTTCCATCTTCCGCGCTGCCAGACCGTCTTTCGTACCCCACAGCTCGCTCATGGACATGAGATCGTTTGCCTGAACAGCGCTCATGAACCGGCTCAGCGTCACTTCTGGATCCAAGGGAAGCATTATCGACGGGAACCCCTTGGAGCCACAAGCCATCACGGCCAGCACCCCACCCAGAAGTAACATCTTGCTAGAAGCTTGCGCCATATGGACCGTCACCGTGATGTTCCTTATCAACCGAAGCTAAACCCTCACAGTATGCGGGGCAACGATGCGTTTTTTCGTGAACGTCGACCACGTCGCCACCGTGCGGCAGGCCAGGCGCACCGACGAGCCGGACCCGGTGGCCGCCGCCGTCGCGTGCGAACGCGCCGGCGCCGACGGCATCACGATTCACCTCCGGGAGGATCGACGTCACATTTTGGACGATGACGTGATGCGGATGTGCGCCGCGATTGCAACCCATCTGAACCTGGAATTGGCCACCGCCGACGACATCGTGAAGCTCGCCACCGATCTCAAGCCGCATCACGCGACATTCGTCCCCGAACGCCGGGAGGAGATCACCACCGAAGGGGGGCTCGACCTCACGGTCGACTCGGGCAGGCCAGACCCGCGGCTGAAGCACGCCATCGCCACGCTGCGGGGCGTCGGCGTGCGAGTGAGTCTGTTCATCGACCCAGACAAGACCAGCATCCAGCGCGCCGCCGAGCTGGGTGTGGAGGCCGTGGAACTCCACACCGGGGAGTATGCCAACCAATACCGCGACACGAACGCCCCCCTCGAGCGTCTGCAAGAGGCTGCCAACCTCGCCGAGGCTGCCGGGCTCGCCGTCCACGCCGGGCACGGCCTCACCTACCGCAACGTGCAGCTGGTGGCCGCGATCCCCGAGATCGAGGAGCTCAACATCGGCCACAGCATCGTAAGCCGCAGCATCATGGTGGGGATCGAAAGCGCAGTGAGCGAGATGCGCGCCCTGATTGCGGCGGCTCGCGTTGACTAACTTACTGCGGCACAGTAATTTAGCGTCCTTTACCGCGGGATGTTTCTGATGACGCAACCAATGGGAATGGTCGACTTCTTCACCATGGAGGCCGGGGAATACCTCGAACGCCTCGATGGGTTGGCCTCCCCTGCGGCGAGTCCTGATTTCCAGGAGTTCCATCGGATTGCCCGGGCGCTCCGCGGTTCGGCTCTCATGGCAAGCCAAAAACAGATCGCGGCGGTGGCCGGTGGCCTCGAGGCTCTCGCTCGGGCCGCCCACGACGGCGCGCTCACTTGGGATGAAGCCCATCGCCAGCTTGCCGTTCGGGCTGTTGACGACCTGAAAGTGCTCGTCCGGGCCGTCAACAGTTGGACCGACGCGGAAACCGTGCGCGCCCAGCGCATCGCCTCGGAGTTGCAGCAGGTTACGGGCGCCACACCGCCGCCGGAGAGTCAGCCTCAACAGCTCGACGCAGCCACCAGGGCGTTCATCGCACGTGAGGGAGCGGCGGTGGGCAGCGCACTCGACCAGGCGGCTAGGACGCTTGCGCAGAACCCCATGGGCGTGAGTTCCCTCGACGCCGTCCTCCGCGCCACACAGCCTCTCCGCGGCATCGCCAGCCTTTCAGACTTGCCGCCCCTGCCCGACCTTCTCGATGGAATCGAACGGGCCGTGCAGGAAATGATAAGCCGCACCGAACCGATGCCCAATCCCGGCGACGTGTTCGACGCCGCCGCCAAGGCGATTAGCCGGGTGTCCCGGGAAATAGCCACCGCAGGGCACGCCGATCCGGATGCTCCCGAGGCCGGTGAGTTTGCGAGGCTGTTGGGTGTGCTCTTGGAGATGGGACCCGACATCATCCCCATCGAAACCCTGTATCACGCCGACAGTGGGCCGCACGTCCTCAGTGAAGGCGCGGCGCCGACTCCGGAGGACGCACCCGGTCAACTCGAAATGGTTTCTCTCGGCGAGTGCCTCAAGCAGGCAGCCGAAGATCTAGAAGGCGCGCAGTCCAACGCCCAACGTCAATTGCGAGCGCATGGACTGGCGCCTACGCTTCGCACGTTGGAAGGGGCTGGACGGGGCACGACAAGACTCGCCCACGCCGTACGGAATGCGATCGGCGGCGGCGCTGCCGTCACGGACACCCCGGCCCTAGCCGCGGCGCTGAGAGAGGCCGGTGCCATTCTGAGCGGCTGGGGCGAGGAAGATCCCGCCGTCATCGAAGAGCGGCTTCAGCCGGTCTCCGCAGCAATACGCGGGCTGGGAGAGCAACCGGTGACCGAGGTTACCGTATCGCCCGCTCCCACGCCGGCAACGGTGGTCGAGCCAGTCGCGTCCGCAGAACCGGAGCCAGTCAAGGCCACGGTCGAGCCGGTATCGCCCCAACAACCAAGCGGTGACGACTGGCTTGCCGCGAGCTTTACCGACTACGATCACCTGCTCGCCGCGGGAAGTGCCGGAACGCCGCTCGCCGAGCTTTTCGAGCAGCCAGTGGGTGAGGCGGCCCCGGGCCCAGCGGTTTTGCCGGCCCACCCTGCAGCCGTCGAGGATGTTGGTTGGGTGACCCAATCAGACGAGGAAATCGCTCCGATCACAGAATATTGCTTCACCGGTGCTGCAGCATTGAGACAAGCGATGGCCCTCAAGGAAAAGCTCCAAATCGGGGTGCCTGCGGACCATCAGGAACTGCTGGAAGAAATCTTCGACCTCGTCGAGCTTGGCCTCCGACAAAGCAGCTAACAGATCCCCCATGGGCAGAGCCGCGGTCGCAGGGCTCCTGATCTCGGGTATCCTTCTATGGTGGGCGCTCCACGACGTGCACCTAGCCGAAGTGGTAGGGCACCTGGGCACTGCCCGCTTCTTTCCATTCCTCGGGTGCGTAGTGACAGCCACTCTCGTGTTCCCACTGCGGACCATCCGGTGGCAGTATATCATACAACTCGATGGGGTAAAGTTACCCTTCGTTCCTCTTTGGCATGCAACGGCCATCGGCTTCATGGCCAACAACCTCCTCCCCGCCCGAGCTGGCGAGGTGGCGCGCGTGTATGCAGCAACACGGTTGACGGCGGTCCCGTTCATGACTGTTGCTGCGACGCTGGTGGTCGAGCGGATGATGGACGGGCTGATGCTGCTGACGATGCTGGCGCTAGCAGTGTTGCTCACCGACTTCGAGATGACCACCCCTGTGGGCCCATTCACATTCGGTCAGATCATCGGCGTCGCAGCGCTGTTGTTCGTGGTGTCGCTCGGCGTTGCCGTGTGGGCCGTGCATTGGCCGGATCCAACACTGAGGATCGTAGGAAAGACCCTGAAGGCGGTCCTCCCGGGCGGTTGGGCGGAAAAGGGGATCAGCGCCATGGGGGGCGTGTTCGATGGCCTCGGCGTGCTCCGGGAGTGGAAGCGGTTGGGCCTCGTCACCGTATGGTCGTTCGTGATCTGGGGAGCGAACGGCATCTCGTTCTTGCTGTGCATGGTGGCGTTCGACCTACCCGTGCCCTGGACAGCTGCGTTCGTCCTACAATCGCTGATTGCGTTCGGCGTCTCGGTCCCATCGGGCCCGGGGTTTTTCGGCGTATTCGAAGCCGTCACCAAAGCGACATTGATTCTCTATGGGATTGCGCCGGGGCTGGCGGTGTCGTATGCGGTTGGATACCACCTCTTCACCTTCGTTCCGATCACGGTGCTCGGTCTGTGGTCCTTGTCCCGGGCGCATCTGCATCTCGCTGATCTGCGGACTGCGCACCCCGAGAAAGAAATACTCGATAAATAGCCACGGAATCGGATTCAGTGGCTATTTTCTGACGTTCCCTCTCCTCCGAGTACACCGTAGTGAGCAACTCGACGCCCGACACTGTAAGCATCCGAGCCCACGCCAAGATCAACCTGTTCCTGCGCGTGCTGAGTCGAGAATCCACCGGATTTCACGGCATAGAAACCGTGTTCTCTCTGCTGGAGCTGGCTGACGAGATCTCGGTAGAGCGCACCGCGAGAGGGATCGACATCGAGATAGATGGTGCGGACACGGGACCCACCGAAGACAACCTCGCTGTGCGTGCGGCTCGCGCTATGCTGGCGGCGACCGGCGAGAGATTTGGCGTCAGGATCCACTTGAAGAAGAACATCCCGGTGCGGGCGGGCTTGGGCGGGGGATCCAGCGACGCGGCGGCGACCCTTCACGCGGTGAACGCACTCACCGGCGGAGCGGTACCGCACCATGAGGTTCTCCAGTTTGCAGCCAAACTCGGCTCGGACATCCCCTTCTTCGCCTCGGGCTCCTCAATGGCATTGGGGTGGAATCGGGGCGAGCGCCTGTTCAGGATATCCGGACCTCCTCGAGCCCCTACCCTGCTGGTGATTCCCGAGGTGGGGATCTCGACCGTGACGGCCTACGAGCTTCTGGACCGGGCTGGTGGATACCCCACTCCTCGAGGGGCCATCGTATTGGATCCCGACGCCTTGCGGACGTGGGGCAGCATCGGGCGCCTTGGCGGCAACGACTTCGAGTCCGTAGTGTGGGGACGGGAACCCCGAATCCGCGAGGCATTCGAGCGGATGGCTCAAACCAGGCCGTTGTTGGTAAGGATGTCGGGTTCCGGATCTGCAATCGTCGGGATCTACCGGTCGGAGTCGGATTTGGAACAAGCCGCGTCGATGATCGGTAGGGCAGGATGGGGATTGGTGCAAACACGGACCCGGTCGAATCCAGCCCCCGGACCGGTGGCCTTGGGCGCGACAGACCAATAGTTTGGTCTGCATGACAGGAACGACACAGACCCTTTTGGAGGCACATGATGAGACTGGACAGTCCTGACCTGGCGGCGGCCGTTGCCCGACTGGAGAGGCAACTCCGCACCGTGAAGCTCGCCCTCGGCGCCGTTCTGATGGCGATCGGCGGGCTCTCGCTCACCGCATGGATAGCTCCGCAGGGTGACACCATATCGGCGAAACAATTCATGATTCTGGATGCGGACGGGATTCCGAGAGGCATGTTCGGCGTGCTGGCCGACCAAGCATCCATCGGAATGATGTACACGGACCCGTCGGGAAACACGCGCCTAGAGATGGGCGTAGATCCCAACGGCACGCCGAGGCTAGCCCTGATGGATGAGCAGGGACGGGTGCGGGCCGAGATCGCAATGAGGGACGACGGATCCCCTACCATCGTCATGACGGACAGCTCCGAATCCCGGCGTATCGCCATGAGTACGAGCAACGACGGAGCCGGCCAAATAATTCTCTTTGGCAGCAAGTTCGTCAATGAGAGCGGCGACACTGTGTCGGCCCAGCGCGCCATGTTCGGCACATTTGCCAATGGCGAGCCGGCGATTGTGTTTTCCGACGCATCCGAGACCACTCGGGCCTCGCTCAACATGTCGGCAGACGGTGCCGCACAGTGGAGGTTCTTCGGACCGACCGGGACAACCACGCGCGCCGTGTTAGGAGTTTACTCCGACGGGATGCCGATCATCGAGCTGGCGGACTCGACCGGCATGGCCTCTTTCCGCAGACTCGGCGGAATGCTCCCTGACACCGTCGTAGGGGCGCAGGAGCGGTAACGTAGAGTTACCGTGCGCCGGCGCTGCCGGCGCACGGGCTGCCTCCAAACCCCGACGAGCGGCCGTGGCTGGTACGACTTTTGGCCGCCGTGGTATCCGACTAAACTACATCGCGCCAGCCCGGCACCCGACATCACTGGCCCCTCGTCCAACGGCAGGACTCCGGCCTTTGGAGCCGGCAATGGTGGTTCGAATCCACCGGGGCCAACTTGGAGAAGAAAGAAGAAAATGGAAGGCAACACGGCAGCAGCCCGCAGCCCGCAACGTGAAGTCGTCGAGGAGGTAGTGATCCGCTTCGCCGGAGACTCCGGTGACGGCATGCAGGTCACGGGCGCACAATTCACTCAGGAAACGGCCATCTTCGGAAACGACCTCGCGACGTTTCCGGACTTCCCCGCCGAGATCCGCGCTCCCGTCGGAACCACCTTCGGTGTGTCGGCTTTTCAAATTCACTTCGGTTCTCATGAGGTACGGACTTCAGGTGACGCCCCCGACGTGCTGGTGGCGATGAATCCCGCTGCTCTCAAGGTGAGCCTAGACGATCTCAAGGTGGGTGGCATGATCGTCCTCGACGAGGGCACGTTCAACCGGCGCAACATCGCCAAAGCCGGCTTCGACTCCAACCCGCTCGAAGACGACACTCTCGCGCCGTACCAGACACTTCGGCTCGACATCTCGAAAATGACGCTCGAGGCGGTCAAAGATCTCGACCTGTCGAAGAAGGAATCGCTGCGGTGCAAGAACTTCTGGACGCTCGGCCTGATGCTGTGGATGTATGACCGAGACCGCCGGGCGACGGTCGAATGGCTCAACAAGAAATTCTCGAAGCGTCCTGAGATCGCCAAGGCCAATGTCACTGCCCTCAACGCCGGACACGCGTTCGGAGAAACGGCGGAGCTGTCGAGCAACCTCGTAGGGTTCACGGTGGCCAAGACCGATGTCGCTCCAGGTGTGTACCGCACCGTGACGGGGACGGAGGCTCTCGCCTGGGGACTCGTAGTGGGCGCCCGCGCCGCCGGGCTCAAGATCATGCTAGGCTCCTACCCAATCACGCCTGCATCGCCGCTGCTGCACAACCTTGCCAATCTCAAGGCCTACGGCGTTACGACCTTTCAGGCCGAAGACGAAATTGCAGCCGTGTGCTCCGCCATCGGTGCTTCGTATGCAGGGGCGCTCGGCGTGACATCGAGTTCCGGTCCCGGCATAGCGCTCAAGACCGAGGCCATCGGGCTCGCGATCAGCACGGAACTCCCACTCGTCATCGTCAACACACAACGTGCCGGCCCGTCGACGGGATTGCCCACCAAGACGGAACAGTCTGATCTATACCTAGCGGTTTACGGCCGGAATGCGGACGCGCCGCTGCCCGTCCTCGCCGCGTCCACTCCCACCGACTGCTTCGAAGTCGCGATAGAATCCGTGCGAATCGCCACCAAGTACATGACGCCGGTGATGTTGCTGACCGAGGGATATCTCGCCAACGCAGCAGAACCTTGGCGCATTCCTGACACGGACGACCTGCCATCGTTCCCGGTGAAGTTTCGCACCGACCCGGAGGGCTTTCAGCCGTTTGCGCGGAACGCCGATACGTTGGCCCGACCGTGGGCAATTCCGGGAACGCCGGGACTCGAGCATCGCATCGGCGGCCTCGAAAAGGACTCCGTCACGGGAAATATCTCCTACGACGCGGAAAACCACCAACACATGACGGATGTGCGGGCGGCGAAGATCGCCGGCATCGCACGAGACATTCCCCAGCAGGAGATTCAGTGCGGGGAAGAGACGGACGTGATGGTCCTCGTTGGTTGGGGATCCACCTTCGGCCCAATCAACCAGGCTGTGCGGCAGGCGCGTGAAGAAGGGCACTCGGTGGCACACATTCACATCCGGTACATAGTGCCGCTGCCATCGAACCTCGGCGACCTCTTGAACGGATTCGATCGAGTACTCGTGCCGGAAATGAACAACGGCCAGCTCCTGACCCTGCTCAGGAGCACCTATGCGATTGACGCAGAGGGCTTGAACAAAGTGTCCGGCAAACCGTTCAGGGTAAGCGAGATCCTGGATGCAATACGCACACGAATGGGAGACGCATCATGACAGGGACCGCTACCGGCCAACTGACCGCGAAGGATTTCACTACCGATCAGGAGGTTCGCTGGTGTCCCGGTTGCGGAGACTATGCGATCCTGAAATGCGTTCAGCGCACGCTGCCGGAGCTGGGAGTGCGGCGAGAAAACACCGTCTTTGTGTCGGGCATCGGCTGCGCGGCCCGTTTTCCCTACTACATGTCCACCTACGGATTCCACACGATTCACGGACGCGCGCCGGCTATCGCCACCGGGATCAAGCTCGCCAATCCGGACTTGGACGTTTGGATCGTCACCGGCGACGGCGATGCCCTCAGCATCGGCGGCAACCACCTGATTCACGTGTTGCGACGCAACGTCGATGTCCAGATCCTGTTGTTCAACAACGAGATCTACGGACTGACGAAAGGCCAGTACTCGCCCACGTCACGGCGAGGCACCCGGTCTCCCTCCACGCCCAAGGGATCGGTGGAGAACCCTATCTCGGCCGCCGCGCTGGCCCTGGGCGCCGGTGGGCGGTTCGTCGCGCGCACCGTAGACACCCACCAGAAGCGGATGCCCCAAATCTTGAAGCGCGCGTACGAGCACCGTGGAGCGTCGTTAGTTGAGATCCTGCAAAACTGCAACGTATTCAACGATAAGGTGTTCAGCCACATCACCGACAAGAGCGTGGCCGTGGAGCGACAGCTTCACCTCGAGCACGGCAAACCGTTGCTGTACGGCGCCGACGACAGCCACGGTTTGCGAGTCACACCGGGAAAGTTCGAACTAGAGGCAGTTACGATCGGTGAGAACGGGATTACCCAAGACGACATCCTGATCCACGACGAAACCAACCGTACACTCGCGTCGCTCCTCGCAGTGATGGAGCCGCCCGCGCTCCCCGTGGCCCTCGGCGTAATCTATTGCGACCCGGCACCAACGTACGGCGATGGTGTGAAACAGCAGGAGGAGGTAGCCGACGGCGAAGCCAGCATCGAGAGCCTCCTGCGAGGAGGCGACCGGACATGGACTGTGATGGGATAGGAGGGAGGAGGTCCTCCCGACATGGCCACAGCAAATAGGGCGGTCATCAGTCGAGGGGGCGCCTTTTCTCGCCGGTCGCAGGATCGCCAAGACCCACCACCTACACCCGATTCCTACGCTGGCGGCAGTCGTTTCGAATCCTTGGCCCCGTGCGAGACGCCCGCTCCGATCCCCAGACCCGCCAACACGGGAATAGTCAAGCCTCCCACGAACGGCAACACGAAGACAAGCACACCGGCGGCGACCCCGGTCGCCAACCCGGCAACCACCGGAGCGACAGGCCGCTGAACTGCCTCCACGAACCGCAGTTTCTCACGGACAAATCTGCGAGTCTTGAAGTACCCGAAACCGCCGAGTCCAAGTGCCACCATCAGTTCAACCACCTTATATGTCTCCTCCCAACGTGTCAGTACGAAACGTACCGCCCACGAGTTTCAAGGGCTAGCTCCCCTAGGGTCGGTTCGGTTCGGTCATGGCAGAGCAAGCGACTTCCGCAACACCTCTATGTCACCCTCGTCATTGTAGAGGTGCGGCGCCACTCGGATGGCGTTGCCACGCAACGCCACCGATACCTTCTCGGCACCCAGCCGCTCTCGCAGCGCCGCCTGATCATACCCGGACGGAACGCGGAAGCCGAACATGTGACCGCAGCGCCAGCGCTCATCCGTCACGCTGAACCCCGCCTCGAGAAGATCAACTATCAACTGGGCAGTGAGCTGTCGACAGTAGGAAGCCACATTGTCCACTCCCCACTCTGCCAGCTGCTCCAGCGCCGCCCTGAACATCGGAATCAAGATGAAGTTACTGACCTCTCCAACGTCGTACCGAACGGCACCACCGCGATATTCGTCCTGGTAATCCACCAGGCGGCTAAAATCATCACTCCCAGTACGAGCGAGCCAGCCTTCCTCCAAAGGCACGCCGTCATCGTACCGCGGGCCGCAGTACACAGCACCAATCGAGTACGGTCCCCCAAGCCATTTGTACGCGGCGCACACCACCGCATCCGGTTGAATCCGGCGCACGTCGAAGGGCATAGCACCGATGGACTGGGTTCCGTCCACTATGAGAGCCGCGCCAACGTCACGCGCCCGGGCCGCAACGGCTTCCAGGTCGAAGCGGGTGCCGTCGGTCCAGTGAACGTTGGGCACCGCAACGACAGCGGTGTCGGCATCGATGGCTTCGAGCAACGCGGAGTTCCAGCTCTCCGCCCTTCCCGGACCCGGCGAAGCAGGAATAACAACCTTGAGCTTGGCACCGGTTTCACGGCAGAGCCGCCGCCACGGATACACGTGCGAGGGAAACTGATCCAGCAGCGTGACCACGTTCTGGCCGTGCGAGACCATCGTGTTCTTCGCGAACGTCGATATGCCATACGACACCGACGGAACGATGGCTATCCGCTCGGGGTCGGATACGCCGATCAATTTTGCAAACAGCCTGCGCACCGCATCCGGACCTTTGAAGAAATCGTCCGGCGTGATGTCCGCAGGTACGACCTTTCGGCGGATTCCCTCCAGACCGGCTGCCTCGACACGCTTTGAGAGCGGCGACATATATGCACAGTTGAGATAGTGCTGGTCGCGTGGGAGGGAAAACAAATCCCTCTTGCAGGATATCATGATTGTTCTCGGCAGCGATCTCTCGAGTCAATGGTGGACCAGTCTATTCCTCATGATCGCCGGATCGGCTGAATCAGGCAACCGGAACGAGAGTGGGACACGATCGATTGACGCCCCTGGGACAGCAACCCTTCCGACGGCAGGCTCCCCGTATGGCAACACACTACCCGGGGGGTTACGAATGGCACGTTCTGGGCGCACGGTGGTATTGTTGCGGGACGCCGTAGATTTGAAACCAACGACAGAGTCGATCCAACAGACAACACCATGCGATTAATCCTTGCTCTATTCATGACGCCGGCATTGTTCAACCAGCCGCTCGCCGCGCGGCAAGACGAAGGTAACCAGGGATCGCGGGCACAGAGGTCGTCAGTAGGGATCGCGGCCGGCTTAGGGGATAACGGATACAACCGCCTCGAGGGGTTTCCCTTCCAGATAGGAGTTGCGGCCCGCTCCGAAGGGCCCGAGCCGTTCCTGGGACGCGCGGTCGCTACTGTCCGGACAGATCCCGCCGGCGGTTTGGATGCCGTTGGATACTCCTTCCGAGGCGAAAAACTCCTTCTCGGCTCGCGGCGGATCACCGTAGGCGTGGAATTCTATTCCGAGGTGCGAGCCATCGAGAGTCGAGGTTTCTCCAACATCGAAAACTCGCTCAGCGCGGGAATCTTTCACCACGACTATCGTGATTATCACAACCGGCAGGGGGTCGTGGCATTCTCCAGTTATGCTCCCCGCAATTCTCCCTTTTCCGCCGGGATCGAGGTTCGCACCGAGCGGCATGATCTGGTGCCCTCGGGGAATCCCGGCTCGATATTCGAGAACAACACACCATGGCGGCTCCAACCACTAGTCGCCGAAGGCAAAGTGCATTCGGCATCAGCCGCCGTCCGGTATGACAACCGCCCCCGTCGACCGGCGGGTCTTGCCAGGGGATGGAAAATCGACGCAGAGATCATGCAGACGTTCGGCGGGGATCTCAACATTAGGGAAGTGGGACTCGTTCTACTGGACGGAACACGCGGGCCGCCACTTGCAGGGCTCCCAACCATGGAGGCGACGTTTACGAAGGGTTTCCTGGACGTGCGGCGTTACAACGCAGTAGGCGATGCGAGCCTCAACTTCCGTTTCGTCGCCGAAGGGATTCTCAACAACGAGGCGCTGCCCCCCCAGTTCCAACACGCACTCGGCGGCGCCGGAAGCTTGCCGGGACTCCCCGGCTTCCCGCGCTTCCTCGACGATCCAGTCGACATGATGCCGGTGATGGACTGCGGCGCACGCGATTCTCGGGTCTCCACCTCGCCAATGAACTTCATCGCCACCAGATTCTTTCCGTTCTATGGATGCGACCGGTACGTGCTCTTCCAGGCACAACTGGAGGGCTACTTCGGCTTCCAGATCGGC